>JABDLF010000016.1 GCA_013003115.1 Gammaproteobacteria bacterium
CGTAAAGAAGCAAATCAAGGTCCAGCGTGCGCGGGCCCCAGCGCTCCTCGCCCCGGTGGCGGCCGCAGCTTACTTCCACCTTATGCAAAACATCTACGAGAACCTGTACATCGAGATCCGTGTGGAACCTCACAACCAGGTTCAAAAAATCATCGCCTTCAAAACCTACAGCCGCATTGCGATAAATCGGAGAAACAACGAGCGCCCCGAATGTCTTGCCGAGCTCGTCAAGCGCGCGCTGCACGTGCAGCTCGGGTTCAACGTTGCTGCCAATCCCTACGAAGACCTCAGACATGCCCGGCTTCCTGCTCACGCACGATCTCCACGCCAACGTCGCGCGACCCGCGCAGCGCACCTGGCTTGCTGAGCCGAACGCGAACCCAGGGCACTGCAAACTCGCCAATTACAATTTCGGCAACCCGCTCGGCCAGCGTCTCGACAAGCTGGAACTCGGATTCGCCCACGAACTTTATAAGCCGTTTTGCGACACCCTTGTAGTCGAGGGTGTCTTCTATGGCGTCCGTAGCGGCGGCCCGGCGGATATCGGCAGCCATTTCGAGATCGATGTTCACGGGCTGGCGTATCTTGCGCTCCCAGTCGTAAATACCGATGACGGTTTCTATGCGCAGGTCGCTGATAAAAATTTTGTCCATTGATTTATCTTCCGTATTCATCACGCAGCGTCCGCAGCCCCACCGGGTGGGCTGAGTTCTTCAAGTGGCCAGCGCGGCCGCGGCCGACGTAGTTCGGCGTCCGACTCTCCCGCAGACAGTCGCAAAAATCCTGCAAAAGCGATCATTGCGCCATTGTCCGTGCAAAAGGCAGGGCGCGGATAAAACGCCTGGGCGCCTGTATCCGCCGTCATCTTGTCCAGGGTGGCACGCAGATTCTTGTTAGCGCTAACGCCACCCGCCACGACCAGGCGGGATATCCCGGTTTTCCTGAGCGCTCTGTGGCATTTTACGCTGAGGGTTTCGACCACGGCATCCTCAAAACCCCGCGCGATGTCTGCCCGCAGCTGTTCGCCTGGCTCTCCGCCTTCCGCCCGCAGCTTCTCTACCGCCGTCAGAACAGCAGTCTTCAGACCGCTGAAGCTGAAATCGAGGCCGGGTTTCTTGATCATTGGGCGCGGAAAACGAAACCGCCCAGGCCGGCCTTTCTCTGCGAGTCTGGCGAGTTCCGGGCCACCAGGGTAAGGCAACCCAAGCAGTTTGGCAGTCTTGTCAAAGGCCTCGCCGGCCGCATCGTCGAGCGTTTCGCCCAGCAATCGATAGCGGCCAACGCCGCCAACTTCCACCAGCTGGGTATGCCCGCCGGAAACCAATAGCGCGACAAACGGGAAATCGGGCGCTGGCTCATCCATCAGGGGCACCAGCAGATGCCCCTCCATGTGATGTACGCCGAGCAGGGGCACGCGCCATGAATAAGCAAGACCTGCCGCCGTGGACGCGCCGACGAGCAGTGCGCCGACCAGCCCGGGACCCCGCGTGTAGGCTATCCCGCCCAGCTCCTCGGGCCCTATACCCGCTTCATCCATGCATTCATCCACCAGCGGCAGGAGCTTTCGTATGTGGTCGCGGGAGGCCAGCTCGGGCACCACGCCGCCGAATTTGCGATGCAGGGCAACCTGGCTGTGCAGCCGATGCGCCATCAGGCCGCGGTCCGGGTCGTAAATCGCCACTCCCGTCTCATCGCAGGATGTTTCTATGCCCAATACCTTCAATTTTGCCCCTGTGTTGCTGGTTTTGGCTGCTGGCCGGCCTTGGCCGGCCCGTCATCTGGCTTTGCAATTCTACACTCAGGCTAATAAAATAGCGGGTTCGCCAGCCGGGTCACCCCGGTTTTTTTTACGGCCAGTCTGCTTCTGCCAATGCCAGAGCAGGCGAATGAGGCCAATGAGACTTCCGGAGTAGTGATTGCAATGCCAAGCGTTCGAGTAAGAGAAAACGAATATTTTGATGCCGCCCTGCGCCGTTTCAAGCGCGCCTGCGAAAAGGCCGGCATTCTTACGGAACTGCGGCGTCGGGAGTTTTACGAAAAGCCAACCCAGGAGCGCAAGCGCCGTAAAGCGGCCGCCGTTAAGCGCCACGCCAAGAAAATGTCGCGCGACAACTCGCGGCAGCAACGCATGTATTGAGTGCGTCCCGCACCTGAGCTCTGGTAATGCACCGACAGAGCGCTGACACAATCCACACGCAGACTGCCCCCGGGGCCCTCTATGTCCCTGAGTGAAAGAATTAATGCCGACGTTAAGGACGCCATGCGCGCTCGCGACAAGCAGCGGCTGGGCGTTCTGCGTATGGTCACGGCGGCCATCAAACAGCGCGAAGTAGACGAGCGCACTACCCTCGATGAGCCCGCGGTAATGGCCGTGCTTGAAAAAATGCTCAAACAGCGCCGCGAATCGGTGAGTCAATACGTAAAGGGCGGTCGCGACGACCTCGCCGCGGTCGAGCGCGCTGAGATCGACATTATTTCAGGCTACCTGCCCGAAAAACTCTCGCCGGAAGAAACGGCTGCGCTGATTGAAAATGCGATTTCCCAGACCGGGGCTGAAGGCCCGCGCGACATGGGCAAAGTCATGGCCTGGCTTAAGCAGGCCGCCGGAGCGCAGCTCGACATGGGCGCCGCCAGCTCGGCGGTCAAAGCCCGACTCGGCCAGAACTAGATACGAGGCGGAGACCGGGCCCCAACGCCGGAGCGCAGGCAGCGGTGTAATTTTTTCGCCCTGGTCTATGCTTTGTAGAGGCGACCTTACAAACAGAAGACATGCCCACTCGCGCTGCAGAGCAAGACGCACGTAAGCGGCAGCATGCCCCTTATCAAAAAGCCAAGGTTTTGGCGGCAGGACATGGCAGGACTAATCCCACAACATTTTATCGACGAGCTGCTGACCCGAACGGATATCGTCGAGGTGATAAACAGCCGTGCGCCGCTTAAAAAGGCGGGCCATGAGTACAAGGCGTGCTGTCCGTTTCACGACGAGAAAACGCCCTCTTTCACGGTTAGCCCCGGCAAGCAGTTCTACCACTGCTTTGGCTGTGGGGCGCATGGCACCGCGCTCGGCTTCCTCATGGAACATGACCACATGAGCTTCGTTGAAGCGATCGAGGAGCTCGCCTCGATGAATGGCCTCGAGGTGCCGCGCGAAGAGGGCGCCGCCCCTGCCCGCAGCAATGATGACCTTTACCAGGTACTCGGCGCCGCCGCCGATTTTTATCAGTCTCAGCTAAAAGACCATGCCGCAGCGATTGCGTATCTGAAGGGCCGCGGCCTGACGGGTCAGATCGCCGTTGAGTTCTGCATCGGGTTTGCGCCGGATAGCTGGGACGCACTGCTTGGGAAACTCGGTAAAGACGAGGACGGCCAGCGCCGGCTGCACCTGACGGGCATGGTTATCGAACGCGACGGCGGCGGTTTCTACGATCGGTTTCGCAACCGCGTGATGTTCCCGATTCGAGATACGCGAGGCCGCTTTATCGGGTTTGGCGGACGGGTGCTGGGTGAAGGAGAGCCCAAGTATCTTAATTCGCCTGAAACGCCGCTGTTCAAAAAAGGCGAAGGGCTTTACGGCCTTTATGAGGCGCGCCAGGCGCTGAGGGATATCCCTCGACTGCTGGTGGTCGAGGGTTACATGGATGTAGTGGGCCTCGCGCAGCACGGCATTCGCTACGGTGTCGCAACCCTGGGCACAGCCACAACAGTGCAGCATTTAAAGCAGTTGTTCCGGGTTTCCAACCAGGTTGTCTTCTGCTTCGACGGCGATCGGGCCGGCCGCGCGGCGGCATGGCGAGCGCTCGAAAACGCGCTGCCGGAAATGCGCGAGGGCCGGGACATCCGTTTCCTTTTTCTGCCGGACGGCGAAGACCCGGACTCACTCGTGCGGGCCGAGGGGCGCGCAGCCTTTGAAAAACGCATCGACGGCGCAATGCCATTTTCCGAGTACCTGGTAAAGAACTTGTCGGACCAGGTTGATATGGACAGCGTGGAGGGGCGAGCCGCCATGGCCGAATCCGCAAGGCCACTGCTTGGCCGTATCCCCACCGGCGTTTATCGGGAAATGCTTACGCAAACGGTCGCAGACGCGGTGGGCATGGCGCCCGCTGCGCTCGCAGGGGTACTCAGTGAAGAAAGCCAACGCGTACGAACTGCGAGGCAAGGCCGAACACCCGTTTCGCGGGCAGAAGGGCGAAGCACGCTGGCCCGGCGCGCCATCGGGCATCTGCTGGCAAACCCGCACCTGGCGGTTGGCATTGACGTGCCCCCGGCACTGGCGGAATCCGCGCAGAAGGGTCACCAGATCCTCGTCGAACTCATCGCACAGGGCCAGGCAACACCCGGGCTCAACACCGCAGCGCTGCTTGAGCGGTGGCGAGAGCGGCCCGAGGGCGAGCACCTGCAGAAGCTGCTGCATCAGCGGCTCGACCAGCTCGGCCAGCGCAAAGGATTCAGCCCGGAGGGCTTGAAACAGGAGTTTAAGGACCTGATTACTCGTATCGGCAGCCAGCTTAGCCCCGAAAGGGAGAGAATCCTGCTGGCTAAAATGGCGGATGAGGGCCTGTCCAGCGAGGAAAAAGAGGAACTTAGGGCCCTTCACGTTGCCAGAAGCGAAGCGCCTGCAGAAGCTGGAAACGAGGCGAGCGGCGCATGATTTTTATGGATGGAGCAGCTACTTTTTAGTATGCTGGTTGGTTTATTTGACCCCACAACCTGGACTGATAGTGACAACAACGCCAAATACAAAAATTAGCCAGACCAAAACAGGTCTGCAGAAGCTCATCGCCCGCGGAAAGGAACAGGGGTTCCTGACGTATTCCGAGGTTAATGACCACCTGCCCAACGACATCGTTGATCCGGAGCAGATCGAAGACATCGTTAACATGATTAACGATATGGGCATCACGGTCTACGAAAAGGCGCCCGATACCGAAGAGCTGATATTGTCGGATAACGCTGTCTCTAACGACGATGATGCAGCGGATGAAGCGGCAGCCGCACTGGCTTCGGTCGACAGCGAGTTTGGACGCACTACTGATCCGGTACGCATGTACATGCGTGAGATGGGTATCGTTGAGCTGCTGACACGCGAGGGCGAGATCCGCATTGCCAAGCGCATCGAGAAAGGCCTCAACCAGGTACGTGGTGCGCTGGTAATGTTTCCCCTTACCATCGAACTTCTTCTTGATCTGTACGAGCCCGTCCTCGCCGGAGATTCGCGACTGGTTGATGTCATTGCCGGCTTTATCGACCCGAATCAGACAGACGAAGTTCAGAAGCCCAAGACCAAGAACGGCACGTCGGACGATGACGATGACGACGAAAAGGAAGTCGATACCGGGCCCGACCCTGAAGAGGCAAAGAAGCGCTTTGCCAAGATCAAACGCCTGCGTACGCGCGTTATCAAACTGATAGAGGAAATCGGCACGGGCGACCCCAAGACGCTAAAGGCGCGCAAGACCCTCGCCGCCGAAGTGCTGGAACTCAAGCTCACGCCCAAGGTTTTTGAAAAGCTGACGATCCAGCTGCGCAGGACGGTGGGCGAGATTCGCCGCCAGGAACGCCAGATCATGTATTACTGCGTTCGCGAAGCAAAAATGCCGCGCAAGGATTTTCTTGCCAGCTTTCCTGCCAATGAAACCAACCTGCAGTGGATTGACAAGCATATTCGCGCCAAGCGCAAGCATTCATCCGTGCTCGGCAAGCTCAAAGAAGACATCCAGCGTTCGCAGCGCAAGCTGATCGGCATAGAAAAACTTTGTTACCTGTCTATCGCCGAGATCAAGGAAATCAATCGGCAGATGTCCATCGGTGAGGCAAAGGCCCGCCGCGCGAAGAAGGAAATGGTCGAGGCCAACCTACGCCTCGTTATCTCTATTGCAAAGAAATACACCAACCGCGGATTGCAGTTCCTGGATCTGATTCAGGAGGGCAACATCGGCCTGATGAAAGCCGTCGACAAGTTCGAATACAGACGCGGTTACAAGTTTTCCACCTATGCGACGTGGTGGATTCGCCAGGCTATCACGCGCTCCATTGCAGACCAGGCCCGCACCATTCGAATCCCGGTGCACATGATCGAGACGATCAACAAGCTCAATCGAATCAGTCGGCAGATGCTCCAGGAGATGGGTCGCGAGCCCACGCCGGAGGAGCTATCCATTCGCATGGAAATGCCCGAAGACAAAGTACGCAAGGTGCTCAAGATCGCCAAGGAACCCATCTCCATGGAAACACCCATCGGAGACGACGAAGACTCGCATCTTGGCGACTTTATTGAAGACACTTCTGTTGACTCACCCATCGACTCGGCGACCGGCGAAGGTCTGCGCGAGGCAACGCACAGCGTGCTGGCGGGGCTTACGCCGCGCGAGGCGAAAGTGCTGCGCATGCGCTTCGGTATTGACATGAACACCGACCACACGCTCGAGGAAGTGGGCAAGCAGTTCGACGTGACGCGCGAACGCATTCGCCAGATTGAAGCCAAGGCGCTGCGCAAACTGCGGCACCCCAGTCGCTCTGAGCAGCTGCGCAGCTTTTTGCTCGAAGACTGAGCGCGCAGCCAGTCCGGAAAAAAGCCCGCCGGAAGCGGGCTTTTTTTTGCGCGTTCAAGATGACTCAAAGCGCCGACTACGGCAACAGGACTTTTCCCGGATTCATAAGCCCAGCGGGATCCAGCGCGTGCTTGATGTCTCGCATCATTTTTAGTGCAACCGGACTCGCATATTGCGCGAGCAAGCCAGCCTTCAGCTGACCTACGCCGTGTTCGGCGCAAACACTGCCTTCAAATCGATGCGCGAGCGTGTGAATGCGCTGTGATATCCGGGGTCCCGGGCTTTCCTTGAACTGCTCCAGGGACATACCGGCAGGTGGCAACAGGTTGAAATGCAGATTGCCGTCGCCCAGGTGCCCGTAAGCACAGATGCGCGCATCCCCTGCCACCTCGAAAACGGCCTCGCAGGCCTCGTCCATGAATTGCGGGATCCTCGGAATAGGCACGGATACATCGTGTTTATAGCTGCCGCCTGCGTGTCGCTGCGCCTCCGGCACCGATTCGCGTAGTCGCCACAGGGCATCACGCTGCTCACCGGAACCCGCGATTGCGGCATCCAGCGCATGGCCCGACTCAAGCGCATTTTCAAGAATGTCCTCGAGAGTCTGCTGAATATTTTCTTGATGCGAGGACAGCTCAATCAGCACATGGTGCGCATAATCGTCATCAAAGGGCACTCTTGCGCCATCGATGTTTTGTCCAACCAGTGCCAACGCAAATCCCGGTATGTATTCAAACGAGGTCACCGCATCACCCGAGAGTTTTCGCGCCGCCGCCAGCAGCTCGCACGCTGCTGCAATGCTTGCGACCGCCACCAGCGCGGTGGCCTGAAATGCCGGGCGCGGAAATAACTTCAGAACCACCCTCGTTATGATGCCCAACGTGCCTTCTGCACCGATAAACCACTGTTTGAGGTCATAGCCGGAATTGTCTTTACGCAACGCCTTCATGCCGTCCCAGACTTCACCATCGGGCAGCACGACCTCCAGTCCGAGTACCAGGTCGCGCGCATTGCCGTAGTGAAGTACCGCGAGGCCGCCTGCATTGGTGGAGAGGTTGCCACCAATCTGGCAGCTACCCTCGGAACCGAGGCTCAAAGGAAACAGCAGACCCTTCTCTTCGGCTGCTGCCTGCAGGTTGGCAAGCACGCAGCCCGCATCCGCCGTCAGGGTATAACCTATCGCATCAACCTCATGTATCCGCCGCATTCGCTCCAGGGAGATCAGCACCTGGCGCCCGCTCTCATCCGGCGTCGCGCCGCCGCAATAACCCGTATTGCCACCGTGGGGCACCATAGCGACGCCGGCTGCGGCGCAGGCCTTTACGACTTCAGACACTTGTTCCGTGTCTGCAGGCCGCACGATGGCCAGGGCCCTGCCATGGAAGGCACCAAGTTCGTCCCGGAGGTAAGGCTGTCGACTGGCGTCGTCGGCAACCAGTCCCTGATCACCGACAATTTGCCGAAGTTGCTCAACGATCAGATTGGTTTTGCCCACCAGGTCGACTCCCATTTTCATTTGTTTTGCCCGAGCTGGTCTCGGAACTGGCTACGAATGCCAGGGCCGCCAGCGGCGTCAGCACGGCAAAAACCTGCAGCAAAGGCATCGCCGACTCACTGCTCATGAAGCTTAGCGCGCCAGAGGCCAGCCCGGCCGCCAGCATTTCTGTCCCACCAATCAGCGCGGCCGCCGCGCCTATCACTTTGCCCGCCGCTTTCATCGCCAGCATCGGCGTCGTGGCAAACACGGGACCGGCTCCAAAGAGAATAACCGACATGGCCCCGGTTAACGGCCAGGGAGAGCTGACACCCATGCTGATAACAGAAACCAACCAGGCAACACCGGCCAGGGAAATATACAGTCCAGCCATCAGGATACGACGCGGCGGCAACCTGCCCGCAATGCGCTCCGCGAGAAAACTGCCGGCTGAAAATGCCAAAACGATCACTGCCTGGAAATAGCCGAAAGCCGTTGGTCTCAGACCGAGGAGATCGATGTAGATGAATGGTCCTGCCGTGATGAAAGCGAAAATAGCAGCCAGACAGATACTCTCAAGCGCGACATAACTCACAAACACGCGGTTGGTCATGAGATCCCGGTAAGCCCGCATCACCCTGGATGGTCGGGTGGCCATCGGATCCGGAGTGCCTGATTCCGGCAATCGCAGATAAACCAGCAAGGCCGTCAACACGCCGGCGACCGCCATGACATGAAAATTTGCTCGCCAGCCGGCCAACTCAAAAATGTATCCCCCGGCAATGGGCGCCACCGCCGGCGCAAGCGCAATGACAATCCCGAACCATGCCAGGGCCTTCACCTGTCCCTCTTCGTCGAAAACCTCCCTGATGACGGCCAGCACCACCACAGCCTCAACGGCAGCGGCGGCTCCCTGCAGCACACGCATGACCAACAAAGTCTCAATATCCGGCGCCAGCGCGCAGCCAACGCTTGCAAGCGAGAAAACGAGCAGCCCACCAAGCAGCATGGGGCGGCGGCCGAGCCTGTCTGACAACGGGCCATGTATGAGCTGCGCGAGACCCAGCACCAGAATGTTGAGACTCATTGTCAGCTTGACCATGGAAGGCGTCGTGTTGAGGAGACTGGGTAGTGCCGGCAGAGAGGCCGAATAGAGATCTGTCGAGATAATGCTGGTAGCGCTGGCTAAAAGCAGTATGGGCAACACGCTCCAGATGGAAGGGCTCTTTGACTGGTTTTGGTAAGTCACCGATCAATTATGCGGAGAATCCATCCCCCGACCAAGCTGGCATCGATTCCGCTCGCCCGAGGCGCTGCCGACTGCTAAAATCGCGGGCCCGCAGAACATGGGCCCTGTAGCTCAGTTGGTTAGCAGTCCGCCGACCAAGTAAAATCAGGCGCTGACGGTGAATGCGGACTGAATCGCGAGTGATTCTTCAGAAATTGCGAGAGTACGTTTCTGACAAAGTAAGAAGTTGGGCCTGTAGCTCAGTTGGTTAGCAGTCCGCCGACCAAGTAAAATCAGGCGCTGATGCAAAATGCGGACTGACTCTTTAGTGTTTTTTTAGACCAAAGCGAGAGTACGCTACTTACTATCAAGAAAATTTGGGCCTGTAGCTCAGTTGGTTAGAGCAGGGGACTCATCAAAAGGTGCGCTTTTGGCGAAAGCCATAAGATGAACGGGATGAATTCAGGGAAACCGTAGGAGCCTCGCTCTCGGCAACCCTGAGCCAAGCCGGCGGTACACCGCAGGAAGGTGCAGAGACTACCTGAGGGGTAAAGCCCCCTTAATAACAGGCAAGAGCGTCCCGCACCCTAGCGACATTGTCGCGGGTGATGAGATAGTCCACTTCCGTCGTAAACGACGGGTCGAGTGAATCCCTTGGTCGCAGGTTCGAGTCCTGCCGGGCCCACCAATTTTCAAGCAAGAAATTTCAACTTCATTGACACCACAGCGCATTGCCAGGCGTCACGGTCTCGCTGCGTATTTTCGCGAACCAACTGAATAAAGTCATCGCGCGCAGCGGGTTCTCGTCCTGCCGGGCCCACCAATCTTTTCCCATTTTTCTCGTTTTGGGTTCTTTCCCCAAACAGACAGCGTCTATATCCCGCGCTGTGCGATCGTCGCGCATTGCTGAACAGTCTCGCTGGCGCTGTCATTCGCTTTGTCACATCACTATTTGGCTTCGTTTATCGACTTTTGCTCACTACACGCTTCCGCCTTAGCGTAGTTCGGCGCGACCACACGTCAGCGACTATATTGAGAGCGTCCGGCGCGCTGTCCTGACGGTGCGACTCGCTTGGTTACATCATTTTTTTGGCTTCGTTTAGCGCCTTTTGCTCGCTACACGATTCAGCCTTAACGTAGTTCGGCGCGACCAATCGTCAGCGACTTATTTAAGGGCACCTGGCGCGCCGGGCCCACCAATCTTTTCCCATAGAAAATCGTTTTGGGTTACTGATCCATACGAACGGAATCGTCATCCCGCGCTGGGAGAGCGCTGCGACTCGCATGGTCGCATCATTTATTCCGCTCCGTTCGGCGCCTTTTGCTTGCCACGCGTATCGGCCTTAGCGTAATTCGGCGCGACCAATCGTCAGCGAATTATTTAAGGGCACCTGGCGCGCTGTCCTGACGGTGCGACTCGCTTGGTTACATCATTTGTTCGGCTTCGTTTAGCGCCTTTTGCTCGCTACACGATTCAGCCTTAACGTAGTTCGGCGCGACCAATCGTCAGCGACTTATTTAAGGGCACCTGGCGCGCCGGGCCCACCAATTTTCCCAAACTCGTTCATCGCCTTTTGCTTGCTCCGGAGACTTGAGCCGCCGAGGCCGGTGCATCAGCGATATTTCGACACCATTTTTGTTTATCAATCCTGTACAAACGCTGTAATCCGGCGTTCATCAACCTGAAAATCAAGCGCTTAGGTCTATACCCCCTTTCTCTTGCGCGCCGTTTTCTTTATCCTCTTGCCCCCGGCAGCGCGCCGCGGGTTCCTTAGATAATGTGGAGCCCGGCTGTCGCGGCAAATTATTACCTGAATTTTGAACTGAGGACGTGACTATGCGTTGGGCAACCCTTTTATCTCTGACTTTACTCTTGTCTGCTCCTGCTATTGGTGCCGATAAACTTCCTGTCGAAGACTTCGTGCGCAATGCCGACTTTGAGATGATAAAAATCTCGCCGGACGGCAAGCGATTCGCCGCAACGTATCGGGAAGGTACCGAGGTAAAGCTGCGCGTTATTAATCGCAAGAAAATGGTTGCCGAGTCTAACTTTGAGTTCGGCAAGTATCACCGCGTCACCGAATTTCACTGGGTGAACAACAAGCGCCTGGTAATGAGCGAGCGCAAATTCGTGGGCTTCCTCGACACCAAAGGCGGTCCGATTCAGCTCTACGCCAGCGATTACAACGGCAAAAATCGCATGTATCTGGGCGCCGGCCGAATGGCCAGCCAGGGCAGCGGCGGCACCCAGTTTCGCGTGATTGATCTGCTTGAGAATGACCCGGACTACATAGTAGTGGGGCAGTTCAACGCAGATGGTGTTCGTCCTTTCCGCATGAATGTGAACAACGGCAGAAAACATTTCATGGGCTCGCCAAGAATGACGAGTAACAAGTCATTCAGCGCCGGCTCAGCAGTGGACCATGATGGAAACCTGCGCCTTGTAATCGAAGCGGCAGATGGCGGCGAACGACTGATTACCCATTATCTGCCCTCGAACTCAGACGACTGGCAGATCCTCGACCTCGGCAGCCGCGACAAAGAATCCCGCACACTGCCTGCAGGGCTTTCGAGAGATAGCAGCAAGATGATGCTAACCAGTAATCATGACGAATCAACCAGTGGAATCTTCGAATATGACATTGACAACGGTTCCGTCGAGCTCTTGTTCCGCGACCCGAAAGTGGATGCATCAGATGTATTCTCGGCCACCGACAACACCCTGCTCGGAATTCGCTACATGCCTGGCAGAACAGAGACGCTGTGGCTGAACCCGGATCATCCGGAAGCCCAGGCCATCATCGGGCTGCAAAAGGCGTTTCCAGGGCAGGACGTGCAGATTACTTCTCACACCAAGGACGCCACCGAGTGGGTGGTGCTGGTGGATAGCGACACCAATCCCGGCGATTTCTATATTTATGATCGTGAGAGCAACAAGCTCAAGTACCTGGTCTCTCGCCGGCCCTGGATCAAGCCGGAGCAAATGGCGGAGCAAAGACCCATCAAAATCACGGCCAGAGACGGCCTCGAGCTCCGAGGCTACCTGACCCTGCCGCCGGGCAAGGAAGCGAAAGACTTGCCGCTGGTTGTTAACGTACACGGTGGCCCGCATGGCCCGCGGGATACCTGGGGATACAACTGGGAAAACCAGTTTCTCGCTAACCGCGGCTATGCCGTGCTGCAGATTAACTTCCGTGGCTCGGGCGGCTATGGCCGTGAATTCCAGCAAGCCGGCTACCGGAACTGGGGTACCAGCATGCAGGATGACGTCACGGACGCAACGCTGTGGGCCGTGGACCAGGGCATCGCAGACCGCAACCGCCTGTGCATCTACGGCGGATCATATGGCGGCTATGCGGCACTGCAGGGCGTGGTGCGTGAACCGGACCTTTATAAGTGCGCAATCGGCTACGTCGGCGTATACGACATGTTCCTGTTCAACAAGTGTGGCGACATTCCGGAAACCAAATTCGGCAGAGACTACCTTGCCAAGGTAATCAGTACCGACGAGGACGAATGGACCATGCGTTCTCCGGCGCGCAACGCCGAGAAGATAAAGGCCGCGGTGTTCCTTGCGCACGGCGAGGATGACGTGCGCGTACCCATGTGCCAGGGCGAAGCTATGAAGACGGCGCTTGAAAAAGCCGGTAAGGACTTCATCTGGATGCAGAAAGATGAAGGGCACGGCTACCAGAAGCTGGAAAACCGCGTCGACTTCTACGGCACGATGGAAAAATTCCTGGCGGAGCATATCGGCACGTAGCGACCGGCATTAAGCCAGTTTAAAAAAGGCCGCTGTTTCGCGGCCTTTTTTTTGCGCGGCGTCAAGCGTCTTTGAGCGCGTGTTTTTCCAGCTGCTCGCGAATCCCCTCTACGCTTTGTTTCGCGAGAATCTCTTCCTTGGAGAGGCCCTGAAGCTCGTGGGGAAACACCAGCCATTGATCGGTTTCATGGACAAAGTAATCGGGCTTGCCCTTCACCTTGTTCATCGATGGTTTGAAGTACACCGTTGCCACCCTGATATCATCCGGCGCATTGCGACGTGCCTGGATCTTGAGCTTGTCAATTACGGCCTTGATACTGCGCCCCGAATCCCAGACATCATCCACGATCAGCAGGCTGTCCTCATGATCGATGTTGTCCAGCACATACCCCAGGCCATGCACGCGCACGCGTTTGCGACGCTCATTGATACCGGCATACAGAGACGTACGAATCGCAATATGGTCAGTCTCGACGCCAAAATAGTCGAGCAGCTCCTGCACGGCGATTCCGACGGGCGAACCACCGCGCCAGATCCCCACAATAAAGTTTGGCCGAAAACCACTCTCGTACACCTGCATGCCCAGGCGAAACGAATCGGCGAGCAGCTCGCGTGCGCCAATGAAGTACTTTTCAACCTTGTTCTCGGCCACGCTGGCCGGCCCGCCTTTAGCTGCGCTCATGAACTCTCTCTCCCATCACATAGGTTTCAGCTACGGCCCGGTCATCTGCCAACATCATCAGCGCAAAGAGCCGTTCTTCGAGGTCGGTAGCCACAGCCGTTCTGCGCGCCAGCAGCGGAGTCGCATTGTAATCGAGGAGGACAAAGTCTGCCTCCTTGCCGTTTTCGAAATTGCCGATGCTGTCATCAAGTCTCAGCGCCCGGGCGCCGCCGAGCGTCGCAAGATAGAAAGCTTCGAAGGGGTGCAGATCGTCGCCGCGCAGGCGGCAAACCTTGTAGGCCTCTGCTGCCGTTTCACTGATACCAAAACGCGTGCCCGCGCCGACGTCGCTACCCAGCCCGACGCGAATGCCGGCACGTTTTGCGGCCTGGTAATTAAACAAACCGCTGCCAAGGAACATATTCGAGGTCGGGCAAAACGAAATGGCCGAGCCTGCTTGCGCCATGCGCCTACGGTCGTCATGGTCAATGTGAATCCCATGGGCAAAGACGCTGCGCTCGATTACAAGACCAAACTGGTCGTAAACCCCAAGGTAACTGGAAGATTCCGGAAAGAGCTCCGCAACCAGCCGGGTTTCGTCCTGGCATTCCGCCAGGTGCGTCTGCAGATACAGGTCGTTCTGCGAACGCAACAGCTCGCTTATAGCTTGCAGGAGTTGCGGTGACGAGGTCGGCGCAAATCGCGGCGTGAGCGCGTAAGCGAGCCTGCCCTTTCCGTGCCAGCGTTCGATCAGCTCAGCACTTTTCCCGATGCCATCGCCTGCATCCTCGCGCAGCGTCTCCGGGCAGTTTCTATCCATGAGCACCTTGCCGGCAATCATCCGCATGCCGCGCCGCAGGGCGGCAGCCATGAAGGTATCGATGGACGCGACATGCACGGTGCCGAACACGCAGGCGGTAGTCGTACCGTTTCGGAGCAGCTCGTCCAGGAAAAATTCAGCCGTAGCAGCGCCAGTTTGCTGATCATTGAAACGCGCTTCGATCGGCCAGACATAGTGTTCCAGCCAGTCCATCAGCTGCTTGCCGTGCCCGGCAATGATGTCTGTCTGTGGATAATGGATATGCGTGTCAACAAAACCGGGCACCAGCAGGTAACCGCGGCGATCCTCAACGGTCACGCCTGCCGCTGGACTCGCGAGCCATTCTTCTGCCGACCCCAGGCCCACGACGCGCCCGCCTTCAAGCACAAGCACACCATCATCAAAGTATTCGATGGCGGATGCCTCGTTGCCTGCCTCGGGCTCGCCGCGACAATGAACAATTGCAGCGCGAATCGCCCTCATCCGGGCGGGCGAGGATTTCTGGTCTGGACTCATTGACCCATTCTACCCAGCCCGAACGCTAAGCGCGCCACGCATCGGGCGTTAAGAGTATGGCGCGAAAGTCGTTGACGTTGGTGAGCGTGGGCCCGGTCATGACAAGCGCGTCCAGCGAGGCAAAAAAACCGGCAGAATCACTGTCTTTGGCAAAGCGTGCCGGGTCCAGGTTTTTTGACCGCCACATGTCCCTCAGCGACGGCGTGTAGATTGCCCCTGCCTGGCCGCCACGACCGTCAATGCCGTCCGTGTCGCAGGCAAGGGCAGAAACGCCGCGTCGCCCGTCCAGGGCCGCGGCAAGGGCGAGCAGGTATTCGGTATTGCGCCCACCCTTGCCATTGCCGGTTACGCGAACCGTCGTCTCTCCACCCGACAACAGCAATCGTGGCTGCGAAGGTGGCCGCGTCTGCAGAATTTCATCGATTTGGCGGACATGCGCGTTTGCCAGAGCACGCGCAGTCCCCTCAAGATCATCGCCCAGATTTTCAACGCGCAGTCCTTCTTTCTCAGCCACCGACTGCGCTGCGTCGAGGGCGTCTCTGGCGGCGGCTATCAGCTGGTATCTGCCGTTGCAAAGCCAATCATCGCCCGGCTTCGGCGTCTCGCTGCCCTCGCTTTGCAGCCAGCGCGAAACACCCGCGTCAAGCAGTTCGTGGCGCTTCAGAATCTTTAAAGCCTCAGCGCTTGTGCCCGGGTCTGGCTGGGTAGGACCCGAGGCAATCGTCGAAGGGTCGTCGCCAACGACATCGGAAATCGCGAGCGTCAGACATGCCGCAGGCCGGGCCGCCAGGGCCAGGCGCCCGCCTTTGATGCCGGATAAGTGCTTGCGCACGCAGTTGATATCCGAAATGGGCGCGCCTTGATCAAGCAAGGCTGTGATCAGCGCCTGCTTGTGATCAAGGCTAATGCCGTTGGCGGGCAGGCAAAGGCAGGCTGAGCCGCCGCCTGACAGCAAGCAGACAAGCTGATCACTGCCATTCAGTCCGTGAGCGAGTTCGAGCGCCCGATGACTGGCCGTGACACTCCGCATATCAGGCACCGGATGCGCGGCCGTCAACACATCTATGCTCTTGCAAGGCAGCTCGTGCCCGTTCGGTACCACGGCAATGCCTGACAAGGGGCCCGGGAAATGCTGCTCGACGGTCTGCGCCATCGATGCGGCCGCTTTTCCCGCCGCGACCAGCACGGTCCTGCCGCCTGCAGGTGCAGGTATAAAGGCGGGCAGGCACTTCGACGGCTTAACCGCTTCAACGCCAGCCCGGAACAGCGCAAGGAGCAGCTCTCTGGCATTTACATCAGTTGGCTCAAGCATTGATGTGGCCTTGTTGGTGCCCGGCGAAACCTGCTTAGTCGGTCTCGATATCGACGCCGGCGTCCCCGAGCATCTCTATCACTGATCCAAGCTTCGCTTCGTATTTGCGCCAGCGGCCGATGGCTCTCGTATTGATTGCCTCGCGAACCTGCACGGCGCTCGCGCTCGTCACCGGCCCCGGGTTGTCCTCGATCGCAAGGCAGGCCGGGTCCCAGTCGAGGCCGCAGTAGTTGAGTATCTCTTTCAGCCGCGTCCCGGGGTCGCGAACAAGGCCTTCGTAGCTGATCTCCAGGATTCTTCCCGGCAAAACTTTTTGCCAGTGGGCCATGAGCTGGTCGAAAGCGATGTAGTAGCGCGCGATGTCATCGATGTCATAGCTGTAACGGTAATAGGGAAAGTTGAGCGCAAACAGCTGCCTGAAGTTGCCGACGCAGGTGTCCATGGCGTTTCTGCGCAAACAAAGCATCTTTGCCTCTGGCATCGCTTTCGCAATGTACCCCGCGAACAGGAAATTGTGGGGCAGCTTGTCAACGAAGCGGCCAGAAGTGCCGACGCGTTCCGCAACGCTTTCCAGGTAGCGCTCAGCAACCTCTTGCAGATCAACATTCAGCGCTTTCCTCAGCCGCTCAGGTGTCGGCACACCGAGGCCCGCGTCACCAACTGCCCGCTGCAGCAGGATCCCGAAGTTGTGCACCTCTCCTGCAGAAATTACTGCCGGGTGTGCGGACAACATGCGATCCAGCACGGTAGTACCGGTGCGCGGCATGCCCATTACGAAGATCGGGCGTTCGGGTGCGCTACTACCCGTCTCGTCTGTTCTGACTTGCCCGGAAAAAATTTCGGTGAGCGTGTCGAACAAAGCAGCGTCGCTGGCAAAGGTATAGTTTAAGAGTCGGCGTGCCGGCGCCTTGCTCTCATGCAGCACGTCGAACGCTTTGTCGAATTTCCCCTGCGCCTCCCATGCTCTCGACAGCGCGAAGCCGATTAGCAGACGTTGCTGCGGATCCTTGCTTGCTGACGCGGCATAGGCATCACTAAGCAGATCAAAGCGCTTGCCAGCCAGCGAGGCTGAATTAAGCTCCGCCAGCATCGACCATGCGCGGGCGTTGCCTGGGTCGCAGTCAAGGGCGACCTCGCACTGCTGCCTGGCCACGGCAAGGTCCCCCAGAACGCGGCACGCCGATGCGAGATTGAAATGATATTCCGTGACACCGGGCGCCCTGGCGACGGCTGATTCAAACAGCGGGCGCGCCTCTGCCGGCTGGTCGGCGTGCAACAAGATCTCACCGATGATATTCAATGATGCCGCGTCCGCCGGTTCGAGCGCGACCGCCCGCCGCGCGACGGCAGCCGCCTCGGAATGACGCCACGCGACGGAGTAGCTGCGTGCCAGCAGCACGAGATAGTCGACTTGTTCCGGCGCGTATTGAACTGCCTCTTGCAGGCAGCTTTGTGCGGCATCCAGCTTGCCCGCCCTGAATGCGGCAGAGCCGAGCAGATACCAGGCCTCTGCGTCTGACTGCTGATGCCTCAGGGCCTGCCGACACCATTTCTCCACGCCTGCAAAGTCACCCGCCGCGAGTCGGCCCGCCGCAAGCCGCCGCAGTTCAGAGGGCTTTTTATCCGTATCGGCCGTCATGGGGGGATGCTAGCAGGAAACCACCTGCACGGCCGCCGGCAGACTCGACACCGCCGCCCACACATTGGAAGATTAGCGGCACGTGATGAGCCAAAACCCGCAAAAGCAAACCTCGCAGTCAAAGCGCATCGGCCGCCTCGCCGTCGCTACCGCAGTGTTGCCGATTCTTGCCACCCACCTCGCCTACGCCGTTGCCATCGCCTTTGACATGGTGCCCGCCTGCATACCGTACATCGAAGGCTGCACATCCATAAGCAGCACCGGGCGAACCAACCCGTCTCAGTGGGTCTTCAAACCCCTGATGCTCGTAAGCGCCGTCGCAATGACCATGTTCTTTATCGGGATTGGCCGACCATCGCGACTCGGGCAACCCGACAGCCTCGCCGTCTGCGGCACCATCGGCGCCATAGCCCTGGTGCTTTACCTGCTGTTTCTAGGCTCTGAGGGTGACGTCTATCGCCTGCTGCGGCGCTACGGCGTGAGTCTGTATTTCGGCTTCGTGTTCCTGGGCCAGCTGATATTCGCCCGGAGAATTGCCCGGGTAGAGGCTGCCAGGATAGCCGCGAGGGGCATGCTGGGCGTATCGGCGGTCATGCTCATCATGGGAATTGGCAGCATTCCCATCACAAATTTTGTCGCGGACAAGGACCAGATAGAGAACGTCATCGAGTGGAATTTTGCCCTGCTATTGCAGCTAAATTTCTTGCTCGCCTGGCGTGCCTGGAAGGCCGCAAACCGGCCCGTTACGGGACATTCCGACCAGGCGTCTTGAAATGGCGACCAGCGGTAGCATTTTGGCCAGTCACGGACTTAATGGGTAAAAATCCCTATTGAAAGCGCCTGTAAAACCACTATATTAACGCCCGCGGTGAGAGAGCGCAGACGCGCCTTTCACGCGCAGTCGTAAACTTTTAAATCCGTTTATAAACGGAAAGGTTATATAAAATGGATATCTCGATGTTGCGTACACTGGCCATTGCCAGCACGCTGGTTTTGGGCTCGTTTCTAAGTGGCGCCGTTAAGGCCGACAGCCCCAGTTATGATTTCTTCGAAGTCGCCTACGTGAGTGGTGACATCGACAACCCGGACGTGGACGGCGATGGCTTCAGTTTCGGAGGCTCGGTGAGCGTGCACGAGAACTGGTTCCTGTTTGCCGACTATACGGACCTGGACTTTGATTTCGGCGTTGATCTGAGCCTGCTGGATGTAGGTGTCGGCTACCGCGTCGAGATGTCGGACAACACCGACTTCGCGTTTACCGGCTCGTTTGTCCGGGCAGACGCAAGTGGCCCCGGCGGCAGCGCCGACGATGACGGCTACGGCCTCAGCGCGATTATTCGCGGCATGGTGAACGAGCAGTTCGAACTTAACGGCGGCATCAGCTACGTTGATTTGGGCGGCACGGATGGTGACGACACCAGTTTCGTTCTGGGCGGCGTTTACAGCTTCACCGACAACGTTGCGTTCGACGGACGCATTGAAATTGGTGATGACGTAAATCTGTACGTTGCAGGCTTCCGTTTCTACTTCAACAACTAAGACGATCTGCAAAAACTGAAACAGGAGCCCCTCTTCGGAGGGGCTTCTTTTTTTGCGCCTAATAAACCCTGATGCCGCCGTGCCGTTTTCGGCTGCGATGATCAACCCAAAGTAGCCCCAGCAAGAATCCGGCCACCAGCGTGAAAAGTGCGCCCCCCAGCGTCCAGGTTATCGGCACGCTCGGTATTGAAAAGCGTTCCTGGTAGGCCTCGTTTTCCTGCTGTAGACGAAGATTTTCGTCCTGAACCGTCTGGAGCCGCCCCGTCGCATCGTCCACCTTGGACTGCAGGCTCGCTATCTGCTGGCTGTTGGACTCACGTTCTTCGGCAATTCTCTGAAGTTCGGCATCAAGCTCCGACTCCTTGGCCTCCACCTCGGCAACCCGCAATACGGCCGGCCGATCATTCATCAAGAACCCGGCCTTGACCCATCCCTCGACGCCATCTGAAGCCCGCACTCTTGCATAAAAACGATTGCGCTCCAGGACCTCTACTTTTTCGCCACTTTGCAGCATGCGAAAAGGATTATCGCTGGTGTCGGGTGCGCGATGGAACCCGAGACGCAGCTGATCCGTTACATAGGCGGGCGCCGCACCAACAACTGTCGGCACCATCGCGACCAGTAAAACAAGGCTTGCCCTGGCAAGCAGTAGAGGATTCGAAGCAATCATAAAATGCTACCCAAAGTCCGCGGGAGGCCCGGGATTCTAACGCCTTTTGCCCGATTGCATAAGCCAAGGCACCGAAGCCCCTGCCCGGCAGCAATTTATTCTCAGGCGCTGACTGCCTCCCGGGAAGTACTCTCGTTAAGCGTGAAGCAGAACGTAGCCCCCTGCCCTTCCCCGGCCGACTCAACCCAAACCCGGCCGTTGTGGTTCTCGATAATCCGTTTGACGAGCGCGAGACCTATGCCCGTTCCGGGCGTTTTCGAATCGAGGCGCTCGAAGAGCTCAAAGATCTTTTCGCGGTGCGCCTCCGACAGGCCGATACCGTTGTCTTTCACAAAATACACCGGATTGCTGCCATCGTAGCGCATACCAATCTCGATACGGGGATCGGGTTGCTCACCCATGAAGCGTGCCGCATTACTGATCAGGTTCAGCAACGCCTCAGTCATCCTGATTCGGTCGAGCATCAACACCGGCAAGTTATCGGCCACCGCGACGCTGATTCCGGCCGCCTCAATTTCGCCCTGAGCCAGGTTCAGCGCTTCTTTAACGACCTCGCCAAGATCAGTGGACTCCAGAGTGGCAATGCTCTTGCCGGCACGTGAAAACTGCAGCAGCTCATCCAGCAGCTGATTCATGCGAGACGTTGCGCTTTCAATCCTGTCAATGTCGCGAACAGCGTTTTCCTTGCGCGCCGCGTCAGTATCCTGCCTCAGCAAACCCAGGAATCCCTTGATGGTAATGAGCGGGCTTTTCAGGTCGTGAGAAACCGTATACGTAAATCTCTCCATTTCCGCATTGCGCTCTTCCAGTTCCTTGATAAGCGATTCACGCTCAGCCTCGATCCGGTTGCGCGCGCTGATCTGATCCAGTAAACGCGCATTCAGCGAGCCCAGCGCGACATTCTGATTGCGAATAGCTGCGGTGCGCATCAGGTGCGACGCATAAACTATCAGGGCAGCCAGAACGGCCATCAACAGCCTGAATGGCCATGTCTGCCAGAACGCAGGCAGGACAATTATTTCCTGGCTGATTCCCTCAAGGTTCCATGCGCCGTCTGGATTCGCGGCGCGCGCTTGAAATACATAGCGGCCGGGGGCGAGACTTGTATACGTTGCGCTGTTTTCATTGCCGGTTTCAACCCAGTCGCTGTCGATGCCCTGCAGCCTGTGTGCGTAGCTGTTTCTCGACGGATCCATGTAATCGGTCGCAGCGAACTCGATGCGTAAAAAGACTTCGTCATGAGCCAGCTCAATAGGCGCGCTTCCCGGCTTCGCGACGGCGGGCAACAGCTCGTCCCCGGTGTCAAAGCGCATGATGGAAGTAAACGCAATTTCAGGCGGCTGCGTATTTTCGAAAACCGAATCGGGATCAAACGAAATCAACCCACGCAGCCCGCCCATAAAGAACTCACCGTTTCGCGCAGCATAGGCCGCGCCGGGCAAAAAACTCATGGTAGCGAGCCCGTCAGACCGGCCGAAGAATTTGGCCACGCCACTCTCAGGGTTAAAACGAACAAGCCCGCGCCCGGTGCCCAGCCATAGCTCATTTTCGGCGGCAATCAGAATGCTGCTGATTCGCAGGCCTGCCGCGGCCCCGATGTCGGAGAACCGCTTGAATTGCCCCGTCGACGGATCAAAGAAGTTCAGCCCGCCGCTGTCGGTGCCAACCCAGATCCTGCCCCGATCGTCGCGCGCGAGACTCGTCACATAGTTGCTTGACAGACTCCCAATGTCGTCGGGAGAAAAGTAAAAGCGCCGGGCGCTTGCCGTTGCCTGGTGAAACTGGTTGAGGCCCGAGCGCGTACCGACCCACAGATTGCCGTCGCCGCCATCAATCAGCGCTGTGATCTCGCTGCTGCTCAGGCTCTCAGGATCGGCCGGATCGTGGAAAAAATGTTCGAAGCTTGCCTCCCCGTCGAGACTCGTTAGTTTATCGAGACCCGCCTGCGTACCCACCCAGATCGTACCGTCCATCGCCTCCATTAAAACCTGAACGCGATCACTGCTCAGGCTGTCTGGTCGTAACGGCGAATGACGAATTTGCCTCGCAGCGAGTCCGCTGTTTTTGGTGTCGTTCACGAACAAACCGTCTGCGTATGTGCCGGCCCAGACGCGGGTTTCGCGGTCTACCAGCAGCGCCCAGACGCGCTTGTCGGACAGTGCCGAAAACCCCTCCGTTCCCTTCGACATGTCTTGAAAGTGATCGACAGAGGTATCAAGCCTCGCGACACCGCCGCCATCAGTTCCTATCCAGATGGACTCGGAGGCCGCGGTCACCTGACCGGCGATGCTGCGGACCGTCGGGTGGGGAATGCCATGTGGCTCCCCGCCGGAATAACCGTAGCTTTTAAACCCCTTTTGCCGAACGGCGAGCTTGTTAAGCCCGCCACCGCGGGTTCCGAACCACAGCACGCCGCCGCGATCCTCGAAAATAGCGTCTATTCGGCGAAACCCGATGCCGGTTTCGGATTCATAGTTGGTGTAGTCAAAGTTACGAAATTCACCGACTCGGGGATCGAAGCGATCGAGACCGGCATCGTAGGTTGCAATCCAAACGGCACCGGTCGAGTCAACAAATACGCGCGCGATGTTGTTTTCGCTGAGGCCATCAGCATGGCCTGGATCATGTCGAAACTCCTGCCACTGTCCGGTTTCGAGATCCAGGCGCTTAAGCCCGTCACCGCGGGTGCCCACCCACAGGCTATTCTCGCTGTCTGCAAACAGCGACCTTATACGTTGCTTGCCTGAACGCGGCGCCCCTGGAACCTCAAGGCGCACAAATGCACTTGCCGCTCGATCCATTTCGAAAAGACCTGCATCGGTGCCGATGAACAAGCGGCCTTGTGCAGACTCGGCCATCGCTTTGACGCTTCGATTGCCGGGCTCAATATTTTCGTCCGCTACCACTTCAAAATGTTCGAAAACCTCGGTCGTGGTATCGAAACGATTGAGCCCGCGACGCTCAGTACCAATCCACACGTCGCCCGCAGAGTCCTCGAAAATAAACTCCGTATTGGCGCCCTGAAAACCGGTCGATGCGTTGCCGCCGGTACCGAAATGCGTCATCTCACCGTTTTCGAGGTTCAGCCTGTCCAGTCCGGCGCCCCAGGTGCCGAGCCAGAGTCGCCCCTTGCTGTCTTGTAAAATGGCGCCGAAGTTTCCCGAGGCCAGGGAATTCGGATTGCCAGGTTCGTTCCGAAAAATTGTAAAATTCTCTCCATCGTAACGGTTCAGGCCATCCTGGGTGCCGAACCACATAAACCCCGTTTGATCCTGAGTGATGGTGTTCACGGCATCATTTGAAAGCCCGTCTGCGACCGTCAATTTGTCGAAACGCAGTACAGTGTAGGGGTCAAAGTGAGCGAACGCGCGCTCTTGCAGGCCACACGACAACAAGATCACGCCCAGGAGTAAAAGCCGCCAGCGCAAAGATGGGCGGCGCTGTGCATGCCGGCATATTTCAGGCATCGGACACCGATTTATTGAAGTCCCAGAGAGCCCGGTCAAGCAGATGAGCAGGCACCACGTTCTGGAGGCTGCGAAATATGCCCTCAATGCGTCCCGGCGCTTCGCGCTCCCACTCGGCAAGCATCTTCTTTATCCGAACGCGCTGCAGATTAGGCTGAGAACCGCACAGATCACAGGGAATAATGGGGTACCGACGCGTTTTCGCATAGCGCGCAATATCGCTTTCGGCGCAGTATGCCAGCGGCCTTATGACAACGTTTTGCCCATCGTCGCTCAGCAGCCGGGGCGACATGGCCTTGAGTCGTCCCCCGTGAAACATGTTCAGAAAGAGCGTTTCGACAATGTCATCGCGATGATGCCCCAGTGCTATTTTGTTGGCTCCGATCTTGCCGGCAAAATTATATAGCGCGCCGCGCCGCAGCCGCGAACACAGGCCACAGGTCGTCTTGCCCTCAGGAATCACGCGCTTGACCACGCTGTACGTATCCTGCTCGATAACATGAAACTCGATGCCGAGTCCGTCAAGCCACTCGGGCAGCACGTGCTTCGGGAAGTTAGGCTGCTTCTGGTCGAGATTGACCGCAATAAGCTCAAACCTGACGGGCGCGCTGCGCTGTAGACTGAGCAGCATGTCGAGCATCACATAGGAGTCCTTGCCGCCGGACAGGCACACCATCACCCGGTCTGCATCGGCGATCATGGAGTAGTCAGCGATGGCCTTGCCAACCTTGCCCCTGAGGGCAGCTTCCAGGCGCTTTGCCGTCCCTGAGCGAGCTTTTACAGCACCCGCAGCGTTGCTTGCCCGCATGGCGAGATTCTCCCCAAAAGTCAGAATTATACGGAGAAAGTCGCAGCAATCTCGATTTCCGGGGTTTCCGGGGCCGGCCAGCGAGATTTTCGTCCAAATGGCGGGCACAATGACCACAATGTGAGGCAGTTCAACGTCATGGACGATCTCAGTGCTTATATTTATTTGTCATATTTCGAGATCTGGCCGGTAATCCGGCTACTAGCCGTGAAGACTCTATGCCTCTGAGTATTGCTGAAATGTTGGCCAGGAAAGCCGCAAAGGTCCAGGAGATCAAGCAGCGGGCCTATATCTATGTTTTCTTCGATGGCCGAAAGATCGCTGAATATACGATCTCAAAAGAGCGCGTCACCATAGGCCGGACCAAGGACAACGACATCATGATCCGCAGTCGCAAGGTAAGTCGCGTGCATTCCCAGATTGTGACCGTTGAAACCGACCGCGTTATCGAAGACTGCAACAGCATGAACGGCACGTTTTTAAACGGTCAGCTGATCAAGTACCACCCATTGCGATCAGGCGACCGCATTCAAATCGGTGAGTTTGACCTCAAGTACGTGACCAAGGAAGAAAGAGAAGAAGACTGAGTGCGGAGGCGGGCACCGGGTCCTGCTCCCCGAACTCAGCGACCATTCGCGATGTGCCATGCGCGGGTCAGCTATCGGCGAGTCCGTCTATCTCGCGTTTCAAATCATAGTTCTTACTTGTAACAATGCGTTCAAGCACCTGCACGCGTTTTTCAAGCTCGTCTATTTTCCTGATGTGCGCGCCTACTTCGCTCGGGTCTTCGCCCCAGCTATCACTCAGCCCGAGTTCTTCCATGATGCTGGCACCTTTGCCGCCGCGATCAAGATAGCTCTTGAGGACCCCCGCGATGCTCACGATAAGCACAATAAAAACGACCATCTTGAAGGGATCCATCACTTGTCTCCTTTTGAGTTAGCGGTAAATTATATCCGCGAATGTTCAGCGGAACGCTTAATCTCGTTTTAAATTTTCAAACTCACGATCGAGGTTGAAGCGTGAAGACGTCACGTAACGCTCCATGCGCTCCAGGCGCGCCTCCATCTCCCTAAACTTGTGGCGCACCGAGGAAAAGGTATTGCTCGGCGAACGCCGCACCGAGCGCCAGAAGCGCTCGTCCTGCTGGTCGCGATAAAGCTGACCCGGCTTCACGGGTAATAGCAGGCACATCGCGATGTAGATAAAGAATATGATCGGGAACATGAGGCTGCCGATCACCGTAAGAATCCGGACAACGCTTACGTTGAAGCCGAAATAGTCGGCGACGCCGGCACATACGCCGCAAATCGCGCCGCGCTCTTTGTCGCGGAATAGCCGCTGCGGGCTGGGCCCGTCGCCGTTATTGCCAGGATCTGTGCTCATGCCTCGTGTCCTCTGCTGCTACTGCGGTACCTGTACTCGCGTCTTTGCTTGCGCCAGAATCCAACCTCGTCGCGCCAACCTTGCGGATCTTCAGGCCCGTAGTAGCGCAGCGGCCGATCGCGAAGCAAAAAGCCTGCCGTGAAATACACCAGCGCCGTCGGAATAAAGGCAACAATGAGCATTACCAGGGTGATTAGCCGAACCGTTAGCAGATTCCAGTCAAAGAATTCGGACACACCCGCACAAACCCCCATAATCAGCCCCCGCTCACGATCCCTGTAAAGGAGTCGGGGATTGCCGGCCTTGTGCCGGCCTCTCGTGCTGCTCATACTTTTTTCCTCCACTCTGCCACGTTGTCATCGAGGATGGTTTCAAGCGCATTGACGCGGCTTTCCATTCGCTGCGCGCTCTGCCACAGATCTTCCAGCATCTGCTCGTCTTCCCTGGAGAGCCCCTTCGCTTCTTTCCATTTAGTCACGTAGTGCAGGATGATGACCAGTGGCGCCACCACCACCATCGCTATAATTCCAATTACCTCGCCCATCAGTTACTCCCGCCCAGTATTCAAAACGCACTTGTCGGCCGAATCGCCGGAAGCGATGCTCAGGATTCCGCTTTGTGCGTATCCTGGTTGTGCTTGTCCTGTTTGCGCGAGTCATCACCGGAGATGCGCGCTTTGAGCTCCGCAAGTTCCTGCTCCACCGACTCCTCCGATTCCAGGTTGGTAAACTGCGAGCTAAGATCCTTCTTCATGCCCAGATCGTAAGCTTCGACCCGGCTTTCGACGTCTTCCATTTTTCGCTCAAAGGCCTCGAAGCGCATCAGCGCGTCATCGATCTTATTCTCGTGCAGCTGCTTGCGCACTTCCAGGCGGCGTGACGCCGTGTGGTGACGCATCAGCAAAGCCTTCTGCCGCGACTTGGCATCCGCAAGCTTTTCTTCCAGGCGCGCGATGTCTTCGTTCAGCTGGCTCAATCCATCATCGATCTGCGTGTACTGAGTTTTTAAGGTCTCGGTACTCTGGTCGACGTGCGCTTTCTCCGCCAGCGCCGCTTTGGCCAGATCGTCCCGTCCTTTACGCACTGCCAGTTCGGCTTTGGCCTCCCACTCACCGGCCTCTTTCTCAATGGCGGCGAGTTTGCGGTTCAGTTCCTTCTTGTCGGCAATGGAGCGCGCCGCAGCGGAGCGCACCTCTACCAGGGTGTCTTCCATTTCCTGAATCATCAGCCGGACGATCTTTTCCGGATCTTCTGCCTTTTCCAGGATGGCGTTCAAATTAGAGTTAACGATGTCGCTAAATCTCGAAAAAATTCCCATTTCTATATCCTCGTTCGGAATTTGCTGTGCCCCCAATACAAAGCAGGAAACGTGCCAAAACGGCGGAAATAAGTTAAGTGGTTGACTTAAAAAGGGTTTCTGCGGCCAATGCGCGCCAGTATGAGCTAATTTATGTGGTTTTTTTCGCTAACTAATCGCATTATTGCTATATAATTCGTTTTTTCTGCCACTGGGAAGTTTAAATTGGCCGAACGCCAGGTCATTATCGGCGAAGCCCCCGCTTTCCTCGCCATGATGGAGCACGTCTCGCGCGCCGCCGGGCTGCGCAAGCCGGTGCTCATCATTGGCGAGCGCGGCACGGGTAAAGAATTGATCGCCTCACGCCTGCACTTTCTATCAGGCCGCTGGGAACAGCCCTTCGTCAAACTCAACTGTTCTGCACTCACCGAATCGATTCTCGAGAGCGAGCTGTTTGGCCACGAAGCCGGCGCCTTCACCGGCGCCAGCAAACGGCATATCGGCCGTTTTGAGCGCGCCGACCAGGGCACGTTGTTTCTCGATGAACTCGCCACCATCCCACAGCGCATGCAGGAAAAAATCCTGCGGGTGATCGAGTACGGAGAATTTGAGCGCGTGGGCGGGAGCGAAACCCTGACCACCGACGTGCGCATCGTGGGCGCCACAAACGCGGATCTGCCGGCCCTTGCCCGGCAAGGCCGCTTCCGAATCGACCTGCTCGATCGCCTCGCCTTCGACGTCATCAATGTGCCGCCGCTGCGTGCGCGCCGCGAGGACATCATGCCGCTGGCCGAGCACTTCGCGGTGAACGTCACGAGCGAACTGGGGCGGGAATTCTTCGCAGGCTTCACGGACAACGCTCGCGAGACTTTGGTCCGGCACGACTGGCCGGGTAACGTGCGCGGGCTCAAGAACGCGGTAGAGCGATCCGTTTATCGAACCGAATCGCCCACCGAGCCCATTTCCGAAATCGTATTCGATCCCTTCGTCTCACCCTTCGACTGGCAGCCCGAAACCGCCGAACCTGGCCCGGACGAAGTGCCTGATAGCCAGTCGGAATTCCCGCAAATACCTGGCCCGCAACTGCCGGAGTTGCCGATTAACCTAACGGCGCACCTCGGCGAAATCGAGCAGGCGATAATAAACAAGGCCATGGCGAAAACCCGCTACAACCAGCGCCAGGCCGCCAAATTGCTGGATCTGAGCTATCACCAGCTGCGTGGTCGGCTTAAAAAATATGACCTGATCAAAGAAAGCTGACGGCGCTGCCGGCCGCCAAACTTTGAGGCCTGCGCGCAGTCAGACTAAACTGCGAACCCGGCCTCGCGCGAGTCAGCGAGGCCAGCCGAATAAATAATATTGAGGATGCATCCATGAAGCGCATGAATTTGCTGAGCCTGCTCGGCTGTCTTTTTCTTGTTGCGGCCGCCCCGAGCCAGGCCCAGAAAGCCGGTGACAGCGACGTTATTGACATACCCTTTACCCGTTACGTTCTTGATAACGGCCTGACGCTCTTGGTGCACGTTGACAAAAAGGCGCCCGTGGTCGCCGTCAACATGTGGTACGACGTGGGTTCCGCCGACGAGAAGCCCGGCAAGACCGGCTTCGCGCATCTGTTTGAGCACCTGATGTTCAACGGCAGCGAGAATTACAACGACGACTACTTCAAGCCCTTTGATCGGGTGGGTGCCACCGGCATGAACGGCACCACCAACTTCGACCGCACAAATTATTTCCAGGTGGTTCCGAAGACCGCTTTGGACATGGCGCTATGGATGGAATCGGACCGCATGGGCCACATGCTGGGCGCAGTAGACCAGGACAAGCTCGACGAGCAGCGCGGGGTCGTACAAAACGAAAAGCGCCAGGGCGAGAACCGACCCTACGGCAAGGTCTTTTTGACCGTATTCGAGAACATGTATCCCGACGGGCACCCCTACGACCACTCGGTGATCGGCTCACTTGAGGACTTAGACGCAGCCTCGCTGGATGACGTGCACGAGTGGTTCAAGCGCTACTACGGCGCCGCCAATACCGTCATTGCCATAGCCGGCGACGTGGAGCCCGAAGACGTAAAAGCGAGAGTTGAGAAATACTTTGGCGACATCGCCGCCGGTCCTCCCCTCATCAAGCCTGCCGTGGCGGTGGAAAAGCGCGCGCAGACGACGCGCATGACCATGGAAGACCGCGTGCCCCAGGCGCGGGTTTACAAAGTCTGGGCGGTGGCGCCGTTCGGAGACCCCGATCTTGAATACCTGGACATGGCGGGCGACGTGCTGGCCACGGGTAAGAACTCGCGCCTCTACAAGCGTCTTGTTTACGAAGACCAGATTGCCACCGACGTGGTGGCCGGCGTATTCGGGCGCGAACTGGGTGGCCTGTTTTTTGTCTGGGCCACGGCGCAACCGGGCCAGGACCTGGGTGAAGTTGAGCGCGTGCTGGATGAGGAAATGGCCCGCTTCCTGAAAGACGGCCCCAGCAAGCTCGAGATGGAGCGTTCGCGCACTGGCAAACAGGCCGCTTTCCTGCGCGGTGCAGAGCGCATTGGCGGCTTCGGCGGCAAGTCCGACATTCTCGCCTCAGGTGAGATCTATTACGGCGATGCCGGCGCCTATAAGACGGTGCAGCAGACCATCAACAGCGCGACCAGCAAAGACATACGCGCGGCGGCACGGCGCTGGCTGTCCGAAGGCGAGTTCGTGCTGGAAGTGCACCCCTTTGCCGACTACAAAGTCGCCGAGAGCAGCGTCGATCGCAGCGCCGGCGTGCCACAAGTCGGCGAGTTTCCCGAGGGCCGTTTCCCGGACCGTGAAACCGCCACGCTTTCCAACGGCATGAAAGTGGTTCTCGCCAACCGCACCACGGTGCCACTGGTTGAGATGTCACTGATGCTGAACGCCGGCTACGCAGCCGACCAGTTCGGCAAAATGGGCACAGCGGACCTTGCTATGGCCATGCTGGATGAGGGCACGAGCTCACGCAGCGCCCTCGAGATATCCGATGAGCGCGAGCGCCTTGGCGCGCAGCTCGGCACGGGTTCGAACCTCGACCTGTCCTACGTAGGGCTGTCGGCGCTCAAGAAAAACCTGGATCGCTCGCTGGACCTGTATGCGGACGTCATTCTTAATCCGTCTTTTCCCGGCAAAGAGTTTGACCGGCTCAAGAAGCAGCAGCTCGCAGCCATCAAGCGCGAAAAAACGCAGCCACGCACCATGGGAATAAGAGTGCTGCCGCGCCTGATGTACGGCGAGGGCCACGCCTATGCGCAACCGCTGACCGGCTCTGGTACGGAAGAGTCCGTGCAAAGCATGACAGTGGACGAGCTCAAGGCGTTTCACACTACGTGGTTCAAGCCCAACAACGCGACGTTGGTCGTTGTAGGCGACGTCACCATGGCCGAGCTCAAGCCCAAGCTGGAAAAGCAGTTCGGTGACTGGAAGGCAGGCGATGTGCCGAGCAAGAACTTAGGCGATGTGAGCCTGCCTGAGAGCACTGAGGTCTACATCATCGATCGCCCCGATTCAGAGCAGTCGATTATCTTTGCAGGCCATCTCGTACCGCCCATCACGGACGAAAAGCAGCTGGCAATAGAAGCCATGAACGACATACTCGGCGGCAGCTTCACCGCACGCATCAACATGAACCTGCGCGAAGACAAGCACTGGTCCTACGGCGCACGCAGCTTCATTCTTGATACGGCAGCGCAGCGGCCCTTCATCGCCCAGGCTCCGGTGCAGACCGACAAAACCGCCGAGTCGATCGCGGAAATCAACAAGGAGATCAGCGGCATTCGCAGCGACGCCATGCCACCCACGGAAGAGGAGCTCGCGAAGATCAAAGACAAGAAAACGCTGACTCTGCCCGGGCGCTGGGAAACCAACGATGCCGTGCGAGGCGACATCCTCGAGATGCAGCGTTTTGGCTTGCCCGATGATTACTGGGCCACCTACGCGGGCACGGTGCGCGCCCTGACGCTGGCCGACGTCTCGGCGCAGGCCGAGCGCGT
>JABDLF010000031.1 GCA_013003115.1 Gammaproteobacteria bacterium
TTTGCCTGGCAACCAGTCGGCCGGCACCTTGCGATACACGACGCTCGGCGCACCCAGCACGAGGACCGCGACGTACATCAGGAAGGCAGCAACGCCCGGCTTGAAGGAACTGGCGTTGGTCAATTCCGGAATCAGCATCGCCAGTGGCAAGATGCCTGCATAAAGGGTCGGGTTCACCTCGCCCGAGAACAAGAACTTCAGACACCGATATGCCGGCCACAGCAGCAGCACAAGCACAAGCGCCGCGCCGGCGAACCAACCATACTGCGATAAGAAGGCAAGATAACCGTTGTGGGGATCAAGCAAAGTATGGAACGGAACCCCATAGGCGCTCTTGCGCTGGTTCCAGCGCCCGGCACCCACGCCGGCAACAGGATGCTCTCTCAGCATGGCAGCCGACGCCTTATAAAGTGTGAGCCGGGTGAACAGAGACGAAGTCGTAGCCAGGGTCTCATCCACGTCACCCTGGGAAATCGCGGCGGCGGCCGTGGCGCCGGCACTGAAGCGCTCGACCTGGCCAGCACTCCAGACGCCCAGGATAGCAGCCAGCAACAGCACGATCGTCGGGAGGATACGCCGCAAGCGACCCGAAGCGACGGCCAGGATCAGTGACACGATGAACACATTTGCCATCGCCACCCGGGTACCTGTCCAGACAATAACGAGTATGCACAGCGCAACCATCGGAATCCGAATTTTTTGCACCTGAGGAGTGAGGACACTGGACGGCGCAAAGATCAGGTAGATGGCAGCCGCACTGACAATCTGGGCGAAGGCATTGTTGCCGAGCGTGCCGCTGGTCAGGCGCAGATGCCCTTCAATTCCGCTGAATACGAAGGCTTCAATAAACAGAAACGACAGCGCCAGAACGAGGCCGATCGACAGGCGGCGCAGATCAAAGGCTTCCGGTACCGAGCGCACCAGCAGGTAGCAAAGAACGAGGAACCGGGCATGATAGTTGCCCGTGGCGAGCAGCGCCGCGTCTGCAAGATTGATCGAACTCAGCAGGCTGACTGCACTCTGCAACAGCAACAGCGCCGCCAGACCAACGATGATGCCTGAACTGCGATACCCGGTCAGACCGCGACCACCGAAAGTATAGAGCCCAAGTAACAGGTAGATATCGATGTGAGTGAGCAGTGGAAAAGGCGCAGCGCCACCTTCGGACGCCGGGCCAATGAACATCGATGGTGCGAGATCGTTGATCGCCGACGGGAACGCCAGCATTACAAATGGCAGCAAAATGACAAATGCATGTCGATTCGCTGCGGCCGCAATGAGACACAATGCAAAAAGGGGCACGGAGGCGAGCGAGATCGCACCGGGCGCAAAGAAAGTAACTGCGCCGCTGCCAAGCCCCAGGAGCATGAGGCCTGTCGAGCTGAAGTAGAAATAGACGGCGGCTGCCGCGATAAAACTCAGGACCACGACATCGGCCGATGTCTGGCCGGCATTCCTCATGTGACCGTTCAGGCTGACATCAGTCACCGGGAATCAGTGCGACCTTTTCTCTTGTGACTGCCGGCTGGCGCCGCGCAGCAGGACGAAGATGATTCCAATGGTCAGGCCGGCAGCCACACCAAGCAGAACCAGCAGCAGTCGCTGAGGTCGCACGTATTGATCCGCGTCTGCAACCACTGCCGGATCAACGACTTTAAACGCATATTCTTCTCGAACGCTTGCAAGCATTGCCCGGTTTACCTGCGTTTCGATGAGGCCATATATCGCCTGCTGAAGCTCTGTAATGCTGGTTTTGGCCAGTTCCCTGTTTAAAAACTCAATACTCCGCTGCGAATGACTGATTACGTCCTGCCGAATGCGCTCGTTGACGCGACTGACTAACTGGTTGGCCCAGCGTGCTGCAGCCTCGCGGTCTTCCCACTCGATGGCAAGGGTGATGAGTCCCGTGCGCTGGTCCTCAGAGACGCGCCTGATCTCCTCGTCAAACATCTCGGTAGCCTCACGAATTGTGGGAACATCATCCTCATCATCCGACAGCCACTTTTTCCCCTTCTCATCCCATTCGTCCGCAAATAAAACGGGCATCAGATTAAGATCATTTATGAATGACTCAGTGAAAGCACGGGATTTCAATGTCGCCAGCGCGGTATGTTTTTCGCTGGAGGAATCGACGCCAAAACCAACCAGAGAAGAAAGCCCGGCAAAGCGTTGAGCCATACCCGCAAGGGCAGATTCGGACTGCTCATTGCTGACCGGCATCATCAATACCTCAGCACGGTATACGGGTGTCATCAGCAGACTCGCCACTACTGCCAGCACTGCGCCGATCGCCAGCCACGATAAAAGAATGACTTTGCCATCTAAAAGTGTCGCGATGACTTCGCCTAGCCCGAGGTTCGGCGCCTGAGGATTCACCGCGGCCAACCAGTAGCCGCCGACACTTGCGTCGGCTTCACGCGACTCATTCCTTTCAGGAGAGTTGCTCATGATGATCGATTGTCCAGCTTGGCAGGGATACCCGGAATGCCGGCCATAGTAGCCTTACATGCTAAACCCGGCAACCCGGGTCTAAGCCGTGAATGAACTGGTCAGCGACGCCTGCCGCAATACACGGAATATATGCACAGGCCTGTTCTGCCTGCCATATTCGCCCTGGCCGACAGACGCTGCTTCAGCATTTCCCTAGGGGGTCAGAAGCGTAGCAATCCGGGTCGCCGAGGCGCCGTCCAGTTTTCCCAGGTAATCCTGCAGGAAGGTGGCTGTTTTAGCTTCATCGCGTTCTACCGCACCTTTGAGCACATCCGCTATCAGCGCATCGAGTTCCGCAAGAGCAATTGACTCAGCCACGCCGTACCGCTTATAGGGAATCGGTGCACCGACGCCGGGCACCTCGATTACTACGAGCAAAGCACCACGCAGCAAGGCATCGATACCGATGGTTGAATTGCAGGTGACAAGAATGTCGCCCGGCCTGATCAGCTCATCCAGCGAACCGGTGCAAAGCTCGGCATCCGCAGCCTCGCGCTGAATAAACTGTTCATAAAACGTCGGGTCTTCACTCGGGTGCGGCCTGACCTTCAGAGACAGGCCGTGTTCCCTCGCGACGCTGCCGGCGGCCTCGAGCAGGCGTTCGTTAACCTCTCTGGAGAGCGGGTTGGTGGCAAGAATCAATCTCGATCCGGAATGCGCAGGGATGCTCGATTGCACCCGGACAGCATCGAGCTGTGGATTACCAGTGATGACCAACTGGGATTCCGGCACGCCATGCTGCAGATACCACGCCTTCGATATCTCGCCCCAGACCGCTGCGCGGTCCGCGTAAAGCGGCACATAACCATACGGATCCACCGTCGCACCGTGCTGAACCACGACCGTGCGGATCCCGGACTGCCGTGCCATCATGGAAAAAAGGCGTCCCAGCTTATTGGCATCCGATCCCATGACAAGGTAGCGAGGCCGGCAGCGCCCCAGTATCCTTTTGATCGCCTGCGCATCGCGCAAACTCTGCTTCAGGAACGGATTCAGAAAGGCCACGATCCTGTCTGCATCGATTTCTACTTCCCCGGCCAGCTTTTTCAGCCTGGTTTTCAGCGTCGCGGAGTATGCCGCGAGCTGATTCCTGAGTACCGGCCACTTCCTGTTGACCTCACGCTCATCAGCGAGCTTGTAAAAGGAGGCATAACTCAGCCCATTCAGCGAACCGGGCACTGCCCGGCGCATGCCCGGGTCGGAGAATATTGCAACCGGACTGTTCCCTGACGCCGTGAGCTTTTGATATACCGGCAGCAATGAATGGATGACCGCATGGTTATAGATGGTGAACAGAACGAGACCTCCCCCGTTCGGACATGCCTCAATGTGCTTGTTTTTGCCAAGCAGACGTCCGTACATAAAACGCACCTGCCAGTCCAGGCCACGCACCTTTAACAGCCGTGCAAGCGGTCGTCGGGTTGCCGGGAACTCAAGGTTGGGATTCAGCATCTGGTAGAGCACGACATGCGCAAGATTGCCGTACGCGATGCCGTCCAACGACAGGCGCATAGCGCCATCATCGTCTACAAACAGGTCCCTGACCCCTTCGAAAAGTTCAAGCGACATGGCTGTTAAACCCGATCGAAAAGACGGCGCGTGCCCGGGCCAGGCCAGGTCCATGCCGGCTATGGCGCGACTTCAATGCATGGGTGTACCGACAGCGCCTGTCACGCCTGCGATTCTGAGTGCTCATGGTGTCCGGCCGCCAGCGTTCGAGTGCTCTGGCTGCGACCCGTGCCGAAACAGGAGGAGGCTTTTGGCTGCCAGCAGTGTGCCGGCACCGGCCAGATTGACCAACGCGGTGGCCAGAATGCCGTAGCGCGGCACCAAAGCGATGCTGCCCACAACCACAACCAGGAACGCCGACGCGCTTGCGACCAGCAAGCTTCTGTCGGCATGCCGCGCGTAGAGTGCATAGTGCGGCACAAAACTCGCGATAACACAGATCGAGGAAAGAATAAGGATAAACAATACGTGCGAATATTCCTTAAAGACCGGTTGCCCGATATATTCGAGCACCGGGCCAAGTACCAGCATGGCTGCAACGCCCATCACCACTGCCAGGGCAACCGATTGCACAGCAAGTTTCGAAAGCAGCGCCCGGTATTGCCGCATGTCATTATCATTGTAAGCACGCAGAACCTTCGGATACAGGATAGAAATAACGCCTGCTATGACAAAAGCCTGAACAGCAATCGCGATACTGGCATAAAAAGAATAAATACCAACGTCTGACTCCCCGCGATAATACTGCAGGATGAACCGCTCTCCATACTCGATGCTTTTCAGGATGATGGTGGCCGCGAAAAATACGCCGGACTGTCGAATGCCATGCAGCATCCACGCCCAATCAACACTGAGGCCGCCCGCAACCGGACCGAGAAGGTGACGCAACACCGCGAGGGACACCGCGAGGCTGGCCAGCCCCCCGCACGTCCAGGCCAGGAAGACTGCGCCGAGATCCGGTTCGGCAGAGGAATAGTAAAAAGCGATCATAAACAGGAACACCCATCCACCGCCACGCAGGAGGAGACTCACGTTTGCCCAGATGGGCTCGCCAAGCACGATGAGTATTCGATACATCTCCTGCGCGAGGTGCTCGAGCACCAGAATCGCAAAGAACCAGGAAGCAAATCGCCATTCCAGACTGCCGGATACAAAAAACAGGCTGAGCAGGGGAATGCTGAGCAGATACGTCACGAGATGCATTGCAAACTGATTACGGATCAGCTGATAACGGCTGTCACTGTCGGCAGCAATGATTTGACGCGTGTTGAAGGCGTAAAAATCAAGACCTATAGCCAGCACGCACAGCCCGATAGCAGAAGCAATGAGACTGAATCGACCCAGGTCATCCGGAGTGAGGTGGCGCGCAAGGTACACGACCAGCACGAACTTCCCGATCAGTGCGAGCGCCCGGAGCGCAAGACTGATGATACTCTGACTGAACATCCCGGCTAGCGCGTCACAGCAGGTGAATCAGCAAGACAGTTGCAGGCGTTTCTGCGAAATTGTCGATGAAACCGCTCCGTGTTGCATGTGCGGGTACAGGGTCGACTGCCGCCGGCAAAGAAGGCGTTTGACTCAACCGATGATATCCCAGCTGACGGGCGTTCCTTTCGGGACCGGCCGGCTTACTCGTTTGCCCAGGAATACCTCCAGGTACTCGGGCGACAGCCCGTATCCTGGCCGAATCGCTCGCAGGTTCCGTGGCGTCAGAGTCTCGCCCTCTTCCATATCTTCAACCACGTAAAGCGATCTGCGAAAAACCAGCGATCCTTTCTCCGCGTCCGATGCGCCGAAGTTCACTTTACCAAGTGACTGCCACGCCGCCCTGCTTTCCTTCACGAGTGACGCCAGCTCCTGGGGCTCCAGTGAAAACTCGGAATCCACTCCGCCATCGGCCCGGCCCAGTGTTACGTGCTTTTCAATCGCTACGGCGCCTAAAGCCACGGACGCAACGGCCGCCCCGATTCCAGGCGTATGGTCCGACAAACCGACCGGCACCCCGAACATGCTGCGCATTGCAGGAATACTGCGAAGATTGCTGTCCGGATTTCCAGCCGGATAGCTGCTCGTACATTTGAGCAATGTCACGTCACTGCAACCGCCTTCTCGCGCGGTCTCCAGCGCCAGGTTAATCTCGCTGATGGATGCCATGCCGGTGGAAATGATGACCGGCTTGCCGGTCTGGGCCACTTTTCGGATCAGATTCGTGTCCCTGCATTCGAATGACGCAATCTTGTACATGGGCGCGTCAAGAGACTCCAGGAAGTCGACCGCTGTGGCATCAAAAGGAGAGCTGAAACAAACCATACCCAGCTCCCGGCAGCGCTTGAAGACAGGCTCGTGCCATTCCCAGGGCGTGCTGGCTTTTGCATACAGGTCATATAGCGTATAGCCGTCCCAGAGACTGTCAGGATCCGAGATCCTGAAATCATCGCGGTCCGACTCGATGGTCATAGTGTCTGCAGTGTAGGTCTGTAGCTTGAGGGCATGCGCTCCCGACTGCGCGACCATCTCTACAATCTGCATCGCTCGTTCAAGCGAACCGTTATGATTGCCCGACATTTCAGCAATAATAAACGGTTCTCGTTCGCTCGACGGCGCCCAGGCATCCCGCGTCATGATTCACCTTCCTTAATTTTTTCTATGTGTAGCACATACCGGGCGCCTCTGAATTCGAAAAAACAGGGATAGCGCTTCGGATCCGCAACGCGCATGGCATCAAACTGTTCAGCAATAGTCTTGTGTACATCGAGCCGGCTGTCTTCCGGCTTTCTCCTGGCATAGTAAGTTGAACCTGTCGTCGGCTGCGGCACCGGCTTAACTGTAGCAATATTTCGGAGCGCAAAATCCATCAGCTGCAGTTCCGCAGCAAATATACCGGCATTGATTTCGTCTGCCAGCTCACTGCCATCAAATGTCACTTTGCATTTGTGCCAGATCGCCCCGGCGTCCACCTCATCTTCAGCATCCAGAAGACTAACCGTCACGTGATCCTGTCCCTCCAGTATCTGCCAGATGTGCGGTGACCAGCCTTTTCCACGAGGCAGATCGCTCGCATGCAGAACCAGGGTGTGGCGATAATTGTCCCTCGTTGACTTACTCACAATTTCATTGCAGGAAACAAGAAACAGGATATCGCCACCCAGCGCATCCGCACTCGAATAGATGATATTGACCTCGTGGTCGCTCGCGTTGGCCGACTGCCAACGGGTCATATACTCAACCACGGGGTGCCCGGGATCCGACATCAAGATATCAATTTTCATAATTCAATAATTCCGGGCAGACTAACGCGTACGCGACAGGCACTGCATTTCCTGGTCGCATACATGGGCGCTTCTTCATGTGCCAGTGCGCGCCATCTCACTCACGACGCGCTCGGCTCCTTTGCCATCACAGGTCGACCGCGCGGCACCTGACATGGCGCGCCGTCGCAGGGTATCGCCGTGCAGAGCCAGCACCAGAGAAGAGAGATAGGATGGCTCGCCTATCCTCTCGCTGTCACACAACTGCAGCACGCCGGCCTGCGCCGCTGCATTCAGCAACTCGACCTGATTATCTGCGATAGGCCAGGCAAGAGTCGGCAGCCCCAGTGCGCAGCGCTCCCACACCATTACGCCTCCTGCACCGATGGCTATGTCCGCCGCCTTCATCAAGACCGCTATATCCGGCGGGCTTACATGGAGGGTCACATTGTCGGCATTCCTGCATCGGGCAGTCAGGCTGTTAATAGCTCGATGTCCCTCGGGGACAATAACGTCGATGGGAAAGCGGGATAGCTCCGGGCACAGCAGTGCGCTCAGGGCGGACTCAGTCCAGTTCGCCTCATCGCTGCCACCGAAGCACAGCAGCAGCCTGCTGGTTCGCGAATTGTTCACAACCCTCGGCTTTCCCGGTATCTCGGAAAAGCCCTCGCGCAGCAGTGCGAAACGCGGCCCCAACAAGATCTTCGCGCCCGGCGCCAATTGCTCGTAAGCATCGAATGACGGCTCTTTCAAGTTCTGGTCCAACAGCAGGTCTACCGCGTGTTCACGGTCAGCAAGGTCATCGATGGCAAACTGATATCTCGTCATCGGTGAGACTTTACGCTCCCATACGGCATCGATCCCATAGTGATCCGCGACAATCCAGTCCAACTTTTCGATGTTTTGGCTCCTGAGCAAGCTGACCGTCTCGTCGGCGTCGCTTTCGTCGGAGGCACCCAGCCAGGCACTGTGTTTCAGGCGACCTTCGGTCGCTTCGGACATCGCCGACGATTTTTCCAGCCAGAGAATCTCGAAATCGTCGGGTCCCTTGAAGCGTCCGATCGGGAACCCATCAGTCCGGCGGCACACAAACAGGCATCTGGCTTGCAACCGCAGATGCAATGCGCGCGCCAGGACCAGACAGCGCGACAGGTGACCGGTTCCGATGCTTTGGCTGGCGTCGACCCGAAACGCAACTAGCATGCAGGGCCGGGTTCCATCGCAACGCGATACATGTGCTCCGCTCGAATCCAGTCTTCCTCGGTATCGATATCCTGGACCAGGTGTCGTGGAAGAACGACACCAAGCGAATCGCGGCCAAATAGCCGCTGGCCCGCGAGGAATGCCTCTGCGGTTCCCCAGTAAAACTGGCCAGCATCCTGAAAGGCCTCCTCCAGGTCCTGCGAGCGCACCTCCTCAAATTCCGGGTACATTGCCTCTATTGAACCATCCGGATGCCTGCGCATGGCTCGTTGCACCGGAAACGGAAAACTCGTCACCGAAAAGGCATACGACTTGCCCGAGCCCTGCAGCACATCGAATCCGCGGCGCAGCGCCGCTGCAGTTACGAAAGGAGCGGTTGCGTAGATACAGCAGGCAAATGTAACCTCCTCGGCGTTGTTCTTATGCCATTCGATTGCATGACGGACCACGGCGTTAGTGCCCGTATGCGCGTCTGCCAGTTCGGCCGGTCTCATAAACGGAACTTCGGCCCCGAGTTGGCGCGCGATGCCGGCAATTTCCTCATCATCTGTCGACACCACAATGTGATCAAAACATGCAGAGGCACGCGCCGCCTCGATGCTGTACGCGATGATCGGCTTATCGAGAAAAAAGCGTATGTTCTTGCGTGGGATCCGCTGGCTGCCCCCGCGCGCAGGTATTACTGCAAGTCTCAATGCGTTGCCTCAAGCAGAGCATGCACGACCGTGTCCTGCTGCTCGTCCGTCAAACCGGCGTGCAGAGGCAGCGTCAGGGCTTCTTCAGAATACAGCTCAGAAGCCGGAAAATCGCCCGGGCCGAACCCAAGCGCAAGATAGTACGGCTGCAGGTGCACGGCGATATAATGAACGTTCACGCCAATGCCGGCAGCCCGCATCCGTTCATAAACCTTCGCCCTGCCACCTCCCACATCCGCGGGAACGCGCACGACGTAAAGATGCCAAGATGAGCTGGCGCCTTCGATGCGTCCCGGCAGTTTGACCGGCGACCCGGCCAGAATCGTATCGTAGCGCGCAGCCAGTGCACGGCGCCGTTCCAGGAACCCATCCAGGCGCGTCAGCTGGCTTTCGCCCAGCGCCGCCGAAATATCGGTCATTCGATAATTGTAGCCAAGCCCATGCTGCTCGTAATACCAGCCGCCTTCGGAGTTCCTTTCCATGCGGGACGGATCCCGGGTAATCCCGTGCGTTCGCAATTCACGCATCGACTGCGCAAGGTTGGCGTCTGCGGTGACGGCAGCCCCGCCTTCGCCAGTGGTGATGATCTTTACCGGATGAAAACTGAACACCGTAATATCCGAGAATTCGCAGCAGCCCACCGGCTTGTCGAGATATGAACCACCGATGGCATGCGACGCGTCTTCAATCACCGAGAATTTAAAGCGACGCGCGAGCTCGGCGATGCGCTGCATGTCGCAGGACTGGCCGCCAAAGTGCACGGGAATCACAATCCTGGGCAGCGTGCCGTTCTGTTCCGCTTCTATCAGCTTCTTTTCGAGGCTGACTGTATCCATGTTGTAGGTGGCGGGGTCGATTTCAACGAAATCCACCGTCGCCCCACAGTACCTCCCGCAGTTGGCGCTCGCCACAAAGGTATTGGGCACTGTCCACAGCCGATCACCGGGCCCCAGGCCCAGGGCCATGCAAGCGATATGCAGTGCCGAGGTGGCACTGTTGACAGCAACCGCATCGGCAATCCCACAGCGCGCTGCGATGGCCTCCTCAAACCGGGCAACCGCAGGACCTTGAGTCAGAAAGTCCGACCGGAGCACGCTCACAACCGCCGAGATATCGTCCTCGCTGATCTGCTGGCGGCCATAAGGAATCATAGTTCAGCGCTCTCGTTAAACCTGACTATTTCTTCAATATTCAGAAAGACGGGATTATCCCCCGAATTGTATTCAAACCCCTGCTCGACGAATTTGCCGCGCTCATTCGCGCGGTTGCTCGTGTAATCAGTTTCAACATGGTGAAACTTAATTGTTGGTGTGATCACAAAATGATCGTCAAATTCCACGGTAAGATGCGAATCGTCCTTCGGGCACATCACCTCGTGCAGTTTTTCGCCCGGACGAATCCCGATCTCTTCGGTTGGCAGCTGCGGCGCCATGGCTTGCGCCAGGTCGACGATTCTTAAAGAGGGAATCTTTGGCACAAAGATTTCCCCGCCATACATGCGCTCGAAATTCTTTAGCACGAACTCAACACCGTCCTTGAGCGTTATCCAGAATCGCGTCATGCGTACGTCGGTTATCGGCAGGCTCTTCGCACCCTCGTCAATCAGTTTTTTGAAAAACGGCACGACTGACCCGCGTGAACCAACGACATTTCCGTAACGCACGACGCTGAAAGTCGTGTCATGACCCCCAGCCATGTTGTTTGCTGCAACAAACAGCTTGTCAGACGCAAGTTTAGTCGCGCCGTAAAGGTTGATCGGGTTTGCGGCCTTGTCGGTGGACAAGGCAATCACTCGCTTGACGCCGCATGACAACGCTGCAGAAATTACGTTCTCGGCCCCGTGCACGTTGGTCTTGATGCACTCCATCGGGTTGTATTCTGCCGCCGGCACTTGCTTCAGCGCGGCGGCATGGATGACATAATCGACACCATGCATGGCCTGACGCAAACGCGCCTCGTCGCGCACATCACCGATGAAGAAACGCATCGCCGGGTTTTGAATATCGCGGCTCATCTCGAACTGCTTGAGCTCATCGCGAGAGTAGATGATCAGCTTCTTTGGCCGAAAACGCTCCAGAATAACCTTGGTAAATTTCTTGCCAAAAGAGCCTGTCCCGCCCGTTATCAAAATGGCTTTGTCGTCAAACATTATTGCCTGTCTCCGTCTGGCTCCGTTTCAGCTCTGAGATTTTTGCCCACGAGCCGCCGATTCCGGAAAGCCGTGAGGACCAAAAAAATATATTTCCCAATGTAACTCCCAGAACTACTGATAAGACCAAAATCAGCTTCTTTTTTGGCCATTCATATTCATCGTCTTCGACGACTGCAACCGGATCGAGAACTCTGAGAGCGAACTCATCGCTTGTGTTGGCGAGCATAATCGTCGTGACTTCTCTGAAGAGCCCCTGACTGGCCCTTTTTCCGTTCGCGTATGTTTCTCGGTGCTCATTTGTGGGACTTCGCTGCAGTGGATTTTGCAAGAATGCTAAAAAATACCAACCGTCTTCGCCGATGCCGCCGCTAAACCGAGCTGATACAGAATCTGACTGACGTTCGCCCACTTGGTGATCGCTTTGACCCGGTCGGCATCCAGCGGCACGACAATCGTGTCGCCCGGTCTCATGCCGCTCGCCCCCTTCTTTTTAAACCACAATGATCCCTTATCGTCGGTGACAACCGAACCATTGGCGCGCACCACATAGGTACGGCGCTTGTCCGCCTGCAGGGTATAGCCACCGCTGCGGCCGATATAATCGTTGCGTCGCAATCCACGCTCAAACAGATGCGACGTCGGACTCTGAACCTCACCGACCACGGTTACTTCCTGTGTGGTTCTCGGAATAAACAGCTGGTCGCCATCATGCAATTCGATATCAGCGTCTATCGCACCTGAAAGCACAGCGCGCAGATCAATAACCAACCGGCCAGTGGGCTCGGTTGCCTTCAATTGGTTAACCAGGTTCTGACCCAGCGCCAGTGCCTCTGCGATTTCCGGACTACCGCTGGATTGCGCGCCCTGCAGCGCCGCGGCCGTGAGATCGCCTTCAAGTCTTGAAGCCAGCTCTTCCAGCCGCGCCCGCTCGCGCTCTTTGACGTTTTCTCTCACAAATATTGCACCTTCCGGAAAAGCAATATCGGTGAGCCCGCCGGCCCGCAATAACACCGATCGCAAAGTCTCACCCTCCGAGAGCGTGTACTGACCCGGGAAATTTACTTCGCCCACAATCCCTGCGACCTGGCGCTCGCGCCACTGCGGCACCTCCTTGATAGTCAAAAAATCATAGGGTTTCAGCGAAAAATCAGCGTCCACGTCACCTTGAAGGATGGCGTCCAGATCAATGAAACGGTGCTCGGTAACCCGAGAGGTCCCGGCAATTACTTCGAAACGTGTTAGCTCGGCCTCCATCGTGTAGGCAGATTCCTGCAAGCCACCGGCAGCACGCACCAGGTCACTCACCCGCATGTTGGATTCCAGCGGATAACGACCGGGCACCTTCACCCGACCGCCGGCGCCGACCTCCCTCGTTTGCTCCGCCGCGCTGGACTGGCTTCTCAGTTCATCAAGAATCGGTTCGATGGTTGCCTGGCGCTGGTCGCTCAGATCAAAGACAAACACCTGATCCCGACTTTGCAGTACTGGATCCGCGGCGCTGCCCTTTGCAGCCAGCGCGGCCAGCAGATCTGCTGAAATGACCTTGATGCGCCGGTCCGGTGAAAGCTCACGGCGAATCATCACGTAATGCAGATCAGCCCTCGGCAAAAGCGCTTCGGTCGTAGGGATCAACTGACTGAGGCGCATCCCCGGGCGCCATTGATAGTCGCCTTCGCGATATACGTGCCCTGACAGGTAAACAGCACTCTCGACCTTCTCCAGCACCGGCACCACACGAATCAAATCGTCTGGCCGCACCCGTGCGTTGCGGCCGGACTGCTTTGACAGGTCTAAGCCGATAACCGTGCGCTCCCGCTGCTCGTTGATACGCTCGATACTTGCAGCACCAGGATCGGCTGTTGGTAACATACCGCCGGCAATTTGCAGCACTTCGGCCACGGTTTTCTCATTGCGCAATTCATAAAGTGCAGGTCGACGGACCTCGCCGGACACACCAACCCGAACACCAACCGGTGGAATAAAAATGACGTCGCCAGGTTGCAGGCGCACGTCACCGCGCGTATCGCCGTTCAGCAGCAGATCATAAAGATCTAGTCGACCGACTACGCGGCCCTCGCGTTTCAACTGCACCTTTCGCAGGGAACCTATATCGTTAATGCCGCCACTCACAAACAGCGCGTTGGTCATAGTACTAAGGGCGCTGACCGTGTAGGAACCGGGCCTGTACGCGTCACCCAGAACAAATACCCGGATGGATCTCAGCCGCCCCATGGAAATACTCGCCTTTACTCCGATCATCTGCTCCGCGATGCGCCGCTCGAGATCGTCTTTCATCTGCTGAAACCGCAGCCCGACGACTGAGATGGGGCCTAACTCAGGAAAATTGAGGAGACCATCCCGGCTGACCACCAGGCTGTAGTCCGCATTGTCTTTGCCAAACAGCTGCACCTGCACGGTGTCGCCGGGACCGATGATGTAGTCCACCGGAACGGGAATGTCGGTTGCTGGCGCAAACGTCGTGGGCTCGCCCGCAAACAAGTCGTAGCCAAAAGGCCTGAGCATGACTTCAGAGCTCGCCTGTTCCGACTCGTCGCCATCAGCACTCTCTTCGTCACCTGCATCAGGCTCTTCTTTTACATTCCTGGGTTTGATCGTCTCGGGCGACTCGACCGGCTCGTCCTGACTCAATGTGAGCTTCTCGTCCATGAGCAGCTCAAGCGCAGCCTCGCGTTGTTCCGGACTGAGCTGTTGCAGCATCCGCAGCTGCTCGGCTGATGGCGACTGCGCCAGGGCAGGCAGCCCAAGCGGCACCAGGAGCAGGCCAAAAATCTGCAATAGGGTGGCCAGGCGGGCTGTCAGGCGCGTGATTCGAATCATGATAGTGGGGTGTTTGAGGATGTGGCGCGTATTCTAGCGGGATCGCCACTGCACGAACAGCCGTTCATCGGTCTTGCGCTCGCCCGTTTGCCCGGATTCCAGGGATTCCACGCCGATGCCGGCTTCCAGCAGGCCAATCGGCAGGCTCCGGGTATGGCTGAGCTCAAGATCGAGGTAGCGCGCCGGGCCGGCTGTGACTGAATGCCTGGTTTCAGTCGCGCCGCCGCGATTGAGATCGCCCCACCTGCCCGCCAGCATCCAACTCGCCCCGGCCTCCCGGACCAAAAGTGCGCTGGCGGAAACCAGGCGACCGTCATTGTCTATCGGGTGACCCAGCGCCTGACCGCGATAGCGATAACCATCCTTGTAGATGAAATGTTCGTAGGTATAGTTGAAACGTGGTGAGCTACTGTAGAACTCAGAAGCGGTATCCGAGTACTCGAGACGCATTCTGAATGAACCGTCGAATATCGCGCTTTGACCCCAGACTTCAAGGCCGAGCTGGCCGATGAAGCGCGACGGCAATCCGCCTGCTTCGTCCTCGCCGATATACTGGCCATACAGCGCCCATGGGCCGAGCCCGAATGGCGATGACCAACGGAAATCAACGCCCGCCAGCTGATTACCCGGTTCTTCCTCCAGGGTCACGTCATCACCGCGGTTATCTTTGCCAAGCAGTAAGTCGATTAAGCTACTCAGGTTTTCCGGGCGGCCGTCTCCTCCCCATTGCGCCGTGCGCGATAAACCGATTTCAAGCGAGGGTCGTGGTCGAAAATTGACGCGTGCGCCAATGAGTTTTGCTTCCGGAACGAAGCGATCTTTCTCAAGCTGGCCAGCAAACAGGCTCGCAGTCCACGGCCCGACCCATGACAGCCATTTGCTTTTGAACTTCAGTGACTGATTGCGGCGGATCCGCACGGCTGGCACGGGCCGCGCATTGTTAGACAGAATCAGGCTGCCATCTTGCCCGGGACCCCACCATTGATCCTGCAAACCTGCTGTGAGCATCCAGTTGCCAAGGACAACGCCTGCGTAAGACCCGTCCAGTCGCGCCTCTTTGCCATCATCCGGATTAGCCGCAGCAGTCACGTCGAGTCTGAACGCAAACCGTAACCCGGTCCATTCAAGCGCGGCACCCGCCTCGCCCTCTTCGCGAGGCGTGGCCTGGAAACTACGCACACGTTTCGGATTCAGGTCGCCCGCAAGCCGCAGCTGGCCGCGAAATCGCCCCGTTTCTGATTCGTCGACGAGGCGCTCGCGTACACGCGCAAGCGCAGCCTCGGCAGCTCGGGAAAGTTGAATCGTTGCATCGTTGCCGTCCAAATCACCTGCGACATCGCCCCAGGACAACGGCCACGTCGTCACCGGCACAGTCAGTAAACCAGCATCCGCCAGCAGCTGGATATCATGACGCAGTGCGCTGTCGCCGGGCGGCACAAATGGCCCCGCGTGTGCAACGGTGATTAGCATCAGGCAGACAGCCGCGACCATGGTGTGCAGCAGAGTCTTTTTCCACATTTGCGTCATAGCTTCGGCAAAAGACAATTAACGCGCGACGTACTGCGAGTCGATCCAGGCGCGATAGCTGCCGTCCATCACTGCGCGCCACCATGTTTCGTTTTCGAACATCCAGGCAATGGTTTTCTTGAGCCCGGATTCGAAACTCTCCGCTGGCGCGAAACCCAGCTCGTCGGTGATGCGGGTCGTATCAACGGCATAGCGCCAGTCGTGCCCCGGCCTGTCCTTCACCATGGTGATCAGGCTGGAGGTTGTTTCGCCGGCCGCTGCGGGCGCGTCCGGAAAACGCTTTGCAAGGCCTGGGTCGGTAGCAAAGGCCTTATCGATCAGCAGGCATATCTCCCGCACGATCTCTATATTGCGCCACTCATTGCGACCGCCGATGTTATAGGTTTCACCAATCACGCCCTTTTCCAGCACCAGCTCAATACCGCGGCAGTGATCTTCGACATAAAGCCAATCGCGAATATTCGAGCCGTCCCCATATATCGGCAGCGGCTTGCCGGTGAGGGCATTGACGATCATGAGGGGAATGAGTTTTTCAGGAAAATGAAACGGACCATAGTTGTTGGAACAATTGCTGGTGCTCACCTGCAGCCCGTAGGTGTGGTGATAGGCGCGCACGAGGTGATCAGAGGCCGCCTTGCTCGCCGCGTACGGCGAATTAGGCGCGTACGGCGTGTCTTCGCGAAATGCCGGATCGGTAGCGCCCAGCGCACCGTAAACCTCGTCGGTAGAAATATGATGAAAGCGATGCGTGGCGGGCGCGTCATCACCGTCAAGCCAAACGGTTTTGGCCGCCTTCAACAGATTATGTGTGCCGATGACGTTGGTCTCTATAAATGCATCCGGTCCGACAATGGAACGATCCACATGCGACTCTGCCGCGAAGTTGACGATCGTGTCGATCTTCTCCTCGCGCAGCAGCTGCGCCATTGCAGCCTCATCACGGATATCACCTTTCACGAACCTGAAGTTGTCTTGTTCCTCCGCTGCCACGAGACTGGCCCGGTTGCCGGCATAGGTAAGCGCGTCCAGGGCGACAACGCGATCGTCAGCGCGCCTGTCGAGCCAGTAGTAAACAAAGTTTGTCCCAATGAATCCAGCGCCACCGGTAACCAGCAGATTAGCCATTTTTAAGCTCCATCAGCATTCCGCGTAGTCCCATGCGCCAATGCACAGGAACGATGTCCAGCTCACCCCACGTGCGTGTCTTGTCGAGTACGCTGTAATAAGGACGTCGCGCCATCGACTTGTAGTCCTCAGAGCGGATCGGCTTTACGACAACCGGATTCTCGACAAGCCCTGCGGATATTGCCTCTTCCTGAATTGCACAGGTGAAGTCATACCAGCTCGCCACACCTGCATCAGAAAAATGCCATATACCTTCGACGTCCGGCCTGCGGCCAATGCGCCACAGCGCATCCGCGAGCGTTCGCGTCCAGGTCGGCGTGCCTATCTGATCTGCGACCACGTCAAGCGGCTGGCCCGCCTGCATGCGTGACAGCATGGCCATCACAAAATTCTTGCCGCCGGCCCCGTAAAGCCACGAGGTGCGCACCACCGCCGCACGCTCACCGAGCGTCTCCAGCACCAGCCTTTCCGCTTCACGCTTGCTCGAACCATAGACACCAAGGGGATGCGGCGCATCACCCGGCAAATACGGGCTTGATTTACGGCCATCAAAAACGAAGTCGGTGGACAGCTGTATCATGCGCGCGCTGGACTCAACGCATAGCTCGGCGACGATACGCGCACCGTCCGTGTTCACCGTAAACGCCTTGTCGGGCTCTTCCTCTGCCTTGTCTACCGCCGTGTAGGCAGCCGTATTGATGACGAGCTGTGGCTCGAATGCTTCGAACACGGCGCGCGCCGACGAGGCCAGCGCCACGTCAAGCTCTCGTCTGCCGGCGATATTCACAACCCAGCCTTCGGGTACCGCAGCACGCAGCGCCGTGGCCAGCTGCCCCTCACCGCCCGTGATCAGGACCCTCATCAGAAAAGCTCCGCCTCGGCAAGGCTGCATCCAGCCATGTCTTTCTCGGACATGATCGGCGTCACGCCCGGCGCCAGCGGCCAATCGATGCCTATTTCGGGGTCATCCCATTTCAGGGTTCTTTCATAATGCGGCGCGTAATAGTCGCTGCACTTGTAGATAAACTCCGCAACGTCCGAGAGCACCAGAAATCCATGGGCGAATCCTCCGGGCACCCACATCTGGCGTCGATTCTGCGCGGAGAGGATCTCTCCGACCCAGCGCCCGCAAGTCGGCGAGTGCTCGCGAAGATCCACCGCAACGTCAAAAACCTCGCCTTCAGAAACACGCACCAGCTTTCCCTGCGGCTGGATTATCTGATAGTGCAACCCGCGCAGGGTATGACCCACGGAGCGACTGTGATTGTCTTGAACGAAGCGCGTATCAATACCCGCTTCGGCAAACAGGTTCTCTCGCCAGGTTTCCATAAAAAACCCGCGTTCGTCGCCATGCAGCGTCGTTTCTATGAGCACTACATCAGGAATATCAGTAGGAACAAATTTCATTACAGCAACCGGTCATCTAGCATAGAAAATAAATATTGGCCGTAGCCATTCTTTTCGAACTTCGCAGCGATGCTGCGTACTTGCTCAGCATCGATCCAGCCCGAATGCCAGGCGATTTCTTCGGGGCAGGCAATCTTGAGGCCCTGGCGGCGCTCAATCGTTTCGATGAACTGGGCAGCGTCCAGCAGCGACTCGTGGGTGCCCGTGTCCAGCCAGGCAGTTCCCCGACCCATGACTTCAACCTGGAGTGCATTGCTCTCCAGATACAGGCGATTCAAATCTGTAATTTCCAATTCGCCCCGGGCCGACGGCTCAAGCTTACGCGCGCGCTCGACGACCTGATTGTCATAAAAATAAAGCCCGGTTACCGCGTAGTTGGACTTCGGACTTGCTGGCTTTTCCTCTATTGCCTCCGCCTTGCCAGTGGCGTCAAAACTGACCACGCCATAGCGCTCGGGATCGTGCACATGATAGGCGAAAACAGTCGCACCGGATTGTCTGGCGGCAGCCGCCCGGAGCTGTTCCGGCAAGCCGTGGCCATAAAAGATATTGTCACCGAGAATGAGCGCTACAGGATCATTTCCAACGAAACGCTCACCGATTATGAAGGCCTGCGCAAGGCCATCTGGCGACGGCTGAACGGCATACTCGATGCTGATGCCCCACTGGCTGCCATCACCAAGCAGTCGTTCAAACGACTGCTGATCTTCCGGCGTTGTAATGACAAGCAGCTCGCGAATGCCTGCGAGCATCAGCGTGGTCAGCGGGTAGTAGATCATCGGCTTGTCGTAAACCGGCATGAGCTGCTTGCTCACGCTTAATGTCAACGGATGCAAACGGCTTCCGGTTCCACCAGCCAGAATAATGCCTTTTGTGGTCGCTTGAGAAACCATGCTGCTTCCCTTGTCTCCTTAAGTCTCGCGGCCTTGAACCACCGAGTGAGCGATTAGTTGTTATTCGGCTCGACGGCCACCATCGCAAAGCCACTATTCTACCGGCTGACGGTCAGCAATTCAGCGAAATCATTGGGTGCTGGACCCCCCGCGGGGATTGCTGCCGCTAATATTGCCTGGTTGGCGGCAAATAAGTGCCAGGCCTGTTGTTCGACCTGTTTTTTCGTTGCCTGGTGCGCGGAGAGATTTACCGGATTCCTACGCCGTTCGGGCAGGCGGCAGTCTCTTCAACGGAATGACAGGCGGGACTTAAGCGGCGTCAGAGCGTGAAATCAGGGCCTTTAACTGATCGCGCAAGTAGGATTTGAACTCTTCGCCTAACTCCGCGTGCTTCAAGCCGTATTCCACCGTTGCAATGAGATACCCGAGCTTGCTACCGCAGTCAAAGCGTCGCCCTTCGAACTCGTAGGCCAGCACCTGCTCTTCATTTAACAGATCGGCAATCGCGTCCGTCAACTGAATCTCGTTGCCCGCTCCGCGGCGGGTTCGGGTGAGCAAGTCGAAGATTCCGGGGGTCAAAATATATCGACCTACCACCGCGAGATTTGACGGTGCCACTGCCGGCTTTGGCTTTTCGACGATCTGATCGATGGTTGAAAGCCGGTCCGCGAACGCTGACGCCTTGACGATGCCATACTTGTCAGTCTGATCCTCGGGAACGCGCTCCACGCCCAGGATTGAACAATGATGCTCCTCGAAGCGCGTCACCATCTGCGACAGCACGCCGTCTGCATCATCATCGACCATGTCGTCGGCCAGCAGCACCGCGAAGGGTTCGTCACCTACCACCGCCCGCGCGGTTAACACGGCGTGACCCAGACCGAGGGCTTCGCGCTGGCGCACGAACACGCAGTCCACGTGATCCGGCACGACGTTGCTGACCATCGACAGCAGTTGCTCTTTGCCCCGCCCGCCCAGTTCGGTTTCGAGCTCATAGGCTTTGTCAAAGTGATCTTCTATCGCGCGCTTGGTGCGCCCGGTTACGAAAATCAGCGTTTCGATCCCGGCCGCCACCGCTTCTTCTGCCGCGTACTGGATCAGCGGTTTGTCCACGATGGGCAGCATTTCTTTGGGGCTTGCCTTCGTGGCGGGGAGGAAGCGCGTACCGAGACCGGCGACGGGGAAAACGGCTTTTCGCACTTTGCGGATCATCAGCTTGTCTCTTCTGCCTTAAACGCAGGGAATTATACGTTATTTGATTCTCGACCCCATCTCCGCTTTTCTTTTCGCAGAAGAGACTGTCTTGAGAATAAAGGTGCGCAGGTGAAATGCCCGCGCAGCGTCGACCTGAGCGGCTGCCAGCAACTAGCGTCGCAAACGGTTGATGTAATCAAGCAGTCCATCCGTGGAGCTGTCGAGCTGTGAGGGCCGCTCGTCGTTGTCAACGGAGGGAATCAGCTGATCTGCAAGTATCTTGCCGAGCTGAACACCCCATTGGTCAAAGGCGTTTATTCCCCAGATAGCCGACTGCACGAACACGCGGTGCTCGTAAAGCGCTATGAGCTTGCCCACTGTGGCGGGTTCGACGCGCGCAAAGACCAACGTATTGCTCGGGCGATTACCCGGATGCACCTTGTGCTGGGCAATCTGCATGGCCTCATCTGTCGGCATGCCGCCCGCAGTGAGATCTGCAAGCACCTCGGCTTCCGATCGTCCCGCCATGAACGCCCTGCTTTGCGCGAGGCAGCTCGCGATGGAGAGCTTGTGCTGATCGCTGAAATCACCGCTACCCTCGGCCGGCACCAGAAAATCCACCGGCACGTCGCGCGTACCCTGGTGGAGCAGCTGATAGAAGGAATGCTGCGCGTTCGGGCCTGGCTCGCCAAATATGATGCTGCCCGTGTCCGTAGCGACAGCCTCGGCGTCGCGCCGCACCCGCTTGCCGTTCGACTCCATGTCCAGCTGCTGCAGGTAGGCCGGAAAGCGGTGCAGACGCTGGTCATATGGCAGCATCGCGAAATGAGGCAGCCCCAGAAAGTTGATGTTCCAGATCGAAAGCATGCCCATGATGACGGGCAGGTTGGTGGCCAGGGGAGCGTCGCGGAAATGCTCGTCAATCTCGCGGGCACCAGCGAGCAAGTCGCGGAAATTCTTCATGCCGATCGCCAGCGCCACGGGCAGACCGACTGCCGAGGTCACCGAAAACCGCCCGCCGACCCAGTCCCACATCGCAAAGCGATGCCCGGCGGGCACACCAAATGAATCCATCGCCTTATCATTAGTGGAAATGGCAACGAAATGATCGCCTGCGGCACGCTCATCGCCTAGCTTGTCCGCGACCCATTGCCTCGCCGCCCGCGCGTTGGTCATGGTCTCGAGAGTCGTAAACGATTTAGAACAGACAACAAACAAGGTGCGTTCCGGATCGGCATCGGCCAGCACGTCGCCCAGGTCTACGCCATCGATGCTCGATACAAAGCGCACGCGCGTCCTGCCAGTGGCATAGTCTTTCAGAGCCTCGGTAACCATTACCGCACCAAGATCAGAGCCGCCTATTCCTATGCTGATGACGTCGTTGAGCGGCTTGCCGGTTGCGCCTTTAATTTCGCCGCGCTCCACGGCGTTGACGAAGGCGGTCATTTTGTCCAGCTCGGCACTGACCAGCTTCCCGACGTCTCCGGCGTCCACGGATCTGGTGACACTCCCGCGCAATGCCATATGCAGCGCCGGCCGGCCTTCGGTGGTGTTTACGGAATGCCCCTCGAACAGCGCCTCGATCCACTGGGGCAGCTCGCATTCCTCTGCGAGCCTGAGCAACAGCGGGAGCGTTTCGCGGGTCAGTCGGTTCTTTGAATAGTCGAGCAGCAGGTCGCAGGCTTCAAGACGGTATTCGTCAAACCGGCCCGGGTTTCGCCCGAAAAGCTCTCGCAGCGTGGAACTTGCAAGGGAATCGCGATGGGACTGCAGGACCCCCCAGGCCGCAAGCTGCGTCGGATCGCGTGTTGCCGGCACAGTCAACTTAGCAAAGACCCGAAAAACGCCGACACTTGTGGTCTCTCATTGGCAGAAAGCGCCGCCCGGCCAATCTCCGCATCAAAGAAACATCACAACGGCCACGGCGCCTACGATGGTCAAGACGATGGTGTACGGCAAGGCGAGCCAGACCATGCGCCCGTAGGACAGGCGAATGCGTGGCGCCAGCGCTGAAGTCAACAGGAATAGAAACGCCGCCTGACCATTCGGCGTAGCGACACTCGGCAGATTCGTGCCGGTGTTGATCGCGATCGCCAGGATTTCGAACTGGTCGCGGCTCAGCGTGCCGGCATCGAGTGCCGCCTTGATTTCACTGATGTACACCGTGGCCACGAAGACGTTGTCGCTGATCGCAGAGAGAATGCCGTTTGCCATGTAAAAGGCGACCGGCTGGATATCCGTCGAAAGCGTCAGCACCCAGTGAATGACCGGTGAAAACAGATGCTGCTCGTGAATGACTGCAACGATGGCAAAAAATACGACCAGCAGCGCGGTAAACGGCAGGGCTTCTTCGAAGGCGCGCCCCAGCCGATGTTCTTCAACAACACCCGTGAACGTGGTCGCAAGCACCATGACCATCAAGCCAACGATACCCACCTGGGCAACATGCAATGCAAGGCCGACGACCAGAATGAGTGCGACGATCGCCTGCGCGATCAAACTCGCATTCTCGCGCACGCCGCGCTTCTCGTCCTCCGCCGCGCTGAACTCAGTGAGCACCTGGCGTACGTTGTCCGGCAACTGCGCCCCGTATCCGCACAGGCGCGTTTTCTCAACGAACACGCAGGTGATCATGCCGGCAAAAAACACGGGAATGGAAACCGGCGCCACGCGCAGGAAAAACGTAATGAAGTCCCAGCCAACGGTTTCCGATATCAGCAGGTTTTGTGGCTCTCCCACGGTCGTCATGACGCCACCCAACGCGGTGCCAACGGCGCCGTGCATCATCAGGTTGCGTAAAAACGACCGGAAACTCTCGAGATCGGTTCGGTGCAGCTCCTGCACGCCGTCGTCCGAACCATCCTCATGCGCCTGACTAAAAGTCTTCCCTGATGCGACCTTGTGATAGACGGAGTAGAAACCCGCGGCTACCGTGATGATGACCGCCGTCACGGTCAGTGCGTCAAGAAAGGCGGAGAGCACCGCCGATACGGAGCAAAACAGGAGCGAGAGCAAGGTCTTGGATTGCACGCCCAGCAAAATCCGGGTGAAGGTGAACAGTAGCAGTTCTTTCAGGAAGAAAATGCCCGCCACCATGAACATCAAAAGCAGTATCACCGGAAATGCGTTGACGGCCTCAGCGTACACGGAGTCCGGCGTTGCCATGCCCATCGCGATGGCCTCAATAGCCAGCAGGCCGCCCGGCTGCAGCGGATAACATTTGAGCGCCATAGCCAAGGTGAAGATGAACTCAACGACCAGCACCCAGCCGGCAACAAACGGATCAACGTAGAAAAAGATAACCGGGTTAATCAGCAGAAAGGCGACAATGGTGTACTTGTACCAGTCGGGCGAATTGCCGAGGAAGTTCTTAGCAAAGGCCTGAACCAGAGGATAAGACATTGTTTGCCCTTATTTTTTAGTATGAAAACGACTAGCCATTCGGCCCGGCGACGCCACACGCGGGCAGCCGCTTATTGTGCCGATGATTCATCGCCGGTTCAACAAGTTATCACTCGCCTGCTGCCGCTGCACCGTGTCGCCAGATCAGCCTCGCATCCACGAAGGGCTGCCGCGCGCAATCGGGCTCAGGGCGTCAGGGTTCCGTTTTTAACCACAAACAGCCATCTGCGGCTCGCTTGTCGATGGCGGCCAGCCGCTTTTCGTGATCGCCGAGCTCCTCCGCCGACGGCACCGATACCAGGAGATTCAGGGCGGAGAAATCGAAGCCCTCAGCCTTGCCGTCCTGGCCGACGCGATGCTCCGCCTCTTCGTCGAGAGACAGTGCTGCCTGACCTCCCGTCATGGCAAGATAAACCTCGGCGAGTAGCTCAGCGTCCAGCAGCGCGCCATGCAACTCGCGACGGCTGTTGTCGACGCTATAGCGTTTGCAAAGCGCATCGAGACTGTTGCGCTGCCCGGGGTGTTTTTCACGAGCGAGCTTCAGCGTATCGAGGATTGCGCAGACGCTTTCCAGCGGGTCTTTGCGCTTGAGCTTAACGAGCTCGCTGTTGATGAAGCCCACGTCAAACGGGGCATTGTGAATTAGCAGTTCACTGCCCGATACGAAAGACAGAAACTCTTCTACTACGTCCGCAAAAAGTGGTTTGTCGGAAAGGAAATCATTGGTCAGGCCGTGGACTTCAATAGCCGCGTCATCAATGGTGCGCTCCGGACACAGGTAGCGATGCCAGGTCCTGCCACTGGGCCGGCGATTCACGAGTTCGATGCAGCCTATTTCGATGACGCGATGACCGCGCTCTGGCTCGAGCCCGGTCGTTTCCGTGTCCAACACCACTTGCCTCATTCGTTTGCTCCTCTAACCAGGCTAATCCTCAGAGTTCGCCCGCAGAATTCGGCTATTTGCCGGGTAATTTGTCGATGCCGAGATTGGCCAGCGCGTCAGCCCGCTCATTGCCCTCATGACCGGTGTGACCTCGAACCCAGTGCCAGCTGATTTCATGACGCTGACATTCCTCATCCAGCAGCTGCCACAAATCACGATTTTTGACGGGTTTACGCCCCGAGGTCTTCCAGCCGCGGGCCTTCCACCCTTCCAGCCATTCCGTAATCCCCTGCATCACGTAGCGCGAGTCGGTATAGAGTTCTACCTTGCAGGAGCGCCGCAGCGCGCGCAATCCCTCGATGGCGGCAGTCAGCTCCATGCGGTTGTTGGTGGTGTCAGGTTCACCGCCAAAGAGTTCCCGTTCTCGCCGGCCGGCACGCAGCAGCACACCCCATCCGCCGGGCCCCGGGTTGCCGCGGCATGCGCCGTCGGTGAACATCTCGACGTCACTCATGAACGATTCCTCGACGTGGGCTTGACCAACCCCCCGACAACGGCGGCTTTTTTGCTGCGTCTTGCAAGCCTGGGAGGCACTGCACTGTAGACACGCTTTTTGGCCATAATCAGGTAGACACCGCTCATAAACCCGCCGAGGCGAGCGCCCACTCGCTCGCAGACAGCGCTGCCATCAAGCACACGCTGATTGTTGATAGGTAGGCGATAGAAGAAATTTCGTGTTTCAGTCAGCTCAAAGCCAAGCAGTGTGAGCCAGTCACAGATGCGTCGGCGACTGAGCATGTGCTTTACACCGGGCAAAAAGCGGCGCGTACCGAAGAGTCTGCGGGCGCCCCAGAAGCTGTATGGATTAAACCCGAGGATTGCGAGCTTGCCCTCTCCGCTCAGTATCCGCTCTGCCTCGCGCAGCACCCGGTGCGGCTCTTCGTCGAACTCAAGGGTGTGCGGCAGGATCACGCCATCAATCGTGTCGCTGGCAATAGCGAGATGCGAAGCCTCGCTGACTATCTGGACACCCGACGAGACCTTCGCAGACACCAGCACGGCGTTGCGCGTCAGCGCCTTCGCACGAACGCTCTGCAGTGCTCCCCAATCCCCGATTTGCAGCAGCTCGAAACCGAAGAACTGCGCGACTCGTTCTTCCAGCTCTGTCTTTTCGCTGTCTACAAGGCACTGGCCGAGGGGCGTCTCCAGCCAGCCGTCTATGTCGCTGCTGCCGGCCTGATGGTCCGCGTCTGGCGTGGTTGGATAGTCCATGGCGCAAGGATAACGCATGACCGCGGCGGCGGCTGCTTTATGCCTGTCTCCGACTTCGGTAGCATGCCGGCATGCTGAAGGTTTCATTTGCACGCGCCTTTCGCGACAACTACATCTGGCTCATTCATGCGCCGGCTGATTCCCGTAAAGTTGTCGCCGTCGACCCCGGCGACGCGAAACCGCTGGAAAAGAAGCTGGCGGACAGCAGCCTCGAGCTCGTCGCAATATTTGCGACCCACCACCACCTCGACCATGTCGGCGGCATTGCAGCACTTTGCGCAGCGCGTGAGATACCGGTGTTCGGCCCGGCAACGGAGACGGTGCCGTCCTGCACCCATCCGGTCGGCCAGGGTGATGACATTGAGCTTGCAGAACTGGGACTTGCGTTCAGGGTCCTCGACATTCCCGCCCACACAGCGGGTCACATTGCATTTACGGGACACGGCGCCGTATTTTGCGGGGACACCCTGTTCAGTGCCGGCTGTGGCCGGCTCTTCGAGGGCACCGCCGCGCAGATGGTGACTTCATTATCACTGCTTGCCGAGCTCGACGAGGCAACGCAGGTCTACTGCGGTCACGAGTACACAGCAGACAACCTGCGGTTTGCCCTGCACGTCGACCCGCAAAATCAGGATGCGGTCGAATACCAGGCGCAGTGCCGCGCAATGATGACGGAGCGGCAATGCACGCTTCCGTCAACGATAGCCCTCGAAAAACGCGTCAATCCTTTTCTGCGCTGCGACTCGCCTGCTGTGCGCGCCGCCCTCGAGAGGCATACTGGCAAGTCGGGCTTTGGTACTATTGAGGCCTTCGCCGAACTGCGCGCGTGGAAAGACACATTTTAAGGACACAGCGGATGCCAGAGTTAAAATTCCAGGCAAGTAGAATGTCGCCTGGCAAGCGCCGGGGCCCGACACGGCTGCTGGTTGCCCTCGGAGGTGCCACGCTTTTGCTCGGCGCCTGCCTGACCCCGGAGCGCGATCGCACAGATTCGACGGCCGACATCTACGAACCAGTTTTGGAGGCATCGGCTTCCGTCAGCACACAGCAAGAGCAGACATCCGCGGTCAGCCCAGCGGTTGTTGTGGTTGATTCCTCGCCCGAAGAAACCCCTGAATCAATAATGATCGCCAGCGCTGACATGCATCAGCTTGAGAGTGTGTTTAGCGGCCCGGCCAACCTGCTTGACAGGATTCGCGCCGGTTATCAGCTGGGCAGTAACACCGGTCATTCAGTACAGGCCAGAAAGCGGGTCGCGCAGCAGTTTGACTGGTACCGGCGACACCCCGATTACATGAATCGCGTGTTCAGGCGATCTGAGCCCTATCTGTTTCACATCGTCGAGAGCATAGAGGCGCGCGGCATGCCGGGTGAACTTGCTCTGCTGCCCATCGTCGAAAGCGCATTCGACCCGTTTGCCTACTCGCACGGCAGGGCCGCCGGCCTGTGGCAGTTCATTCCCGCCACAGGCCGACGATTTGGCCTCAAACAAAACTGGTGGTACGACGGACGGCGCGACGTAACCGAGGCCACGCGCGCAGCGCTCGATTACCTGGAGACGCTCGCCGGCATGTTTGACGGCGACTACCTGCTGGCGGTGGCAGCGTACAACTCAGGAGAAGGCGTAGTTCGGCGTGCGATTCGACGCAACCAGCGTGCCGGTCAGCCTACCGACTTCTGGCATCTGCGCCTGCCGCCGGAAACGCGCGCATACGTGCCGAAGCTGCTGGCTCTCAGGGAACTCGTGAGGATTCCCGAGGAGTATGGGCTGGAGCTGCCGGTTGTCGCCGATCGGGCGTATTTCTCGCAGGTCGCCACGGAGGGCCAGATTGACCTCGCGCTTGCGGCAGACCTCGCGGGTATCGATCTCGACACCCTGTACAGCTTGAATCCAGGTTTCAATCGCTGGGCCACGGACCCGGACGGCCCTCACAGGCTGCTGGTTCCTGTTGAGAATGCCGCTATGCTCACGGAGGCCTTGCAGTCGCTGCCACCTGCCCAGCGCGTACGCTGGGAGCGCCATACGATCAAGAGTGGCGATAACCTGGGCGCCCTTGCCCGTCGCTACGGCACGACAATTGCGCTTATAAAGGACGTCAACAATCTCCGCAGCAACAATATTCGGGTCGGCGATGACCTGATGATCCCCCGATCGCGCAAGAGTCTCGAAAGCTATTCGAAGAGCGAAGCCGTTCGCCTTGCACGACTCAAGAAGGCATCCCGTGGCCGTTCGAAAACAACCTACGTGGTGCGGTCCGGTGACAGCTTCTGGGACATCGCACGCAGGCACGGCGTTCAGGTCAGGCAGCTTGCGAGCTGGAATGGTATGGCTCCCCGCGACACCCTCAGCGTAGGACGCGAGCTGGTTATCTGGGACGCAAAGGGTCAGAGCACCAACGTTGCCACCGCTTCGCCGCCCGCGGATCGCACGCTGCGTCGCATCAGTTACACAGTCCGTTCGGGCGACTCGTTTGCCCGCATCTCGGGGAGATTCCGGGTGAGCGTTGCTCAGTTACAAAAATGGAACAAGGCCGCCGCGCGACAGAAATACCTGCGCCCGGGACAGAAGCTCACGCTTTATGTAGACGTAACCCGCCAGACCGGCTAGCGACTTCACAACGAGGTAATCATGGCTTTTTTAACCGGCAAACGCGCCCTCATCGTCGGCCTTGCGAGTACTCGTTCCATTGCCTGGGGCATTGCGCAGGCCATGCATGAGCAGGGGGCGGATCTGGCCTTCACCTATCAGAACGAAAAGCTCAAAGGCCGCGTGGAAGACATGGCCGGCAAGCTCGGCTCTGAGCGCATTTGCGAAATGGATGTCGCCAGCGACGAACAGATAGACGGAGCATTTGACTGGCTCTCCGGGCAGTGGGACGGGCTCGACATTATCGTGCATTCCGTTGGCTTTGCGCCTCGTGATCAGCTTGCTGGCGGCTTTACAGACAGCGTCACGCGCGAGGGTTTCCAGATCGCCCACGACATCAGCAGCTACAGTTTTTGCGCACTGGCGAAGGCTGGCCGGCCCATGATGGCGGGGCGCGACGGCGCGCTACTGACACTGAGCTACCTGGGCGCGGTGCGCGCCGTGCCGAATTACAACGTGATGGGGCTCGCCAAGGCCAGCCTCGAGGCGAGCGTGAGATTCCTGGCCAGCGATCTCGGCCCGGGAGGCACGCGGGTCAATGGCATCTCGGCCGGGCCCATCAAGACCCTCGCAGCGGCAGGCATTAGCGGTTTCAGGAAAATGCTGGGTCACGTCGAACAGGTGTCACCGCTGAAACGCAACGTCACCATTGAGGACGTTGGCAACGCGGCGGCGTTTATGTGCTCCGACCTCGCGAACGGCATCACCGGAGAGATTCTCTACGTGGATGCGGGCTACAGCACCGTTGGCATGAGCCTCGACTAAAGTTTTACTCAAGCAGCGGTAGTTTTTGCGAGAGTTGCCGGGTCCTCTGTCAGCACGCCGTCTTCGCCCTCAAGGCGCGCAACAATAATCGCGCAGGTCGCATCACCGAGAATATTTATGCTGGTACGCAGCATATCCAGCACGCGATCAAACACCAGCAGAACCCCGATCGCTTCTACAGGCAGCCCGACAGCGGCCAGGATAATCGCGATGGCCACCAGTGAAGCCGAAGGAATACCGGCAACGCCGATGGATGTCACCAGCGCAATAATCACAATGGAAAACTGCACGCCGAAACTGAGGTCAAGTCCGTAGGCCTGTGCGATAAAAATGGCGGCCACGCATTCGTAGAGCGCCGTGCCATTCATGTTGACGGTTGCGCCCAGTGGCAGAACAAAGCTGCTGATCTTGTTGGATACACCCGCCCGTCTCTCCAGGCAGTCCATGGTCACCGGCAGCGTTGCCGAAGACGACGCCGTGGAAAAGGCGGTCATCAGAGCGGGCGCCATGGCCTGGAACATCCGAACAGGACTGACCTTTGCGACGCTGCGCACCAGCAGGGGAATAGTAATGAGCGCGTGAGCAAGGAGCGCGAGCACGACTGTGCCTGCAAAAACCAGCAGCGGCCCGGCCGCCTTGAAGCCGGTCTTTGCCACCACCGCAGCCACCAGGCCAAATACGCCCAGGGGTGCGAACTTCATGACCCACTCGGTCATGCGCATCATTACCTGGAAAACAGCTTGCCAGAACGTATAAAGGGGCTCTGCAGTATCCTGCCCCAACTGGGTCATGAAATACCCGAACAGCAGGCTGAAAAATATAATCGCCAGCATCTCGCCGTTGGCTGCAGCGGCCACGATGTTGGTCGGAATCATGCGCAGAAAGATTTGCACCACGTCGCCGGCACCTTTGCCGCCGACGCGCGCTTCGATTTCGCTGGTATCGCCGTCCAAAGCCAGCAGCTCGCGGGCGGGCTCTCCGTCAACGGTACCGGGTTCGATAAGGTTTACGAGAACCAGTCCGACCAGAATTGCGGCAAGCGTGGTTGCGGCATAAAACAGCAGGGTCTTGCCACCCAGTCGGCCGAGGTTACCGGAAGAGCCGATGCCGGCGACGCCGATGATGATGGAGGACGCGATCAGCGGAACGATCAGCATCTTCAGCGCGTTGATAAATAGCGTGCCGATAAACTCGTAAATAGCGACCAGCCGGACTTGTCCGAAAAGCGTCGCAGACTCGCCGCTCAACCAACCGGCAAAACCAGCGAGCACCAGCGCGATCAGAATCTGCCAGTGCAGTTCAAGCTTCAGGAACCACTTCATCGTTTACTCCTGTCGCGTAGTTCTGCCAGGACTGCAGGCGCCTGGCTCTTGTTTATTCAAGCTGCTCTTCGTTAACGATAACGCTCGCCTCACTGCGCAGCCTGTCAACGTATGCGGCAAGCTCGAGACCCCCGATGCGACTTGCCAGCTGCCGCCTGCGCTGATCGCGCTCCTCGGCGGTGAGGCTGTTGACATCACCGGGCTGCACGCTCAGCACGGCATAGGCTGCATAGTCACCGTTTGTGAGGCTGAGACCGTTGACATAGGCCTCATCGCCAGATTTCGCGGGCGCAGAAAACACAGCAGCCAATAAGTCCGGACTGATCCCCACCTCATTCCGACCGATCAGGCGCGCTTCGCTGAATACCGCCACCTCGGGAAGGTCTTCACTGGCGAGCTGCCCCCTGGCTCTGCCCTGCTCAACCGCCGCCCGGCCCTGCTCTGCAGCGAGACTCTCAGCCTCGACACGCGCAAGATCGCCCCTGATGCGCGCACGGACGTCATCCAGCGGCAGCAAATCCGATACCTGGTGATCGGTCACGCGCAAAACGACAACACCCTCGTCCAGTAGAATCGGTCCGCTGTTCTCGCTGTCAAGCAGCACAGGGTCTGAAAAAGCCTCATCGCGAAATTCCCGTGTTGCGGCAATGCCCGGTCCGCCTGTGCGGGTGATACCGGCAAGCGACATCGCTTCCAGACCCATTCTCTGGGCGACAGAATCAAGCTCATTGAAGGCCTCGAAAGCAAAATCGCGAAGTTCATCCGCACGTCGGAAAAAAATCTCTTCCTCCTTGCTGGCGCGAAGCTCGGCCATCAACTCGTCACGAACGTCTGCTAACGATTTGTCCGAAGCGTCAGAGACTTCCTCGAGGCGAATAATGTGATAACCAAACTGTGTGCGTATCGGTCCGGCCACTTGCCCGGGCTCCAGATTCAGCAATGCTTCCTTGAAAGGCGGCACATAGATGTCGGGATCAGCGAATCCCAGGTCACCGCCCTGCGATCGCGAACCCGGGTCATCCGACAGCTCCCCGGCAAGCGTCGCGAAATCTTCGCCCTCATTGATGCGGGCCAAAGCTGCCTCGGCCAGTTCGCGCGCACTCGCATCATCGGTATCACCGTCCACAGCAACCAGGATGTGCCGCGCGCGTCGCTCCTCGACGCCACCGAATCGACCAATCGCCCGTTCCTGATCGTAGTAATCACTGAGTTCTTCATCACTTATCTGTACGCTGCTCTCACCGACATCGCGGGGCAGCAGCAAATATTGCACGCTTACCGTTTCCGGCGACTGATAGTCCTGCGGGTTCGCCTCGTACTCGGCGACAATGGCTTCTTCGGATACTTGCACCTGTTCGACAAATGCCTGCGCCGGGATGATGGCCCACGCGGCTTCACGCTGCTGATCCTGCAAGGCGACGTAGCGCTGCAGCTCATCCGGCGTAACGAAGGTACTACCGGCGATGCCCGACTGCAGCTGGGCGTTTCGCAGTGATTTGCGCATGCTTGCTTCGTAGCCCGCCGGGTTCAATCCATTGGCAACGAGGCGCGCCCGGTAAAGGTCCATGGAAAACTCGCCGTCAACCTGGAAGCTGGGCGTACCCTGAATGGCCTCGGCAATAGCGAGATCACCTACCCGGTAGTTAAGCGCCTGCGCCTGCTGGCTCAAAAGTTCTTCACGAATGAGGCTGTCGAGCAGGTTCTGGCGGAGCCGATCTTCGACTTCGGCAGGTATACCGTCGGGGTAGAACTGGGCGTAGCGCGCCATCTGATTTTGCTGCTGGAGCCTGAAATCATTCAGTGAAATATCTTCGCCATTTACCTTGGCGGCGTAATTCACATTGGCGCCACCCAGATCGATGCCCCAAAGGGCAAACGCGAGGCCGATAAAAATAAAGATAACAATGGCGACCCAGCCGGTCAGTTTGTCTCTGATTGTCTGCAGCATGTGAAGCTTCTTGAACGCGCCCCGGTGGGCGTCTGGTTAAGGTTGTAAAACAGAAAGGGCGCCCACGAGGGACGCCCTGACCAATTGGCGGAGTGGACGGGACTCGAACCCGCGACCCCCGGCGTGACAGGCCGGTATTCTAACCAGCTGAACTACCACTCCTATCCTGGTGGGTGCTGACGGGATCGAACCGCCGACATTCGCCT
>JABDLF010000045.1 GCA_013003115.1 Gammaproteobacteria bacterium
CAACCATGTCGAAAACATCAAGGGCCGTGCGGCCCGTCGAATCGACAACACTGAGAAGAGTAAGCCCCGTATCCTCATCGGCAAACGCCTCCGGGACACCTGCGGGCGAAGGGGAATAAAGCAGAACCCGGCGCACGCGCGGCGCTTTCTCACGCAGCGCCAGCCGAACGCGCCGCGTTTTGTCGAGCATCGCCATGCACTGCTCCTGGCATCGTTCAGCCCCCGCGACCACCATTGTCCAGGTGTCGCGGAATACGGGGGGTTCGGCCCGGCCATCTTCCGCCTGCGGCACGGCTGGAACGGCCGTTGCGGTCTGAATGAGCAGACCGTGGTTGACCTGGCCCCCTGGTCGCCAGCCGCTCGCCGAGAAATACAAAAGCCAGGCGGCAACCAGCGGCCCGATAAAAAGCACTGCGAGCAGTGGCAGTATCCAACGCTGACGTGGCTTGTTCGGCGTATTGCTGCTATCACCCGGCATTTGCACTCCCGTCCGTGCCTCTTTGTACATTTACCACTATGAAAATAACCAACAACGCGGCCGCAAGACCAAACCACTGCACTGCGTAGGCAATATGTCTGTCAGGTCCGCCACTTACCGGGCGCCAGTCGCGTTCGAAACCATCCGCAAGATTCGGATCCAGCCACAGTAACATCGGAAACAACTCTGTCCCGGCAGCTTGCTCAAGCTCGTCAATCGTCGGAAACAAAACGACTCTTGGCCATTCTCCGGTGCCTGGATCCCCGCCCGCCAGTTCGAGCCCCGGTCGCGGCAGAGTCTGGAGCCTGCCGCTCAACGCCTGCCTCCCCTGCGGTGCTGCCCGATCGGGCAGCACGCTGCGATCATCCCCAACGGGAATCCAGCCGCGATCGACAAGCAGCGCTGTGTCACTGCCGTCAGGCAAAAACACATCGACCACATGATAGCCGGCGCCGCCACTGCCAGGCATGGCATCGAGCAGGAACTGCCGCCTGACGTCATAGCGACCCTGCACGCTCACCCGCTGGTAGCGCCGGAGGTTTTGCGTCTCGCCTGACGTGAAAGGAACCGTCTCGCTTCCCCTGGCTTCAAACTCTGCCAGCAACTGGCGCTTTTCCTCGGCCCTGTCCAACTGCCAGAACCCAAGCGCAAGCAGTGTCGGTAACAACACGAGGGTCGCGAAGGTCGGCCAGAGCGTCGGCCTGAATGTGATGGCGCCGGCATTTTTCACGTTATACTCAACGCACCAAACCTCGACCGGGTGCTGATAATGATTTTGAAAGCGCTGATACTGCTGGTCCTCGGGGCCATCATCCTTTCGCTGGCGCTGGCCGGCTTTTTCCTGGTGGGCGACGAGGGTAAACCCGGTCGCACTGTCACCGCTCTTAAGGTTCGCATCGGCTTGTCCGTTGCGCTTTTCGTCTTTCTGATGGTGGCCGGCTATATCGGGCTGCTGCAACCAGCCGGTTAGCAGCGCGGACTGACGGCGTACGCCAGGGGGCTGTCAATATAAAGGCGCCGCTGCAGCCAGCGGCGCCCCTTGAACTACCGCCGGCTCAGAGCCAGTAAACGAAAATATAAAGACCCAGCCAGACCACATCTACGAAATGCCAGTACCAGGCCACCGCCTCAAAGGCGAAATGGTTCTCAGGCGTGAAATGCCCCTTAAGCACGCGCAGCCAGATCACCAGCAGCATGGTTGCGCCCAGGGTCACGTGAAGCCCGTGAAAACCGGTAAGCATGTAGAAGGTTGAACCATAAATGCCGCTGCCGAGGGTCAGGTTCATTGCCTCATAGGCATGCATGTACTCGTAGGCCTGCAATCCCACAAACAGAAAACCGAGCAGCCAGGTCGCCAGCAGCCCCAGCGACAGGATTCTGCGATTCATGTCTTTGAGCGCATGATGGGCAATTGTGATGGTAATGCCGCTGGTCAAAAGTATGGCCGTGTTGATCGCTGGCAAACCCATCGGCGGCATTGCCTCGTAATCACCGCCCACTTCGGCCGGGCCGTTGGTCGGCCAGGTTGATTCGTAACCCTGCCAGAGCAGGAGATTCGTAAAGAAATTGTTGCCCTCGCCGCCAATCCAGGGAATCGAGTATTGACGCGCGTAAAACAAGGCGCCGAAAAACGCGGCGAAAAACATGACCTCGGACAAGATGAACCAGAGCATGCCCATGCGGAACGACTTGTCGACCTGGCTGTTGTAATAGCCGGCGACGCTCTCGCGTATAACAACGCCGAACCAGCCAAAAACCATCACCATCAGGACGCCGATCCCGACGATCAGAAAGAACTTGCCCGTCGCCGATCCGTTGAGCATGCTCGATGCGCCAATCATGGTAAGAAACAGGCCAACTGATCCCACTATTGGCCAGTGACTGCCATGCGGCACGTAGTATTGGTCTTTTGTGTGGGCCATAGCTTTAACCTTGAGGGTTCGGATAATAGTCAGGGAGCGCCATCGGCCGCCGCCACGGTCGTTGTCGCGAACATCGTGTAAGAAAGGGTAACGGTTTCAACGTGGGCAGGTAAATCCGGATCCAACATAAACCTCAGAGGCATGTCTTTGGCCTCGCCTCCGGCGAAGTCCTGGCGAGTAAAGCAAAAGCACTCTGTCTTTCGGAAATACGCCGCAGCCTGACCCGGCGTTACGCTGGGCACCGCCTGACCTGCCACCTGCGAATCACCCGTATTGCGTGCAAAAAAAGTCGTCGCATATAGCTTGCCGGGGTGTACCTGCATGCGTGCCTCGGCCGGGCGAAACTCCCACGGACCACCCTGGTTAACGGTACCCGTAAATTCAACGGTAATCAGCCTGTCGAGATTTGGCGCCTCGGCGACTACCTGGGCCGTGTTCCCGGTCTTGCCGTTTAAACCGGTGATTTCGCAGAAAACGTCATAGATGGGCACCAGCAGAAAGCCAAACCCAAACATGGCAGCCGCCATGACCAGCAGTTTGCCGGTGAGCATTTTTACCTCTGCACGCTCGCTCATGGCTTAACCCCTGAACCAGCTCAGCGCAATAAAACCGGCGTACACAAGCAATGCCACAACAGCCAGCAGCACCGCGTTGGTGCGCACACGCTTAGACCTGTCTTCCTGCGCAGTCATGATGCTCAGCGGATCTCCGGTGCTGTCTCAAAGCTGTGGTAGGGCGCGGGAGAGGGCAAGGTCCATTCGAGCCCATGACTGCCCTCCCAGACACGATCTGTGGCCTTCTGTCCGCCCCGAATGCAGCTGAATATGATGTACACAAACAGCAGCTGGGACAGGCCGAAACCAAACGCGCCCACGCTCGATATCCAGTTGAAGTCGGCGAACTGAGTTGAGTAGTCAGGTATGCGTCGCGGCATACCCGCGAGGCCCAAGAAGTGCTGCGGGAAAAACGTGACGTTGACGAAAATAGTTGATAACCAGAAGTGCCATTTGCCCAACGTTTCGTTGTACATGTGTCCGGTCCACTTTGGCAGCCAGTAGTACACGGCACACATGATGGAAAATATAGCGCCCGGAACCAGCACGTAGTGGAAATGTGCCACCACGAAGTAGGAGTCGTGATACTGCAGATCGGCCGGGACGATCGCGAGCATAAGCCCTGAAAACCCGCCTATGGTAAACAGAAAAAGGAATGCCAGCGCGAAGAGCATGGGCGTTTCGAACGTCATCGCACCCCGCCACATGGTGGCCACCCAGTTGAAGACTTTGACGCCGGTAGGCACCGCAATCAGCATGGTTGAAATCATAAAGAACAGCTGCCCTGAAAGCGGCATGCCAACGGTAAACATGTGGTGCGCCCAGACGATGAACGACAGGAAGGCAATACTCGCCGTCGCGTAGACCATCGCCTCGTAGCCAAACAGCTTCTTGCGGGCGAAGGTCGGAATGACTTCCGAGATGATGCCGAACGCCGGCAGGATCATGATGTAAACCTCGGGATGCCCGAAGAACCAGAAGATATGCTGAAACATCACGGGGTCGCCACCGCCTGATGCAGTGAAAAAGCTGGTGCCAAAAAACTGATCAGTGAGCAGCATAGTCACCGCACCCGCCAGCACCGGCATCACCGCGATCAGCAGGTAGGCGGTAATCAGCCAGGTCCAGGGGAACAGCGGCATCTTGAGCAGCGACATGCCGGGGGCACGCATGTTCATGATGGTAACGATGATGTTGATCGCGCCCATGATGGACGACGCGCCCATGAGATGCACCGAGAAAATCAGAAACGGAAAAGCGTCACCGAGCTGCAGCACAAGTGGTGGATACATTGTCCAGCCACCGGCGGGAGCGCCGCCCGGCATAAACAGCGTCGACAGCAGCAGCGTAAACGCAAAAGGCAGAATCCAGAAGCTCCAGTTGTTCATGCGGGGCAAGGCCATGTCGGGCGCCCCAACCATCATCGGCAACATCCAGTTAGCGAGGCCCACGAAAGCCGGCATCACTGCGCCAAAGATCATGATCAGCGCATGCATGGTCGTCATCTGGTTGTAAAACGCAGGATCGACGAACTGCAGGCCAGGCTGGAAAAGCTCTGCGCGAATGACCATCGCCATGGCGCCGCCGACGAAGAACATCAGCAAACTGAAAAGCAGATACAGCGTACCGATGTCTTTATGGTTGGTGGTAAACAGCCAGCGCTTCAGGCCGCTTTCCGGCCCGTGATCGTGATGCTCATCGTGTGTAAGCGTTTCAGTACTCATGTCCTGCCCTTATATCTCTGAGTCGATTGTGGTCTAGCGCTGCGCGCGTACGTCGGACGCCTGCACGACGTCACCGGTGGCGTTGCCCCACGCATTTCTTTCATAAGTGGTAACGGCAGCAATCTCGAAGTCGCTAAGCTGCGCGCCAAAGGCCATCATGGTAGTGCCGGCCTTACCGTTCAAAATAATATCGATGTGCGCGGCAATGTCTCCCGTCGCGACAGCGCTGCCGGCCAGCGCCGGAAACGTCGGTGGCATACCCGCGCCGTTGACCATATGGCAGGCGGAGCAGTGCGTGATGTAGCTCTTTTCACCAGCAGCCATCAGCTCATCCATGCTGCGCTCGCGATCATCAACCACTGCCGTCTGCGTGACCGCTGAGCCAGTATCTGCGGGCTCCGCCAGGTCTGCCGTACGCCCGGTCTGTTCGTCGAGCCACTGCTGGTAGTCAGCATCCGCCATCGCCGTCACCACTATGGGCATGAATCCGTGGTCCTTGCCGCAGAGCTCCGCACATTGACCGCGATAGATTCCGGGCGTATTCACCTTGAACCACATTTCATTAATGAATCCCGGAATAGCGTCTTTTTTGCCGCCAAGCGCAGGCACCCACCAGGCATGGATGACGTCGTTCGATGTCAGGAGGATCCGCACCTTCTTACCGACCGGCACGACCAGCGGCTTGTCTACCTCGAGCAGATAATTCTCGACGCTCTCGGGATCGATCTCGGAACCCAGCTGCCGAGCCAGGTTTGAGTCGATTGCGAGATTGGAATAAAAGTTCAGCCCTTCATCAAGATACTCGTACTGCCACATCCACTGGTACCCCGTCACCTTCACGGTCATGTCCGGAGCGCGCGTGTCTTCAATCTGGATCAGAGCCCTCGCCGAAGGAATCGCCATGGCGATAAGGATGATGAACGGGATTGACGTCCAGACGATCTCAACCTTGGTGCTGCCTTCAAAAGTCGCAGGGGTGACGCCCTTCGATTTTCGATGCTGAAAGATTGAATAAATCATCGCCCCGAAAACGACAACGGCTATCGCTACGCAGATGTAAAAAATCAGCATGTGCAGCTTGTAGACTTCTACACTGACGTCCGTCACGCCGGGCGTCATGTTGAGCCCCCATTCGGCCGCGGCCACTGAACTGAGACACAGCAGCGCAAGCGCGCCTGCCGATCGTCTGAACCAATCTGCCAACCTCGCGACAAATGTCCGCTTTGGTGCGCTCGTAAGACCCGTTGTCATTCCATCACTCCCCAGCAGGCGCCATTAGCGCCCTGCCCTGTAACTTGAAACGCTGCAACGCCTGCCCTCAGACGCCAGCCAGCAACTGCTGCAATCTTCCGTAGAGTGCCTTGCGCTCCTCGCTCGTCAAACACGCGCCGAGCTCGACTTGCCTGCCGTGAGCGGCAAGCATTACCCGGATCTCGCGCCATCTCCCCGGCTCGAGGCGAGCACGCACCCAGCTCCTGCTAAACACCTCGCACTCTTCCACACGCTCGTAGCCCCGCTCAAGCGTCACCTGTGACCTGCCGACGGTGACGACCTCTCGGTAGCGCCCGCGCCTCTGGCTATGCAGCGTTGCCCAGGAAAGCAAAGCAACCTCCGCGCCCGCGAAGGGCAGAACCGGCCAGAAACCCTGGACCGCAAACAGCGTTGCCACTGCCAGCGAAACGCCACCGACGGCCACGAGAAAAAACACAGCCTGCCGGCCATTCAGCGAGCAGTTCGGCGCGATCACGATGCGTCGCTCCGGCGCGCTCTCAAGCCCGTCTCTTGCTACCGTTTTTTCAGTCATTCAGGGTGGTCCGGCCTGCGCTTGACTCGCCCTCTGCACAGGTCGAAATTCTAGAAGCGTGATGGTACTTGAATCATGCTGCAGCTGCAACAAAATGTAGAGTTTAATTAAACACTAAAGATCATATAAATCATATAGTTATAAACAATCTGGTGACTCGTCAACGGACCGCTATCGACCCCTGCCTGCCGCGCCGGAGTTTCGCCTGCTCACGCTAGCAAGAGGGACGGACGCCTCATTGCTGATGGGATCGAGAGCGCTGCGCGGGTGTGGCCCCCATGCCTGCCCGTAAATAACCTCGCAGCTCACCGGCAGCCGACCATCAGCATCGCGAAATTTTTCATACGCACTTTCCACAAGGCGCAGGCTCCCCGCGCCGGTGAGTCCACGGCTGCGGCCTGCCGTGGCATTGTGTGCGCCGCATGCTTTGA
>JABDLF010000059.1 GCA_013003115.1 Gammaproteobacteria bacterium
CCTGCGAAATGGCGGCGCGCATGGTGGCCATGAAGAGCGCGACTGACAATGCCGGTGATCTTATCGACAACCTGCAGCTGGTTTATAACAAGGCGCGGCAGGCGGCTATCACCCAGGAGATTTCAGAAATTGTGGGCGGCGCGGCAGCGGTATGACCCGGCGCCCGACAGCAAAAGTGAGTTGAGGAAAACGTTATGAGTAATGGCAAGACGGTTCAAATCATTGGAGCGGTGGTGGACGTGGAGTTTCCGCGCGAGGCCATTCCCAATGTCTATGACGCGCTCCTGCTTGAGGAATCGGGCCTGACGCTGGAAGTTCAGCAGCAGCTGGGCGATGGTATTGTGCGGGCGATCGCCATGGGCGCTTCGGAAGGCATGAAGCGCGGCATGACGGTAACTAACACCGGCAAGCCCATCCAGGTGCCGGTGGGAGAAGCAACGCTCGGTCGCATCATGGATGTGCTCGGCGAGCCCATCGATGAAAAGGGCCCTATTCCGACTGACAAACGCTGGGCGATTCATCGCGAGGCGCCAAGCTACGAAGATCAGGCCACGTCGGTGGAAATTCTGGAAACCGGCATCAAGGTCATCGACCTCATCATGCCCATTGCCAAGGGCGGTAAAGTGGGGCTGTTCGGCGGCGCGGGCGTGGGCAAGACCGTAACGCTCATGGAGCTGATTCGTAACATCGCGATCGAGCACTCGGGTTACTCGGTGTTCGCCGGCGTTGGCGAACGCACGCGCGAGGGTAATGACTTCTACCATGAGATGACCGATTCCGGCGTTATTGACAAGGTTTCGCTGGTTTATGGACAAATGAACGAGCCGCCGGGCAACCGTCTGCGGGTCGCGTTGACCGGCCTGACCATGGCCGAGTACTTCCGCGATGACGGTCGCGATGTGCTCATGTTTATCGACAATATTTATCGCTACACGCTCGCCGGCACCGAGGTGTCTGCTCTGCTTGGCCGCATGCCCTCCGCCGTGGGATATCAGCCGACGCTGGCCGAGGAAATGGGCGTTCTGCAGGAGCGCATTGCCTCAACCAAGAAAGGCTCGATCACCTCGTTCCAGGCTGTGTATGTACCTGCGGATGACCTGACGGATCCGTCACCTGCAACGACTTTTGCTCACCTTGACGCGACGCTGGTGCTTTCGCGCCAGATTGCGGAGCTGGGTATCTACCCGGCGGTGGATCCTCTCGACTCGACCAGTCGCCAGCTCGACCCGCTGGTCATCGGTCAGGAGCATTACGACGTGGCGCGCGCTGTGCAAGCGACGCTGCAGCGTTACAAGGAGCTACAGGACATTATTGCGATTTTGGGCATGGACGAGCTGTCAGAAGAAGACAAGCTGGCCGTGTCTCGTGCACGTAAAATTCAGCGTTTCCTCTCGCAACCATTCTTCGTAGCCGAAACTTTTACGGGCAGCCCGGGTAAATACGTGTCGCTCTCAGACACGGTTCGGGGGTTCAAAGCAATCATCGACGGAGAGTTCGACCAGCTGCCGGAGCAGGCATTCTATATGGTCGGCCCTATCGAAGAGGCTGCCGAAAAAGCCAAGAAGCTGCAGTAAGAGAAGCAGGGATTTGTGATGCCCAGTATCCATGTCGACATAGTCAGTGCCGAAGGCGAAATTTTCTCAGGCTCAGTGGCCATGGTTTTTGCGCCCGCTTTACTCGGCGAGATCGGTATTGCCCCGCGCCATGCGCCGCTGCTGACAATACTGAAGCCGGGCGAAGTACGCTTGCAAACAGTGGATGGCGAGGAGCTGTTCTTTTTCGTTTCGGGCGGAGCGATCGAGGTGCAGCCCCACATGGTGACCGTACTCGCTGATACGGCTATGAGGGCCAAGGATCTCGATGAGGCCGCGGCGCTCGAAGCCAGGCAGCGCGCAGAAGATGCATTGGAGCAGCGCGAGGGCGAGATAGACCTGGCGGCAGCGCAGGGCGAGCTGGCAGCCGCGATGGCGCAGCTCAAGACGATCCAGAAGCTTCGCAAGCAAGCCAAGCGCTGAGTTTCGTCACCTGGCGGATCAGCACCCGAGCTGAACCGCCCAAATCGGGCCTTCATTGCAGATGCTAAATCGAGTATTGCGCTATCATTTGCGGTCAATCGGGGAGGCGCAGCTGCCATGCCATTGAGCACCATTATTCTTGCGGCCGGCCAGGGCAAGCGAATGAATTCGGACCTGCCCAAGGTGCTCCAGCCTCTTGCCGGGCGTCCCCTAATCAGTCATGTGCTGGAGGCGGCCGACAAACTGGGGGCTGATCAGAACTACATTGTCTACGGTCACGGCGGCGAACTGGTCAGGGCGGCCTGCCGGGACGATAGCCTCAACTGGGTACACCAGGCCGAGCAGCTGGGGACGGGCCATGCTGCGGCACAGGCCATAGGCCATATTCCTGACGATCACACGGTACTCGTACTCTGCGGCGATGTTCCTCTCACGACAGTGTTTACACTGGGGCAGCTCACGGATGCGGGCGCCGGGGGCCTGGCCGTTTTGACGGTCGTCATGGATGACGCCACGGGCTACGGGAGGATCCTGCGCGACCCGGACGGCCGCGTGACGGCCATCGTTGAAGAACGCGATGCGACGCCAGAGCAGCGCGTGGTCAGGGAAGTGAATACCGGCCTGATCGCCAGCAAGGCAAAGCATCTTAAACGCTGGCTTGGGCAGCTCGACAATAAAAATGCGCAGGCCGAGTACTATCTTACGGACATCGTCGGCCTCGCCGTTGCAGAGCACGTCCAGGTTGAGGCCGTTGAAGCGGTGAGCCCCGACGAAGTCCTCGGCATCAACGACAAGCTGCAGCTTGCCGAGGCAGAGAGCATTTACCGCCGCAGGATCACAGAAGACCTGATGCGCGGCGGCGTTACGATTGCAGACCCCCGGAGAGTCGACATCCGTGGTTCGCTGCGCTGCGGCCGGGACGTGGTGATTGATATCAACGCCGTTTTTGAAGGTGACGTGGTACTCGGTGATCGCGTAGTCATTGGTCCCAACTGCATCATCCGCGACAGTCACCTGGGCGAGGACACCCAGGTGCATGCCAACAGCATAGTAGAGCAATCGAGCACGGGCGCGCGCTGCCAGATCGGGCCGTATGCAAGGCTAAGGCCCGAAAGCACGCTGGCGGACGAGGTCAAGGTTGGTAATTTTGTGGAGATTAAGAAAAGCAGCCTGGCTTTTGGCAGCAAGGTGAATCACCTGACCTATGTCGGAGACAGTGAAGTGGGCCAGCGAGTCAACGTGGGTGCCGGCACAATCACCTGTAACTACGATGGTGCGTACAAGCACCGAACGGTTATCGGGGACGACGCTTTTATCGGCTCAGGTGTGCAGCTGGTAGCACCGGTCCGGGTCGGTTCGGGCGCCACCATCGGGGCCGGCACTGTGGTTACCCGTGATGCACCCGACGGCAAGCTCACGGTAGGCCGGGCTCGCCAGGGGACCGTGGAAGGCTGGCGGCGGCCTGTCAAAAAACTGCCAAAATGAGACGCAGTTAATGGCTTTCGAGCCAGGAATTTAACAATAATCACGGATTGATTTCCCGCCGCATAAAAAACTGATCGAGGGCACAGATACATGTGTGGAATCGTAGGAGCCGTCGCTGAACGCAACGTCGTGCCCGTGCTCATGGAAGGCCTGAGACGCCTTGAGTACCGAGGCTATGACTCCGCAGGTATTGCAGTGCTGACAGGCAACGGCAGCCTCGTCCGTCGCCGCGCCGTTGGCAAAGTGCAGGAGCTGCAGGACTCGCTGGACGCCAGTCATATCGACGGTTTTCGGGGTATTGCCCACACGCGCTGGGCAACCCACGGCGTGCCGAACGAAACCAATGCGCACCCGCATTTCTCCGATGAACACATCGCGCTGGTGCACAACGGCATTATCGAGAACTATGAATCCCTCGGAGATGAGCTGCGCGAACTCGGCTATTCCTTCTCCTCGGACACGGACACCGAAGTTGTTGCACACCGGATTCGCCACCACATGCAGGGCAGTCAGGATTTGCTCGGCGCAGTGCGCAAAACCGTGGCCGAGCTGGAGGGTGCCTATGCGCTGGTGGTCATGAGCAAAGACGATCCTGATCGCCTCGTGCTTGCCAGGAAGGGTTGTCCGGTAGTGATCGGTTTGGGCATTGGTGAAAATTTTGTCGCATCTGACGTTGCGGCGTTGCTGCCGGTGACGCGGAGATTTATTTTTCTCGACGAAGGCGACGTGGCTACCGTGGGCAAAGACGAAATCAAGGTGCTGGATATCAACGGGCGCCCCGCGGAGCGGGAAGTGAAAGAAAGCACCTTAAGCGCCGATGCCGCGGATCGGGGCGAATACCGCCATTACATGCTCAAAGAGATATATGAGCAGCCGAAAGCAATTGCTGACACCTTGTCGGAGCGCGTTGCCAACGACAAGGTGCTGGATGCGGCCTTCGGCCCGGGCGCTTCGCAGATTTTCAGCGCCACGCGCTGTGTGCATATCGTCGCGTGCGGCACCAGCTACCACGCGGGCATGGTTGCGCGTTACTGGATAGAGAAATACGCGCAGCTCCCGTGCACTGTTGAAATAGCGAGCGAGTATCGCTATCGCACGCTGGTGGTGCCGAAGGGAACTCTTTTTATTACCATTTCCCAGTCAGGCGAGACGGCGGATACTTTGGCTGCGCTGCGTTCTTCCAAACACCTCAACTATCTCTCTTCGCTGGCTATCTGCAACGCGCCGGAAAGCTCGCTGGTTCGTGAATCCGACCTCGTCCTCATGACGCGGGCCGGACCCGAAATCGGGGTTGCGTCCACCAAAGCATTTACGACGCAGCTGACCGCTTTCGGTTTGCTCGCGCTGGCACTGGCCAATCACAATGGCCTCAGGCCGGAAAAAGCAGCACGCCTGACTCGCGAACTACAGGCACTGCCGGGCCTTGTTGAAGACGTGCTTACGCTCGATGACCAGATATCACGTCTTGCCGAGGAGTTTCCGGAGAAGCACCACGCGCTGTTCCTTGGGCGCGGCAGCCAGTTCCCCATTGCCATGGAAGGCGCGCTCAAGCTAAAGGAGATTTCGTATATTCACGCCGAAGCGTATGCTGCCGGCGAACTAAAGCACGGTCCATTGGCGCTGGTGGATGCCGATATGCCGGTTTTTGCCGTCGCGCCCAACAACAAGCTGCTGGAAAAACTCAAATCGAACCTGCAGGAAGTTCGCGCGCGCGGCGGGCGTCTCTATGTATTCGCCGATCCGGGCTCGGGCCTCGAAGAATCCGAAGGCGTCACGGTGCTCAATCTGCCGGTGCATTGCGAAGAGTTTCAGGCGCCCGTCGTATTTACCATCCCCCTGCAGCTTCTGTCCTATCACGTGGCCGTGTTGAGGGGTACGGACGTCGACCAGCCCCGCAATCTGGCCAAGTCGGTAACCGTCGAGTAACGTAATCTAAAGACTCCGAGCGGCTGGTCGAGGCCAGCCGCCTCCGCCAGAATATATATTCAAGTCTGCATGTGCCGGCGCCCGGTTCTGCGGGACGTTTTGGCCTGCCTGGCGCCCGGCAAAGGGCATGCCAAAACGACCTTTTCATACAAAGGGCGGAGAAAAATATTCTCCTTGATTTGATATACAAAGGGTATAGATTTCCTTCCGGCCGACGAGGTGTTGGTCAAGTTGCCTTTGCAAGGAACTGAAAGGAAGGGATTGCAATGAGTCACGTTGAAATGCACAGAAATCATCGCTCCGGCTGGCTGCGTGCGGCAGTTCTCGGGGCGAACGACGGAATCGTATCAACCGCAAGTCTGGTGCTGGGCGTGGCTGCGGCGGGAGTAAGTCCGCGCGCCATACTAATTGCCGGCATCGCATGCCTCGTCGCAGGCGCCATGTCCATGGCAGCGAGTGAGTATGTCTCTGTGAGTTCGCAATCCGATACCCAACGCGCAGACCTCGATCGTGAGCGCCTGGAACTGGTAGCCAGTCCCGAACAGGAACGCGAAGAGTTGGCAGCACTGTATGTCGCACGAGGCCTGGATCCGGCCCTTGCTGGCCAGGTTGCCACGCAGCTGATGGCCTATGATGCGCTGGGCGCCCACGCCCGAGACGAGCTTGGAATATCTCCTGTTACCTCGGCGCACCCGGTGGTGACCAGCCTGGCCTCGGCGGCGACATTCTCTGTTGGCGCAGCGCTGCCACTGCTTGTGGTTGTTTGGGTGCCCCAGGCACAAATTATGTGGTCGGTCGCCCTGAGCTCGCTGCTGTTCCTCGGGTTCCTGGGTGCTCTGGCTGCGCGTGCCGGTGGCGCTCCCATGCGTATCGCAGCTACGCGCATCACATTCTGGGGCGCGCTGGCAATGGTGCTGACTACAGGGGTTGGCAGGTTCTTCGGTACGATTATCTAGGCAGGCTCGCCTGTGTTGCCAGCCCGTTGCACGAAGGTCCTACGTGTTATTGGCGCGCGCGCCGCGTATTGACAGCACCAATCCCAGCAGGCTGATGATCAACCAGAATCCCTCCACCAGTGCAGCTGACAAATTGAACTCGAAATACAAAGACACCAGCACTAGCGCTGCTCCGATGCCATTTACGGCCGAGTACCGGGGGTCGCGCACCGACATGCGTCCGATCTGCAGCAGGAAGTACGCGGCGATAATCATGATGACGCCGACATTGCCCAGCATGTCGTGCCATTGGTAATCAACTGGCATCTTTTTTCCTTAGATTTGGATTGCCTGCAAGCCAGCAGGCTTGAAACAAATAGCATGGCCGCTGCGCGCTTGGTTCGCGAGCTCGGCCTAGTTGCCACCCCATTTTTCGCGAAACGCATTCAAGGCGTCGCTTTGCACGCGCGAATGACGATTGGACAGCATGAGTGATGACGGCGAACAAACGCGCGCGCGAATGAGGCCAAGATCTTCCGCCGCATCGAACAGGCTCGGATACCAGCTCTGCCAGTTTGGAAGCAGCTCTTCCACGCGCTGTTTGAGCGATGTCATGCTCATAGGCGCGATACCGTGCAGGAAACAGTTTTGCAGCAACAGTCCATATAGGGTTTTTAGCACAGCTTTTGAGAATCACCAACAACCGGGATCACGTTCTGCTTGAAGGATCGAGGCTGTTATATTGCGGGGTACCAATCAGCGCCGCGGCCCTCCGGCGTGAGGTCCAGAACATTCCAGAGCGGCCACAGCAGATCGACATGCCGCGGCTGGCCATCAAGCTCGGCGTAAAGCATTTCTGAACCCCAAAAATGACGAACCCGGGTCCCTTTTTTGACAAACACGTTGGCCATAGGCATCTGTGTGCCATCTTCCGTTTCACCAAAGTAATCGCGCTGATAGCTGTTTCCGGCCGAGGATACGATTGGCAACTGGTGCCAGCCGCGGTTGTTTGCAAATTTTGCAACACGCTCAATTGGTGAGCGAGCGACTATGGCCACGCTGATCCGTTCTTTTATCGACCGGGCATTGCCATTCAACGCATCAAGCATCGACGTGCACATCGGACAGGGGTGCGGCATGTCGGGACCGAACATGAAAGAGTAGATAAACAGACTGGAATGGCCCTCGACGAACAACTCTGCGATGCTGATGTTTTCGCTGGCTCCGTCTGCATTCAGCCGCTTGAATACGTAGTCCTCGGCGATCTCGCCGCCCGGCGGAAGACGCGCTCGCTGCGCCGACACGTCAGCCAGTTGCTGGCGAAGCAAAATCTCGGCTTTAAGCAACTCATCGCGCGCTTTGCGGTAGGCATCAGACTCGTTGGGAAATATCAATCCGGACATCATGACTCCGTGTTTGACGGGTGTTGTTTATTCCCCGCAGCGCCTGTAAACCTTCAGGCCGGTGATCCGAGTGACGGCCACACCTCCCATAGCAAATAGGCGCCGAAGCCAATGCCAAGCAGCAGCCAGCCCCGCTGGAGAGACGCGGATTGACCGGCCCACCAGTCGATCACTTTGAGAAGGCGTGCTTTGCCGACCGCCATAATGACAACGGCAGCCAAAACGGCGATTACCGCGAGCACCTTGAAAACGTCAGGATGCCGCGCCGAGTCGGCAGCGAACCAAAGTAGTAGTGCCAACGCCAATCGTGCACCGACCGCGATAAGCATAAACCCCGGACCGGTGGCTTTGCGCACCATGGCGACAAGGCCGCCAGGGTTCACGACGCCCCAGATGCTCAGGCCCGTAATCATGACGGCAAACGCCGCAACAAGGATGTTCATAAACTTTTCTCCGCCGCTCGCTAAGTATAGACGTGCAAATCGGCTCAGGTTTTCGCTGCTGCGCTGAGGATGCCCATGAACAAATCGGCGCCCTTGTCTATCAGTTCATCGGGAAAATCATACTCGGGGTGATGCAGCGCAGGCGTTTCAGGCCCCGCCCCAATCCCGAACATGGCGCCTCGAAAGCGTGCAGTGAAATGCCCGAAGTCCTCTGACCATCGAAACGGCGCCTCCGCGGCACTGAAGCCCCCGGTGCGCGCGGCCTCACGAATTGTCTCGAAAGCAGCAGGGTCGTTGTGTGTTGCGGGAAATATGTCATCGAATCGAGTGCTGAATTCCAGTTTCTCGCGACTGCAGATCTCGCCAATGCCGGTGTTGATCTCATTGATCATGGCGGACATTTGTTCATCATACTCGCTGCGCAAGGTGACCATGATGTGCGCGGCGCCCGGCGCGATTCCAAATGATTTTCTGCC
>JABDLF010000084.1 GCA_013003115.1 Gammaproteobacteria bacterium
TGGTGACAACATCAAGATGGTGGTTGAGCTGATAGCCCCGATTGCGATGGAAGACGGGCTGCGCTTTGCGATCCGCGAGGGTGGTCGCACCGTGGGCGCCGGCGTGGTCGCTAAAATATTAGAGTGAACAAGGGGCTGAATTGCCCGAATAGCAGAATCCAGAGAATAAAATGTCTAACCAGAACATCAGAATCCGCCTCAAGGCCTTCGATCACCGGCTGATCGATACCTCGGCAAAAGAGATTGTCGAAACGGCAAAACGGACGGGCGCCCACGTTAAAGGCCCGATTCCACTGCCTACCAAGATGGAGCGCTTCACGATACTCATCTCCCCGCACGTCAATAAGGACGCCCGGGACCAGTATGAGCTCCGGACCCACAAGCGCCTGATGGACATAGTGGACCCAACGGACAAGACGGTTGACGCCCTGATGAAGCTGGAATTGCCGGCAGGCGTAGACGTACAGATTAAGTTGAACTAGCCAGTATTCCTGCTACAATAGCGGGCTGGCTTGGGCCCGGTGCAGCGAACCTGCCCGGGCCTTGAATTTGCAAGATTATTGATTATCAGCGCTGGCCAATCGTAGTCGGCGTGGTGCAAGAGCGTCAGTCCAACGAGGCGGGCGCCGGATAAACGAGGAATTGACAATGACTATCGGTCTGGTTGGCCGCAAGTGCGGTATGACTCGCGTGTTCACCGAGGACGGGGCGTCTGTGCCCGTCACGGTGGTTGAAGCGCTCCCGAACCGGGTTGCCCGCGTTAAGACGCAGGAGTCCGACGGCTATCATGCGCTTCAGATAACGACCGGTTCCCGCAAACTTTCACGTATCAGCAAGCCTGTGGCTGGCCAGTATTCAAGCGCCGGTGTCGAGGCGGGTGAAGGCATGTGGGAATTCCGCGTTCCGGATGGGCAGGAAGCCGGATTCGAGAAAGGCTCGGAAATCAAAGTCGATCTGTTCGAGGTGGGCCAGAAGGTCGACGTCATTGGCACGACCATAGGTAAAGGCTTCGCCGGCGTGGTCAAGCGTCACCATTTCCGCACCCAGGATGCCACCCACGGCAACTCTTTGGCCCACCGTGCGCCGGGTTCCATTGGTCAGAACCAGACCCCGGGCCGCGTTTTCAAGGGCAAGAAGATGGCGGGTCACCTGGGAAATGCGCGTCGAACCGCAGAAAACCTTGAGGTCGTGCGAGTGGATGCCGACCGCAACCTGATCCTGATCAGGGGCGCCGTGCCAGGCGCCAGCGGCGGGCGCGTGATCGTGAAGCCGGCAGTCAAGGCGCGAGGATAGTTCATGGCAATGAAACTTCAGTTGCACAGTGTTGCTGGCGGCGGATCGGTGGACGTTTCCGAGGCCGCGTTTGGCAAAGAATTTAACGAGCCGCTGGTTCACCAGGTTGTGACTGCTTATCTGGCTCGCCGGAGAAGCGGTACCAAGGCGCAAAAGACGCGCGCCCAGGTGCGTGGTGGCGGTGCCAAGCCGTTCAGGCAAAAGGGCACCGGCCGCGCCAGAGCGGGCACGATCCGCAGTCCGATCTGGGTCGGTGGCGGGCGGACTTTTGCGGCTACGCCGAGAAAGTTTGCACAGAAGGTCAACCAGAAGATGTATCGGGGCGCGATGCGGGCACTGCTTTCGGAGCTGGTGCGGCAGGGGCGTCTCAACGTGGTTAAGGAAGTGTCGGTCGATAGTCCCAAGACCAGGAAAGTGGTGGAGCTGCTCAAGAGCTACGAGCTCAGCAATGTGCTGATTGTGGTTGAGGCGTTTGATGAGCACCTCTACCTGGCAGCGCGCAATCTGCCGAATGTCGACGTGCTGCCTGTTTCGGCGCTGGACCCGGTCAGCCTTTTGCGGCGTGAAAGCGTACTGATGACTGTCGCCGCGGTGCGCGTACTTGAGGAGAAGCTCGGATGAATCAGGATTATCTGATGACCGTGATAGAAGGGCCTCATGTGTCCGAGAAGACGACGCAGGCGTCGGAAAAGTACAACCAGGTCGTGTTCCAGGTGCGCAAGGACGCCACTAAAGAGGAAGTAAAGCAGGCCGTTGAACTCATGTTTGAGGTCAAGGTGGAGTCGGTGCAGGTTTTGAACAGTCGCGGCAAGCTGAAGCGCACCGGGCGCTCCGCCGGACGGCGCAAGAGTACGCGTAAAGCATACGTGCGCCTTGCCGAAGGCGACGACATAGATTTTCTCGGCGCCGATTAACGGCCCGGTTGAGATACAGGACGAACAATAGTCATGCCAGTTCATAAAACAAAACCAACGTCGGCCGGTCGCCGGTTTGTTGTGCGGGTATCGAGCCCGGAGCTGCATAAAGGTGAGCCTTTTGGCCCGCTCTTGCGTGCCAAGCGCCGGACGGGTGGACGCAACAACGCTGGCCGTATAACCAGCAGGCACCAGGGCGGCGGTCACAAGCAGCGCTACCGGGTCATCGACTTCAAGCGCGACAAGGATGGCGTGCCCGCGAAGGTTGAGCGTTTGGAATACGATCCGAACCGCAGCGCGCATCTCGCACTGCTGCTTTACGCAGACGGCGAGCGCCGCTACATCATTGCTCCGAACGGCGTGCGCAAGGGCGATGCGCTGATGGCAGGCAGTGACGCACCAATTAAGCCGGGCAACGCGCTGCCATTGCGCAATATCCCCGTCGGCACCGAGGTCCATTGCATCGAAATGCAGCCGGGCAAAGGTGCCCAGATGATGCGCAGCGCCGGCTCCAAGGCGCAGCTGGCCGCACGGGAAGGCGAGCATGCGACGCTTAAGCTGCGCTCTGGCGAGATGCGCAAGGTACACATCGACTGCCGTGCGACCGTAGGTGAAGTGGGTAATTCTGAACACAACCTTCGGAAGCTGGGCAAGGCGGGCGCCAAGCGCTGGCGTGGCGTAAGGCCGACCGTGCGTGGCGTTGCCATGAACCCGGTTGATCACCCGCACGGCGGCGGCGAGGGCCGGACGTCGGGTGGCCGTCATCCTGTTTCCCCATGGGGGATGCCGACCAAGGGCTACAAGACGCGCAAGAACAAACGTACCGACAGCATGATTGTTCGTCGTCGCAAGAGTAAGAAGTAAGAGGTATAGATCGTGCCACGTTCCGTGAAAAAAGGTCCTTTTGTTGACCTGCACCTGCAAAAGAAGGTCGCTGTGGCGGCGGAGAAGAACGATCGCCGTCCGATCAAGACCTGGTCGCGCCGTTCTATGATCCTGCCCGACATGGTGGGTTTGACCATTGCCGTGCACAACGGGAGACAGCACGTGCCGGTGCTGATTTCTGAAGGCATGGTTGGCCACAAGCTCGGAGAATTTGCCGCGACGCGCACTTTCAAGGGCCATTCCGGCGACAAGAAGGCCAAATAGGGAGCGCGACATGCAGGTAGCAGCAAAACTCAGATACGCACGCATATCGCCGCAGAAGGCTCGGCTGGTTGCGGACATGATTCGCGGCAAAGAAGTTGGTGAGGCCCTGCGGGTTCTCAACTTTACGCCGAAGAAGAGCGCGCTGATTCTGAAAAAAATTCTGGAGTCGGCGATTGCGAATGCGGAACACAACCATGGCGCTGACATCGATGAGCTCAAGGTTGCCGAGGTTTTCGTAGACGAGGCGCCAACTTTTAAACGCTATATGGCACGTGCCAAAGGGCGCGGGGACCGTATTACCAAGCGCAACAGCCACATCACCGTCAAAGTTGGCGGCGAGTAACAGTAAGAGAGCAAGATGGGTCAGAAAGTAAATCCAATCGGCATCCGACTCGGCATCACCCGGGATTGGACATCCAAATGGTTTGCGAACTCACGAGAGTTCCCGCAGCTCGTTTTGAGTGATCACAAGATCCGCCAGTTTTTGCAGAAAAAGCTGGCCCAGGCATCTGTGAGCCAGATACAGATCGAAAGGCCCGCCAAGAAGCTCAACATTACTGTGCACACGGCGAGGCCCGGCATCGTAATTGGCAAGAAGGGCGAAGACATCGAGCGCCTGCGGATGGAGGTTGCCCGGCTGGGTGAGCTGCCGATCCAGGACGTGCACATCAATATCGCCGAGATTCGCAAGCCCGAGCTTGATGCACGACTGGTGGCAGAGGGTATTGCTCAGCAGCTGGAGCGTCGCGTGATGTTTCGTCGGGCAATGAAACGTGCTGTGACGAACGCTATGCGTATCGGCGCGCAGGGCATCAAGGTCAAGGTTGGCGGGCGTCTGAACGGCGCGGAAATTGCGCGCAGCGAGTGGTACAGGGAAGGCCGTGTGCCGCTGCACACGCTGCGGGCCGACATTGACTACGGCGTGGCCGAGGCCAAAACCACGTACGGCATCATCGGCGTCAAGGTTTGGATATTCAAAGGCGAGGTCATCGCGACCAACCCTGCGGAAGCGGCGGAAGCCGAGGGCCAGGCCAAGACAGCGCGTCAGGGGTAAGCGGAAATGTTACAGCCAAAACGCACAAAATTTCGTAAGCAGATGAAAGGACGCAACCGCGGACTCGCGGTGCGTGGCAGCGACGTCAGTTTCGGCGAGTTCGGTCTTAAGGCTGTCGGCCGTGGACGTATCACGGCGCGCCAGATCGAAGCGGCACGTCGCGCCATGACGCGTCACGTCAAGCGAGGCGGCAAGATCTGGATCCGTATATTTCCGGACAAGCCGATTACCACAAAGCCCCTCGAGGTCCGTCAGGGCAAGGGCAAGGGTAACGTCGAATACTGGGTGGCACAGATTCAGCCTGGCCGCGTTCTCTACGAGATGGAAGGCGTGACCGAAGAGATTGCGCGTGAGGCCTTCAGGCTGGCCGCTGCAAAATTGCCGATCCAGACAACGTTTGTTACGCGGCAGGTTATGTGATGAAAGTGAGTGAACTCAGAAGCAAGTCTGGCGAAGAGCTGAATGAAGAGCTGATCAAGCTCCGCCGGGAGCAGTTTAATCTGCGGATGCAAAAGGCTACCGGGCAGCTGGCGCGGTCAGATCAGTATCGCGCAGTGCGCAAGAACATAGCGAGGGTTAAGACGTTGATCAATGAAAAGGCCCTTGCAGGTGAGCAGGCATGAGTACAGAGAATGTGAAGCTGCGGACGCTGAGCGGCCGGGTAGTCAGCAACAAGATGGACAAGTCCATCACGGTGGCTGTTGAGCGGCAGGTTATGCACGGAGCGTACGGCAAGATCATAGGCCGTACCTCAAAGCTGCTTGCTCACGATGAGGACAACGTATGCAGGGAGGGCGATTTTGTTTCGATCGCCGAGTGCCGTCCCCTTTCGAAAAGAAAGGCGTGGAGGCTTGTCGAGGTTTTGGAAAAGGCAGAGTAAGCAAGGGTTTGTACCCCTGCGGGAACTTTTGGAAGCACAACCATGATTCAGATGCAGACAGTATTGACGGCGGCCGACAACAGCGGTGCAAGGCGCGTGCAATGCATCAAGGTGCTCGGTGGTTCCAAGCGCCGCTATGCGGGTGTGGGCGACATCATCAAGGTCAGCGTCAAGGATGCGATCCCGCGTGGCAAGGTTAAGAAAGGCGAGGTGTACAACGCTGTTGTCGTGCGCACGCGCAAAGGTGTGCGGCGTTCGGACGGTTCCCTGATCAGGTTCGACGGCAATGCCGCGGTGCTCCTGACGAACAAGCTGGAGCCCATCGGTACACGTATTTTTGGCCCGGTAACGAGAGAACTCAGAACCGGTAGTTTTATGAAAATTATTTCACTTGCGCCGGAAGTGCTTTAAGGCTGGATGCAGAGATGGCAAAAATCAAAAAGGGTGACGAAGTAATCGTTATTGCCGGCAAAGACAAAGGCCGGCGCGGAGAAGTGCTGCGCGTGCGCGACGATGGTCGGGTGGTCGTGGCAAATGTGAATGTTGCCAAAAAGCACCAGAAGCCGAATCCCAATATGGGGGTTGCAGGCGGCATCATTGAGCGCGAAATGCCCCTGGAGGCATCCAACGTGATGCTTTACAACCCTATCACCAAGAAAGGTGACCGGGTGGGATACAAGACACTTGATGATGGCCGCAAGGTGCGGGTCTTCAAGTCCAATCAAGAAGTAGTTGACGTTTAAGAGAGCGGTTACAGCGATGGCCAGATTGCAGGAATATTATCGCGACACAGTCGTACCTCAGCTGAAGGACAAGTTCGGCTACAAGAGCGTTATGGCAGTGCCGCGCATCAGCAAGATCACGCTTAACATGGGCGTGGGCGAGGCTGTGGGTGATCGAAAGGTTCTGGATCATGCTATCAGCGACATGACAAAGATTGCCGGGCAGAAACCGGTGATGACCCGCGCGCGCAAATCGGTTGCTGCGTTCAAGATTCGTGACGGCTATCCGATCGGCTGCAAGGTTACTTTGCGTCGCGAGCGGATGTATGAGTTTCTCGACAGGCTGGTAAATATCGCAATACCCCGCGTTCGCGATTTCCGTGGACTGATGCCGAAGGCATTTGATGGCCGGGGCAACTACAACGTTGGCGTTAAAGAGCAGATTATTTTTCCGGAAATCGACTACGACGCGATCGACGTGCTGCGCGGTCTTGATATCTGCATTACTACCACCGCCAAAAATGACGAGGAAGGCCGGGCGCTGCTGGAAGCGTTTAACTTCCCGTTCCGTAAGTAAGAGGCACAACGATGGCAAAGAAATCAATGATCGAACGCGAAGTGAAGCGAGCAAAGATCGTGGCACGCTACGCTGCGAAGCGCGCGGCGCTCAAAGAGCAGATCAGGAGCCCGCAGTCCAGCGACGAGGAGCGTATGGATGCGGTCGCAAAGCTGCAGGCGCTGCCGCGTGATGCGAGCCCTGTGCGACTTCGCAACCGCTGCAACATGTCGGGGCGGCCGCATGGTTACTACAGGAAGTTTGGGCTGGCGCGCAACAAGCTGCGCAAGTCGACCATGAAGGGAGAGATTCCGGGCCTGCGCAAGGCCAGTTGGTAAAAGCGTAGCCAGAACCAGGTAAACAGATAATGAGTATGACTGATCCAATTGCAGACCTGCTGACCCGAATTCGCAACGGTCAGAAAGCCCAGAAGGTCGAGGTAACGATGCCGTCGTCGCGCGTCAAAGAGGCCATCGTAAAGGTGCTGCGCGACGAAGGTTACATTGAAGATTTTGCGACCGACAAGGAAGGCGCGAAAGTGAGCTTGTCCGTACGCCTGCGCTACCACGAGGACCAGGGTGCGATCGAGACGCTCCAGCGCGTGAGTCGTCCGGGTCTGCGCGTCTACAAAAGTGCGGACGAACTACCGAAAGTTCTCGGTGGTCTTGGCGTGGCGATAGTTTCCACGTCCAGTGGAGTAGTGAGCGACCGGCAGGCGCGCGCCAATGGCCAGGGCGGCGAAATCCTCTGCGTGGTGGCCTGATTCAGGAACAGAAAGATGTCGAGAATTGCCAAACAACCAGTGCCCCTGCCGAAAGGCGTCGAGTTTAAGCTCGCAGGGCGGACCGTCACGATCAAGGGTGCCAAGGGCAGCCTGAGTCTGGATTTACATGATGACGTGGCGGTTACAGAAAGTGAGGGTGAGCTGAACGTTTCGCTGACCGAAAAGAGCGTGAACAAGGCTATCGGCGGCACAACGCGCTCTCTGCTGGCGAACATGGCCAAAGGCGTATCCGATGGTTTCGAACGCAAACTGAGCTTGATTGGCGTTGGTTATCGCGCCCAGTCACAAGGTAAGTCGTTAAACCTGACCCTCGGATTTTCGCATCCCGTTGTGTATGCGGTGCCCGAAGGCATCACTATTGAGACGCCCAGCCAGACCGAGATTGTCGTTAAAGGCATGGACAAACAGAAAGTCGGCCAGGTGGCCGCAGACATTCGCGCTTACCGCCCGCCTGAGCCCTACAAAGGCAAAGGTGTGAGATACGCCGATGAGCGCGTAGTTATTAAGGAAGCCAAGAAGAAGTAGGTTTGAGCAGCATGGAAAAGAAAACCACTCGAATTCGTCGCGCTCGCAAGACGCGCGCGAAAATAAGCGAACTCGGTACGGCGCGCCTGTCGGTGCATCGCACGCCGCGGCACATCTATGCGCAAATTATCGCTCCCGAAGGCGGCAAAGTTCTGGCCGCCGCGTCCACGGTCGATAAGGATCTGCGAAAGTCTGTAAAGGCGGGCGGCAATATTGAAGCCGCAACGGCAGTTGGCAAGGAGATTGCGGAGAAGAGCAAGAAGGCAGGCATCACAAAGGTCGCTTTTGATCGCTCGGGCTTTCGCTATCACGGCCGGGTTAAGGCACTGGCAGAGGCGGCCCGCGAAGGCGGCCTCGAATTTTAGCTTGTAGTGGCAGGATCTTAAGTTATGGCAAGAAATGATCAGTCAGGTGGCGGCGATGACATGCTGGAGAAGCTGGTCACCATTAATCGCGTTGCGAAAGTGGTGAAAGGTGGCCGGCAGTTTGGCTTTACTGCGCTGACCGTCGTCGGTGACGGCAATGGTCGCGTTGGGCTCGGCTACGGCAAAGCTCGCGAAGTGCCTCTGGCGATCCAGAAGGCCATGCAAAACGCGCGCAAGAGCCTCAAGAAAGTAAATCTCCAGGGCGACACGCTGCAGTACGCCTTGTCAGCACGTCATGGCGCCAGCAAGGTTTTCATGGCGCCGGCATCGGAAGGTACCGGCATCATTGCCGGAGGCGCGATGCGCGCCGTTTTTGAGTGCGCTGGTGTGCAAAACGTGCTGGCCAAGAGCTATGGCTCTCGCAATCCCATCAACGTGGTGCGCGCGACCATCAAGGGCCTGTCTGACATGCATTCACCGCGCTCGGTCGCCGCTCGCCGCGGCAAGACCGTCGAAGAAATACTGGCTTAAAGGATCGGGAACGGAGCAATGGCCAAGAAGTCACAGCAGGTAAAGCTGACGCTTATGAAGAGCACCGCAAAGCGGCTGAAAAGCCACAAGGCGTGTGTGAGTGGTCTGGGTTTGCGTCGGATTCGCGACTCCGTGGTGGTCAGCGATACGCCGGAGAATCGCGGCATGATCAACAAGGTGTCTTACCTTCTGCAGGTTGAGGAAGTTTGAAATGCGTCTGAATACACTCAAGCCCGCTGCGGGTAGTAAGCCCAAGGGCAAGCGCTTCGGCCGCGGCGAGTCTGCCGGTCAGGGCAAGACTTCCGGCCGCGGCCAAAAAGGCCAGAAGGCGAGATCGGGCGGTTATCACAAGACCGGTTTTGAAGGTGGCCAGATGCCTTTGCAGCGGAGGCTTCCGAAGATCGGATTTGCTTCCCGGGTGGCCAGGTTCAGCGACGAAATCCGCTTGCATGAACTGGAAAGCCTGGGCGCAGACGTGGTGGATATGGCGGCCCTGGTTAAAGGCAAATTAATAAGCCCTCGTATCCAGAAAGTGAAAATTATCGAGTCCGGCAAGCTCAGCAAAGCCGTGACCGTCAAGGGTTTAAAGGTTACCAAGGGCGCGCGCGCTGCCATTGAGGCGGCCGGCGGCAAGGTTGAAGACTGACAGTGGCTAAATCACCGGCAAATCCGGCGACCGCGTTCGCGGAAGTTGGCAAGTTCACGGAACTCAGGAAGCGCCTGGTGTTCCTGGTGCTTGCGCTTGTCGTTTACAGGATCGGCACCTTTATACCGGTGCCGGGTCTCGATCCGGCGGCCGTGGCGCGCTTTTTTGACCAGCAAAGCGGCACCGTGCTGGACATGTTTAATATGTTCGCCGGCGGTGCGCTGGAACGCGTCAGCATCTTTGCCCTCGGCGTGATGCCGTATATCTCTGCATCGATCATCATGCAGATGATGTCGGTTGTGGTGCCGAGCCTCGCGGCGCTTAAGAAAGAGGGTGAAACCGGCCGGCGCAAGATTACGCAGTACACGCGCTACGGAACAGTTGCCCTGGCCACCTTCCAGTCCATAGCCATGTCAGTGGGGCTGCAAAGCCAGCCGGGCGTAGTACTCAACCCAGGCTGGAACTTTGTTTTTACTGCGGCGCTTACCCTGGTAACTGGCACCATGTTCCTTATGTGGCTGGGTGAGCAGGTAACGGAGCGTGGCATCGGTAACGGTATCTCCATGATCATTCTGGCGAGCATTGTTTCAGGGCTGCCTTCTGCGATCGGCGGCACCCTGGAACTGGTACGTACCGGGGAAATGTCGGCGGCTATCGCGCTGATTCTCTTTATGCTTGTACTGGGCGTTACGGCTTTTGTTGTATATGTCGAACGTGGTCAGCGTCGCATTACCGTCAACTACGCCAAGCGCCAGCAGGGCCGCAAGATGTATGCGGGCCAGACGAGTCATTTGCCCTTCAAGCTCAATATGTCGGGCGTGATTCCGCCAAT
>JABDLF010000002.1 GCA_013003115.1 Gammaproteobacteria bacterium
GGTTCAGCAGGTGTGTCGCGAAAGCATGGCGCAGACTGTGCGGTGACAATTTTTTACTGATGCCTGCCTTGGCGCCATATCGTTTGATGATGTGCCAGAAAGCCTGACGAGTCATTCGATTGCCGCGCCGGGTTGGGAACAGGTAATCCGTCTGCCGGTCCATCAGAATATCGAGGCGGGCGCCTGCGCAGAATTTTCTGATCCAGTTCTGGCATTCCTCGCCAAGGGGGATAAGCCGCTCCCGATCGCCTTTGCCGGTGATGCGGATAACGCCCTGGTTCAAATTAATCTGCGACTGCGTAAGGTTGATGAGCTCGGTAACCCTGAGTCCGGTCGCATATAAAAGCTCAAGCATGGTGCGATCACGCAAACCCAGCGCGTCTTTTACGTCCGGTGCGTTGAGCAATGACTCGACTTCTTCCTCTGTAATGGTTTCGGGCAGCGCGCGCCCCACCTTGGGCATTTCAATGCGTGCAGTGGGATCGTCCTGAATCTCCCCTTCCCTTACGAAGTAGCGAAAAAATCGTCTAAAGCTGGAAAGTTGCCTGGCCGTCGACCTGGGGCGAGCACCCGCTTCTGCGCGCGCTGCCACAAAGCCGAGCAAATGCTCGCGACCTGCGTCCAGCAGGCCAAGATCACGCTCCAGCAACCAGCGGGCCAGGGCATTCAAGTCAGCCCGGTAAGCAGCCAGGGTGTTGGCCGAGAGGCCTCTCTCCATCCAGACTGCGTCCAGGAACCGGTCAATGGTTCTTTCCTGGGCCTCGGCCAGCGCCGAATTGTCCGAATTGAGAGGTTTGGCTGAGGGCATCAACAGCTCCGCTTGTTACACTGACCGCCGCTCATGGTGTGCGTGCCGGCTCAAGAAGGTGGCCTGCTATCGGCCTTTGCCTCGCAATTCGCTGCTTTAAGAGAGCATCGCATCGCGGGCGGTTCGATCTTCCGCCCATAAAGGCGGGAACAACGGCACTAAGTATGGTGCGCCCGGACCGTCCGGGCCGTGAATTAAGTCACAGAAATCATAGATTTATTAACATAAGGCGTGAACCAGTTCACATTCGGCAACAAGTTTGCCCGGTATTGCCAGCAAGGCGAACAGAGCGAGGGCCAATGCACATCATCACCTACGCAGCTTTGACAACGCGCAAGACGCTCCTGTGAATTATCTGTTTCGCGGCTTGTTTGGCGCCTACGCGCTTTTGATCTGCCTGGCCATGCTGCCCGTTGGCACACTCATGATCATCGCTACGCCGGGGCTCGGTAACCGTCGACGAATGGCCAAGTGGCTGGCACGCGTCCTGCTAGGTCTGCTGGGTGCCGGTCCGCGCATCGAGGGATTGCCCGGCCTGCCGAACGGCGCCTGCGTCGTGGTGGCAAACCACTGTAGTTATCTGGACGGCGTGCTGCTGAAAGCCGTGCTTCCGCCGCGCTTCAGCTTTGTCATCAAGAAGGAGGCGCGCCGCATTCCAATGGGTGGTTTCATGCTGCATCGACTGGGCTCGGAATTTGTCACACGAGACAACGACCACGCCGGTGCCCGAGATGCCAGGCGCATACTGCGCGCGGCAGCCGAAGGGCAGGCCCTGGGGTTTTTTCCGGAAGGTACCTTTATGCCGGAACCTGGCCTGAGACCATTCCGACTGGGCGCTTTTCTTACCGCTGCCCGCGCAGGTTTACCCGTCATCCCCATTGCAATCCACGGTAGCCGAAGAATGCTGCCGTCGGGTTCGTGGTTACCTCGGCCGGGCCGCCTCAGTGTGAAAATCCTGGCCGCGATTACGCCAACCGGCAACGACCGTGACGCGGCTATGCTTCTGCGTGATCAGGCGCGCAGGCAGATACTTGCAAACATTGATGAGCCGGATCTTGCCGGCGGCAGTGAGACGCAGGGCACAAACCCGCGGCGCGAATTGTCAGCTCGCCCGGATTTGTAGCTGCTCGTTAACGTACTCGATCCAGCCTGTCGCCTGGGAGCGCGTTTCTTCAAACTGCTGAGCGCGCCTGAATGATGCGATGGCGTCGCTGAACTTCTTTTGCTCCGAGAATGCGAGGCCCTGCAGTAAATAAGCCTTGCCCGTGCTCTTGAGCCCCCCCATATCGAGCGCCTTTTGCACTGACTGCGCCACGCCTTGCCAGTCATTCTTCTCATTGAACAACTGTGCCTGCTGCAGATAAAGCTCACCATCGCCTTTAAGCGGAGCAAGCTGGTCGATCACGGCGATGGCCTTGTCATACTCACGCGCAGTCGTCCATGCAGAAAGCAGCAACTCGAGATTCTTCTGATTTCTCTGCACGCGCCCGCCCGCCATTTCCTTCTCGAGCAGATCGCCGGCAAAAAACGGCAGGTTCATGAACATGCGCATGCGCACCAGGTTGATAATCTTCTTTTCTTCGGTCAAAAGACCGTTGGCGTAAGCAAGGTTTAATGTAGCAAGCGCCTGGCTGTCGTTTTGCTCCTGCTGATAGGCTCCGAACAACGTTTCCCAGTAGCGTAGATTGTCCGGCCAGTATCCCACCATGCGGGTCAGCACCCCGGCAGCGTTGCCGAACTGCTCCAGTTCGAAATAAATGGCAACCAGCAGCTGGTGCCAGTTTTCTTTCGGCTCGGGGCTGCCATCCACGGCCTTCTTCGCCCACGGAAGTGCACTGGGATAGTCATTCATGCTGGCATAGGAAGAAGCCATCATGATGAACGCGTCCGGCTTGGGGTCTGTTTCATTTGCAAGCCAGCGTTTAAGCGTGCTGATGGTTTTCGAATACATCTCCTGGGACATATACAGCGATGCCAGGGAATAAAGCATGCCCTGCTGCGCGGCACTCGGCAGCGCATTCAGCGCCAGGCACGCCTCGAAGTTTTTGATGGCCTCGGGATATTGGCCCTGCTGCGCATAGACGAATCCGATGGTCTGCAGCACCAGCGCCCGTTCATATTCGTTGAGGTCCATCCTTTCTATGGAACGGAGCTTCGAAAGCGAATCGGCGTAGTTGGCCTCGCCGAGAAGCTCCTGTGCCTGCAGCAAGCGCTTGTAGACGCGCTCGGTCATTGTAGCCTGCGGCTTGTCCTCATCATCCTGCGCCATCGCCGGGCTTGCGAACAGCAGCCCGCCAGCCACCAACGCCAATATAGATTTGCCGAGTGCAGAGAAAGCTGGTCGCGTCGTCTTCACTTTAATCACCACTCATCTTGAACTCGATGGTCTGCTCCGCCTGGCGCCTGACAGGCTTGCCGTCCACCACCCGCGGCTTGAATTTCCAGCGCAGAATTGCGCGCGTCGCCTCGCGGTTGAAAATACGGTTAGGCTCGGAGTCAATGACGCGCGGGTTATCTACTGACCCGTCTTCAGTAATTGTAAACTGGAATCGTACCCAACCCTCGATACCATCAAGCAACGCCTGCCTGGGATATTGCGGCTCAATGCGAACGATGGGGATCACGTCTCCATCCTGGCCCGGATCCGCCGGATTGAACTGGCCAATGTACGGCCCGCTGCCGGTGGACACCGACATATCAATGTTTGGAATATCGATATTCAGCTGCTGCGGCGGCGGCTTGTCCTGGCTCGCTGTGGTCAGCTTGGGCGGCGGCGGTGGCTTCTTCGGCGGCGGTGGCTTCTTGGGCGGGCGCCGCTTGGTTTGCGTCAGCTCGTCCTGCTTGACGCGAACGACATCGATCATTTTGAGGCTGCTGTTATCCGCCTCAAATTTTCCACCTGCCCCGATAAGACTGTTCATAAGCAGAAACAGCATCAGCGCAACCACCACACCCAGAACTGTTGAAACCATGAATCTCATAGCGCTACGCTCCCTCCTCGGCGGCCACCGAGATGGTGGTGACACCGCCAAGACGAACCTGGTCCATCAGGTCAATCAGTTTTCCCGTCGCGGCCTCCTCGTCGGTAATAATGATCACCGAGCTTTCCGGATTTTCGGCCTTGGCGTTTTCCACCATAAAGCGAATCTGGCCAATTTCGACCTGGCGCTTCTCCATCCAGATCTGGCCATTTGAATTAATGGCAATCATGATATTGCCGCGCGGCTTGGGCTCGGCCGTAAACGCCGGCGGCCGATTGACATCGATGCCCGTCTCCTTCACGAAGGAGGTGGTCACAATGAAGAAAATAAGCATGATAAACACGATGTCGAGCATCGGCGTGATGTTTATCTCTGTCTCTTCATCTTCCGCTGAGTGACGTCTGGCCATACTTCTCTCTGTTTAGATTATGACGGGCAAGTTAAGTTCAGGCCGCCTTAACGCGCCTCTGCGGCGAGTGAGACGTTTTGGGCACCGGCCTGCCGCGCCTGGTCAATGACCTGCACCAGTAATCCGGCGTCTGCATCCCTGTCCGACACTACCACCACGCTTGCTTCAGGCTTTGCTGCGAGGGCGCTTTGCACATTCGCCTGTACTGCCCGGATATCGACGCGACGGTTGTTCACCTCCACGATGCCCGTAGCCCCGATCCTGATGGCGATCACCGCTGACTGCTTGACCTCCTTCGGCGGCGCGTTGGACGGCCTGCTCACATCAAGCCCAATTTCCTTCACGAACGACGTCGTTACAATGAAGAAGATCAGCATAATAAAAACGATATCCAACATCGGTGTGATGTTGATCTGTGCCTCTTCGTCCTGACCGCCGTGTCTGCGTCGCATGATTTATGTTACTCCGGTCAGTGGTGCACGAGCATGTCTTCGAGTCGTTCCACTTCTGTATCTGCCTTGTGTTCCAGATGCGTACTTAAGTAGAGCCCTGACAGTGCTGCAACCAGTCCGGCCATGGTGGGAATAGTGGCCTTGGACACGCCGCCCGCCATGAGTCGCGCATTGCCCGTACCAAAAATTGCCATGATTTCGAAGACCTGGATCATGCCCCAGACGGTGCCGAATAAGCCCAGCAGGGGAAGAATTGCCATCAGAGTCTTGATAATAAGTATCGAGCGATGCGCATCGACTCTCACGCGCGAAATAACCGCGTCACGAATGCGCTTGGCCGCCCAGGACTGCGTGCTTGCACGCGCGTCCCATGCAGTGCGTTCGGCTTCCAGCCGCTTTGGCAATTCCAGGTACAAGAACCAGATGCGCTCGACAATCAACGTCCACATGAAGATGGTTACGAACAGAATCCAGTAGAGGACGCCACCGCCGGCTTCGAAGAAGTCGCGAATCGCTTCGTAACCGTCGACAAAAAATGTCACTGCGGCGGCCTCTCCGAATGCTCGGCTATCAGGCCCGCACTTTGCTCTTCCAGGATCTCAATGAGCGCCTTGCTCTTGCCGGCAACAAAACTGTGCAGCAGGACCAGGGGTATAGCTGCTACCAGTCCCAGCACCGTGGTCACCAGCGCGGTGGAAATACCGCCGGCCATCAGCTTCGGATCGCCCGTCCCGAACAGCGTGATGGACTGGAAGGTCGCGATCATGCCGGTCACGGTGCCGAGCAGACCCAGTAGCGGCGCAACGGCCGCCAGCACCTTGATGATGGCCTGACGTTTTTCAAGCTTCGGCGTCTCTTTAAGAATTGCCTCATCCAGCTTGAGCTCCAGCGTCTCCGGATCCACCTGGCGATTCTCATGATAGACACCAAGTATTCGACCCAGAGCGTTGTCTGCCTTCGGCGTGCTGTTTTTGAGCTGCGCCTTGATCTTGCCTCCGGCAAGGGTCAGCGTCAGCAGCCTTTCGAGGGCGATCAGAACGCCAATGATGCCCAGAATAATAATTACGTACCCGATGGGCCCACCCTGATTGGTGCGTTCCACGAGGGTCGGCGACTGAATGAGCGCCCCGAGGATCTGACCGCGCGTGGGGTCAAGGGCCATGGGGTGGACGCCGCTATTGGCATCAAAAAGGTCGCCGGCCATGGAGCGATATCTGCCCGACGGCTGGCTTGGCAATTCCTGCAGCGTACCGGCTTCCGACAGCCTCAGGAACTTGTCCTCGTGGACGGCATTAAACACGCCTATTCTGACCACGTCCGCCTTGAACGGCTCGCCGTCTGCACTATTAACGCTGGCCGAAAACTTGGAGACGTTACCTGACGCGACCATGTCTTCCAGCATCAGGATGCGGAGCTGATCCAGGTCATCAATCTTGGGCATGCCATCAATGGACGCAATGCGGTTGATCTCTTCCTGCCGACCCGGGTACTGCGCGGTCACCAGAGAGTTATCCACGACGCCCTTGAAATCTCCGACCACCTGCTTCACGACTCCCTTGAGTTCACCAAGGTTGCCCAGACGAATAGTCAAAGTCTCTTCGAGATCGCGTATCTGGGTTTCATTGCCGTCAAACTGCTCTTTCAGCGCCGCGCTGCGACGTTCCTCAGCTGCCAGATCGGCCTGTACCCGCTGCAGCATTGCCCGCTGCTGGTTCCGCGCCTGCACAAACTCCGTTTCGCGCTGCTGATTTTGAGCAGCAATTGCGCTGCGCTCTGCGCGCACGCTTTGCAGCAATTCATTGAGATTGGAAGGATCACTGGCCGCGAAGCCCTGCCCCGACAAAAGCGCACCCGTGACGGTGATCAAAATAATTTTTGCTGATTTGATCATTGTGCTGCCTCCGGTGCATTAAGCGGCACGGTAAGCAGACTCGGTGCGGCCTGCTTGCGTGCTACGCGCAGCCCCTCTGTAATGTGCTTCCTGTAACTGTCAGGCAGCGATTCCCACTGGCGCGTCTGCTTGTTGTAAAAACCGGTTTGGCTGCGGTCCAGGGTTTGATAAGCAAGGATCACCCGGCCTAAGCGAAAGAAGTTTACTTCCCGGCTTTCTCCGCCGATTTCGAGATTCGCCGTAGACGCCTCCATGTTGCGACTGAAATCAGCCTCAATGGAATACGCCTCCATGATTCGACGATACTTTTCCGAATCAGTCACGTTTGCATCTTCCATCAGGTTGCGCAATTCCATGACACGATTACGCCGCTCATCAAGGTTGAAAGGCAAATCCAGGTCAATCATCCTGCCGAGATCATCGATCATCGTAAACATCAGCGGGATGATGGATTGCTCGATTTCGTCTGCGCCATCTATCTGCGCCTGGATGTCGGCCTTAATGGACTCCTGATCATTCACGAGTGATTGCAAATGACCGTTGTAGACCCTGATCCGGTCAAGGGCCTGCGACGCAACGCGAAAGTCTCCGAGTAATTCGGCAGTCTGGTTCGCGAGGTTGTCGATTTGCTGCTGCGACTGCTGCGCTGATTGATCCGCGGCACTTCGCACCTGCATGGCCGTCTTGAGCACGCGCTCTTGCGCACCCGACGAAGACATCATGAACCCGCCAAAAGCGAGCAGAATGGCGATTCCGGCTCGACCGGCAAGGCCGTTTCGTTTGTTTAATGTTTCCATTGACTTACCTTGCATTCTTATAAATGTTCAGCAAAGGATTTCGGCTGATATGACAGTCGAATCTAGCAGATATAGGTTCGAATAAAAAGCACAATACGAAGGGGAGTATAGCGTTTGTTTTGTCGATTAACTTAAAGGGCCAGCGAGGCCTCCCGTCACAGGGCAGCAGTCTGACGAGGCGTCGGCATGCCGCCACTCTAGACTGCAATGCCCAGGCAGAAACCCGTCTCTTAATGCACGCTGACCGTGGCCCACAACTGCTATCATAATGCGATCGCACAGGCGCAACCGTGCCAACCTGGCTCGCCTCAAAACTGATATATTTTTTCTGCAGTCCCAAAAATCTGACGCATGAATATGGAACCCTCGCACCACAACAGCGAAAATCAATATCGCAACGCCGGCTATGCCGTTGTGCGCAACTGCTTTGACGCCAAAAGCATGAAGGTCATGACAGATTACGCCCTGCTTCTGCGGGAGCAACCGGGCTATTACAACCGCGAACCCATCACCAGCAGTCTCGATCGGTACGCGGATGTGATGGCAGAGAGTTTGCTGCTGGATCTCCAGCCACTCATAGAACGCACCACCGGGCGAGCGCTGTTCGCCAGCTATTCGTGGCTACGCATCTATTACCCGGGCTCTGACCTGCCCCGGCATATTGACCGAAAATCCTGCGAGGTCAGCGCGTCATTGACTATCGGTTTCGATGCAGACCAGGACTGGCCGCTTTGGGTACAAAGCGGCGGCCGCGATATCCCCGTCGAACTCGCACCCGGTGACCTTCTTGTCTATGACGGCTCGGACGTCCCGCACTGGCGCGAAGAGTTTACCGGCCGCTACTGGATTCAGGTCTTCCTGCACTACGTGGATCAGCAAGGCGACCAGACGGCGTACCGTTTCGATGGCCGTCCTGCTATTGGCGCGCCGAAAAAAAAGCGCGTCGTCAAGTCAGGTGGCCGCAACAAGCCGTGCCACTGTGGCAGTGGACTGAAATTTAAACACTGTCACGGCCGCATCGAGGGTTAGGAATCGGCGTCGAGCACCGTGGCGCCCTCCGGCGTGCCAGCACCCACCCTGCTGCCGCATTTTGCTGCGCACCAGCAAACCAGCAAGATCCTTTCACCCTTCTCCACTGGCTCTGCACAGTGCACGTAGCGATGATCGGACGGAAAAACCACCAGCATGCCGGCAGAAGGCTTGAGCCTCAGCCCGAAATTTGGAAACGTCAGGCTGCCGCCTTCGAATCCGTCGTTTAAGTAAAGCAGAATACTGAAATCCCGGTCCATCGCGCGCTTCCAGCTGCGCGCCCGGGCATCCCAGTTCTCCGCGTCCGCATGAGGGCTGTAATGTCCGCCAGGCTGATACCTGAGCAGTTCGGGTTTTTCGTACCAGTCAATCTGCGTGCCGTAGTGCCGGCTCACCTGATCGAGAAATATCCCCCGCATCACGGCGTGGACGCGCTCGGCGATGCCGTCGATCTCGATATAGTCGGTGACGCGTGCTGCAGACATCCGGGTCAGATTCTCACCGGCTCCAGCATCGGGTGCCTGCACCGTAGATGGCCGGCCAGCCTGTTCGCGAGCATAGGTGCAAAACGCCTCGCGCAGCTCGGGGGGGAGATAGTCTTCCACGACGACCAGGCCCGGCGGCAATGAGCGCCGCAGCACCTGCAGACCGGCTGGCTGATCAGCAAACATGCGCTGGCGCGCCTCTGCGCTGCGCAGCCCATCCGCAAAATATCCCTGGCTGTTGAACGGCGAGGATTCGCTCATAGGCTGACCTGCAGATCCCGGTGCGACGGCCTTACATGTTGCGGCGATACTGCCCGCCGACCTGGTAAAGCGCATGGGTGATTTGCCCCAGAGAGCAGGACCTGGTTGCGTGCATCAGCGATTCGAAAACGTTTCCACCGCGCGCCGCCGTGTCCTGCAGTTCCCGCAGCGCTGCCTCAGTATCCTGATCGTGGCGCGTCTGGAAGTTGCGCACCGCCGTCACCTGTCGCTGCTTCTCTTCTTCGGTAGAGCGAATCAGCTCGGGCACCGACACATCCTCTGACTGCTCTGCGTTTTCCGGTCGGAAGGTATTTACCCCCACAATGGGCAGGCTGCCATCATGCTTCTGGGCTTCGTAGTAAAGACTCTCTTCCTGGATCTTCCCGCGCTGGTACATGGTTTCCATGGCGCCCAGCACGCCACCCCTTTCGGAAATGCGCTCGAACTCTTCATACACCGCCTCTTCAACGATTCGCGTGAGGGCATCGATGATAAACGAGCCTTGCAGTGGATTTTGATTCTTGTTGAGACCCAGTTCTTTGTTAATGATCATCTGGATCGCCATGGCACGCCTGACTGAGGATTCGGTGGGCGTCGTAATGGCTTCGTCAAAGGCATTGGTATGCAGGCTGTTACAGTTGTCGAACAATGCGTACAAAGCCTGCAGCGTCGTTCGAATATCGTTGAACTGAATTTCCTGTGCATGCAGGCTGCGCCCGGAAGTCTGAACGTGATACTTAAGCATCTGGCTGCGCGAGCCGGCTTTGTAGATCTCCTTCATGGCGCGCGCCCAGATTCGCCTTGCCACTCGACCAATCACGGCGTATTCCGGATCCATGCCGTTTGAGAAGAAAAAACTCAGGTTGGGCGCAAAATCATCGATATGCATACCCCGTGACAGGTAATACTCCACGATGGTGAAGCCGTTGGCGAGGGTAAATGCCAGCTGCGAAACCGGGTTGGCGCCGGCCTCTGCGATGTGATAACCGCTTATGGATACGCTGTAGAAATTGCGCACTTTGCGATCGATAAACCATGCCTGGACGTCACCCATCATGCGCATGGCAAACTCGGTGGAAAAAATACACGTGTTTTGCGCCTGGTCCTCCTTGAGGATGTCCGCCTGCACTGTTCCTCGAACCTGAGTCAGCGCCTGTTCGGCAACTTTTGCATACGTCTCTTTATCGAGAAGCTGATCGCCGGTAACGCCCAGCAGCCCCAGACCGAACCCATCATTCCCGGTGGGCAGGTCGCCATCGTAGTGAGGTCGCGTCCGATCTTTGAAATACGCGGCAATCTTTTTTTCGGTTTCCGGCCAAAGACCCGCCTCGTGCAGGTAGCGCTCGACCTGCTGGTCGATTGCCGCGTTCATAAACATGGCAAGGATCATGGGAGCCGGTCCGTTGATGGTCATGGACACAGACGTAGTGGGCGCACAGAGATCGAAACCTGAATAGAGTTTCTTCATGTCGTCCAGCGTTGCGATGGACACGCCGGAGTTGCCAATGCGGCCATAAATGTCTGGCCGGGGGTCCGGGTCTTCTCCGTAAAGCGTGACGGAATCAAAGGCCGTAGAGAGTCGCGTTGCGGGATGACCGGCCGACAGGTAGTGAAAGCGCCGGTTGGTACGCTCAGGCGTGCCCTCGCCTGCGAACATGCGCGTCGGGTCTTCCTGCTCCCGCCGATACGGATAGACGCCTGCCGTAAAGGGATACGCACCCGGCAGGTTTTCTTCCAGCAGAAAACGCAGCTGATCGCCCCAGTCGCTGATAGCTGGCAAGGCGATCTTGGGGATACGCTGATGGCTCAGCGTTTCCACGTAGTTGTCACCGCTTATCTCCCTACCGCGTACCTGGTAAGAGTAGCGATCCGCTCGCGCTGCTTCAGAACGCGCTGGCCATTCACGCAATAGCTTGCGCGATCGCTGGTCCAGCGCTGCAAGCGCCTCGTTGTATTGTCGCCGCAGCGCCTTAAGGCTCGCGTCTCCGTCAGCCTCAAGACCCGCCTCATCGTATTCAAACAGCGCGTCGGGCGCGGCAGAATCTTTCAAAAGCGCCAGGGCCTGATAACACCCGTGCGCGAGGCTGGCGGCATTGGCCTGCCGCCCGATATCTTCGGCAACAGATCGGGCAGACTCGGCAATTTCCGCGAGATAGCGACTGCGGGCCGGCGGTATGATTGCGCTGCGCCCGTGACCCGTCGTGCGCCCCGGGTTTTCAAGCGCCCATGGAGTGGCTTGCTCGCCGAGCTTTTTGTTTAACTGCTCGCAAAGACAGGCGAACAGGCGATTGACGCCCGGATCGTTAAACTGGCTGGCGATGGTGGGGAACACCGGAACCTCGTCATCGGCCATTTTGAATTCAAGGCGGTTGCGCTTCCACTGCTTGCGAACGTCGCGCAGCGCGTCTTCCGCACCACGCTTTTCAAATTTGTTAAGCGCTACCACATCGGCAAAATCAAGCATGTCGATCTTTTCGAGCTGGCTGGCTGCGCCGTAGTCGCTTGTCATCACATACAAAGAGATATCAACAAGATCGACGACCTCGGTATCGCTCTGCCCGATACCGGCTGTCTCGACAATAATCAGGTCATAGCCTGCGTACTTGAGAAGCTGAACGCAGTCAGACAACACGGCACTGGTGGCGAGATGCTGGCGACGCGTTGCAATGGAGCGCATATAGATACGTTCGTTCTTCAGACTGTTTAGGCGAATGCGGTCGCCGAGTAATGCACCTCCTGTTCGCCTGCGCGTCGGATCCACCGCCAGGACGCCGATCTGCAGATCCGGAAAATGGCGCATGAATCGGTTCAGCAGTTCGTCAGTCAGGCTGCTCTTCCCGGCCCCGCCCGTGCCGGTAATACCCACCACCGGCGGCCTGTTCTCGCTGCTCGCCCAAGTCTCCCTCAGGGCGTCCAGCCCCCCTGGCGCCACCTCCCCGCTTTCGAGCATGGTGATGCTCCGCGCGACGCTGTGGGGCACATCGGGCGATAAAGGACCGGGCGCAAAAGCCGGCTGCTCGCGTGCCCGCACCCGTGCAAAGACGTCTTCAATCATGCCGGTCAGGCCCATACGCATGCCGTCATCAGGCGTGTAGATTTTTTCCACGCCATAGGCTTCGAGATCGGCGATTTCTGCCGGCGCGATGGTGCCGCCACCGCCGACGACAATGGCAATGTGACTGGCATTCTTTTCTTTCAGCATGTCGACCATGTATTTGAAATACTCGACATGGCCGCCCTGGTAAGAACTCACCGCGATGCCGTCAGCATCCTCCTGGAGCGCGGCGTTCACCACTTCAGCCACGCTGCGGTTGTGCCCCAGGTGTATCACCTCGGCGCCCTCGGCCTGCAGCAATCTTCGAATGATGTTGATGGCGGCGTCATGACCGTCAAACAGCGATGCAGCCGTCACAAAACGCAAGGGGTCCGCGCGTTTCGGTTCCGGTATTTTTTCCAGGTGCTTGGCCGGGGTACTCATTGGCGCGCACCGACAGTGATGGATTGGTTCATCGCAGCATTATAACTGCTGGCGAGACAGTCTCTTCTGTCTGCTGCAATGCAGCACATGCACGCCCTTCTGTTTTTTCTGAAATCAGCGACTATAATTGCGGCCCGAATTCCAAGACGCGTTGCGCGAAATTGTTACGGGCGCACGCACCGTTCGAATCCGACCAATGTTTTGATCCGTTTTTCTAAGGATCACGAGTCGGCTTCAGACCAGAAGGCCCAGGTTGATCCGGAAGGTTCCGGACGAGCGAACACCTGAGCAGAACATAAGCACAATTTTATTAGGAGCGAATATGAAGCTTTTCGAAGAAGTTGGGCGCATGGGCCACGAACAGGTGGTTTTTTTCCAGTGCGAAACCAGCGGTTTGAAGGCTATCGTTGCCATTCACAACACAATTCTCGGCCCGGCCCTCGGCGGTCTGCGCATGTGGCCCTACGCGAGTGAAGACGAGGCTGTACGGGACGTGCTGAGGCTTTCCCGGGGTATGACTTATAAAGCCGCCGTGGCCGGCCTGAATTTAGGCGGCGGCAAGGCGGTGATCATGGGCAACCCGGAGACTGACAAATCCGAAGCTCTTTTTCGCTCATTCGGGCGCTTTATTGGCAGCCTCGGACACCGGTACATTACGGCTGAAGACGTTGGCACGACCGTTAATGACATGGAATACATCTATCAGGAAACGGACCGGGTCGTCGGCGTGCACCCGGTTCACGGCGGCAGCGACGATCCCTCACCGTTCACCGCCTTTGGCACCTTGTGCGGCATTCGTGCGTGCCTGAACAAGAAATACGGCGATGCGACGGTCAAAAACCGCAGTTTCTCCGTGCAAGGCGTGGGCAGCGTTGGCATTCACCTGGTGAGATTGCTGCGCGAAGAAGGGGCCAAGGTGTTCGTGTGCGATATCAATCAGGATCGCGTTTCTCGCGCCGTAGACGAACTCGGCGCTGAAGCAGTGGGCATGGACGAAATTTATGACGTAGAAGCCAACGTATTTGCACCCTGTGCGCTGGGAGGCGTCATCAACGAGAACACTGTTCCCAGACTGAAAGTCGACATCGTGGCAGGCAGCTCGAACAATCAGCTTGAATCCGGCGAATGGGGCACGGCGCTTGAAGAGCGTGGCATCGTTTACGGGCCGGACTATGCAGTCAATGCAGGCGGACTTATGAACGTGGCGATTGAATTGCAGGGCTACAACCGCAAGCGTGCGACGCAGCTCGTCAGCACCATTTATACGAATATTGAAATGATTTTCAGAATTGCCGAGCGGGACGGTATCCCGAGCTGGCGCGCGGCAGACAGGCTCGCGGAAGAACGCATAGCTGCCATCGGCCACATCAAGAAACCGTTCACCAGGCGCAACAAGGACAGACTTTCCGGCCGGTCACCCAGTGCAGGAACTGCCAGTCACTGATCGGAGTCGCCGAATCGCGCCGGTATCCCATGCGGCAAAAAGGCGCGGAAGCACGGCCCTGATCTTGACTGTCCCAAACAAGCGGAGCGCACAAGTTGTCCATATTTAATACCCATATCAGTGAAGACATTGATCTGCTCAGGGAAACCGTGCGCCGTTTCGCCGAGGCTGAGATTGCCCCGCGTGCAGAGGCCATAGACCGTGACAATACTTTCCCCTCCGAGCTCTGGCAGAAAATGGGCGAGCTGGGCCTGCTGGGCATGACGGTGCCGGCAGAATTTGGCGGTAGCGACATGGGCTATCTTGCTCACGTTGTTGCGACCGAGGAAATCTCGCGGGCATCGGCTTCCGTGGGGCTCTCCTATGCAGCGCATTCCAACCTGTGCATTAACAACCTCTACCTGAACGGCAGCGACGAACAGCGAAGAAAGTTTCTTCCAAAACTTTGCAGTGGCGAATGGGTGGGGGCGCTCGCCATGTCGGAACCCGGAGCCGGGTCGGACGTTGTCGGCTCAATGAGCTGCCGGGCACGAAAGACCGGTGATTACTGGGTCGCCAACGGCTCAAAAATGTGGATCACAAACGGTCCGGAAGCGCAGGTGCTCCTGGTCTACATGCGGACAGCCGAAAAAAGCGCGGGTTCGAAGTCCATGACCGCGTTCCTCATTGAAAAGGGCATGCCTGGATTCAGCACCGCGCAAAAACTCGACAAGCTTGGCATGCGCGGTTCGAATACCTGCGAGCTGGTCTTCGATGAATGCAGGATTCCTGATGAAAACGTGCTGGGGGAAGTCAACGGGGGCGTTTACATACTGATGAAGGGGCTTGACTCAGAGCGCCTGGTGTTATCCGGCGGACCCATCGGGATCATGCAGGCCTGTATGGATATCGTTCTGCCCTATCTTAATGAGCGCAAGCAGTTTGACCGGCCCATAGGCAGTTTCGGCGTGATGCAGGGCAAGGTCGCTGACATGTACACCGCATTGCAGGCATCGCGCGCCTTTACGTATCGAACTGCAGAGCAATTCGACCGCGGCGTTCCAACACGTCAGGACGCGGCATCCTGCCTGCTTTTAACCGCAAGCTCCGCCGTAAACGTTGCACTGGAAACAATACAATCCCTGGGCGGAAATGGTTACATCAATGAATACCCGGCTGGCCGTTTTTTGCGCGACGCAAAGCTTTACGAGATCGGTGCCGGCACCAGCGAAATTCGTCGAATGCTGATCGGGAGAGAACTGCTTGCCGCTCAGGCAAACAGCTGACCAACAAATCGCCGAGGAGAACCCATGAGCAACAACCCCGTCGTGATTGTCTCTGCCCACAGAACGCCTATTGGCGGATTTCAGGGCACGCTTGGCGCAGTCAGCGCGACCGATCTCGGCGCAACCGCCATCAGCTCGGCGATTACCAGCGCCGGCATTGACGCTGGCCATATCAGCGAAGTCATCATGGGCTGTGTTTTACCTGCCGGTCTCGGCCAGGCGCCTGCCCGGCAGGCAGCGATTGCAGGCGGGATTCCCATGGGCGTGGGCTGCACGACCATCAACAAGGTTTGTGGATCGGGCATGAAAGCCACGATGCTTGCCCATGACCTGCTCGTCGCGGGCAGCGCGAGTGTGATTGTTGCCGGCGGCATGGAATCCATGAGCAATGCACCTTATCTGCTACCCAAGGCGCGTGGCGGATATCGCATGGGCCACCAGCAGGTGCTCGACCACATGTTTTTCGACGGGCTGCAGAATCCCTACGATGGCCACATGATGGGTCATTTTGCCGAGGCAACCGCCGACAAGTATGGCTTTTCACGCGAAGAACAGGACAAGTACTCGGCGGAGTCTGTCCGGCGGGCGCTTGCAGCAGTTAAGACCGGTGCGTTCAACAATGAAATCACACCGGTAACGGTCAAGTCGCGCAAGGGCGAGGTCATCGTCGATACCGACGAGGAGCCCTTTAACTGCGACATCGAAAAAATTCCCTCACTGCGTCCTGCTTTTCGGCGCGACGGCGGCACCGTTACGGCCGCAAGTTCCTCTTCAATCTCCGATGGCGGTGCGGCCCTGGTAATGATGCGCGAATCTGATGCGAAGGCGCAGAATCTTAAGCCCCTGGCGCGTATTCTCGGACACAGTGGTTTTGCACATGAACCGGAGTGGTTCACAACCGCCCCGGTCGGCGCAATAAAGTCCTTGCACAGCAAACTCGGGCTGGCGCCAGCAGACGTGGACCTTTATGAGATCAATGAGGCTTTTGCCGTCGTCAGCATGGCTGCCATCAGAGACCTAGAACTCGACCCCGGGAAAGTGAACGTTAACGGTGGCGCCTGTGCCCTCGGGCATCCTATCGGCGCGACCGGCGCCAGGCTTATCGTGACGCTGTTGCATGCCCTTGCCTCGCGCGACCTTCGTATCGGCGTTGCAGGACTTTGCATCGGCGGCGGCGAAGCGACAGCCATCGCCATTGAACGCGCGGACTGACACCGCTTTATGTCTGTGATTCGAAGCAAACTCGATCTCGGCAGTGCCGCAGCGCGTGAAAACGCGGAGCGCATGCAGGCGCTGGCTCATGATCTGCGCGAGCGTGTTGAAACCGCCATGCTCGGCGGCGGCGAAAGAGCCCGGGAGAAACACCTTTCACGGGGCAAGCTGCTGCCGCGCGACCGGATCGAGGCACTGCTGGACCCGGGCAGCCCGTTCCTCGAGCTGTCGGCGCTGGCGGCGCACGATCTTTATGACGGTGCCGCCCCCTGCGCGGGCCTCATTACGGGCATCGGCCAGGTTAATGAACGCGAAGTGGTAGTGGTCGCCAATGATGCAACCGTCAAGGGCGGCACGTACTTCCCAATGACCGTAAAAAAACACCTGCGCGCGCAGGAAGTTGCAATGGAGAATCACCTGCCCTGCATCTACCTGGTTGATTCCGGCGGCGCGTTTCTGCCGCTGCAGGATGAAGTATTTCCCGACCGTGAACATTTCGGACGGATTTTCTATAACCAGGCGCGTCTGTCGCGCGAAGGCATCGCACAGATCGCTGTAGTGATGGGATCATGCACCGCGGGTGGTGCTTATGTTCCGGCGATGTGCGACGAGGCGATTATCGTGCGTGAACAGGGCACGGTATTTCTGGGCGGTCCACCGCTCGTCAAGGCCGCCACGGGTGAAGTGGTTGACGCAGAAACATTGGGCGGTGGCGACCTGCATTCCCGAACGTCGGGCGTGACTGACCACCTTGCCGACGACGACCGGCATGCGCTCAAGATTGCGCGCGACATCATCGCCAGCCTTAACCGGCCGGCCGCGCAGAAAATCGACCTGCGCCCGCCAGCCGAACCCCGCTATCCGGCTAAGGATCTCTACGGCGTCGTCCCAGTCGAATCACGTTTTCCGTATGAAGTCCGGGAAGTGATTGCGCGCATTGTCGACGGCTCGAAGTTCCAGGAGTTCAAACCGCTCTACGGCAAGACTCTCGTGTGCGGATTTGCCAGAATCTGGGGCTACCCCGTCGGTATCGTCGCAAACAACGGCATCCTCTTCTCGGAATCGGCCATGAAAGGGTCGCACTTCATACAGCTGTGCAACCAGCGTGGCATTCCGCTGGTGTTTCTGCAGAACATCAGCGGTTTCATGGTTGGCCAGAAGTATGAGGCCGAGGGCATCGCAAAGCATGGCGCAAAAATGGTGAACGCCGTGGCCTGCTCGGACGTCCCGAAATTCACGATCATAATCGGCGGCTCGTTCGGCGCCGGGAACTACGCGATGTGCGGCCGGGCATACGGCGCTCGTTTCGCGTTCACCTGGCCCAATGCAAGAATTTCTGTGATGGGTGGTGAGCAGGCTGCCACGGTGCTGGCGACGGTGAAACGTGACGCCCTGTCTGCGCGCGGATCTGACTGGGACGAACAGGAAGAATCAAAGTTCAGGCAGGACATCCGCGAACAATATGAACGCCAGGGTCATCCCTACTATGCCAGCGCGAGGCTCTGGGACGACGGCGTCATCGACCCGGTGGACACGCGCCGTGTACTGGGGCTTGGGCTCGCTGCCGCCATGAACGCGCCTGTGCGCCGCGGCGGCGCTTACGGCGTGTTTAGAATGTAAGGCAAAGGTGACGACTATGTCAGATGGGTTGCTGAGTCACAGGGATGAACGCGGCGTGACCACGCTTACGCTCGATCGCCCGGACGTGCATAACGCCTTCGACGACAAGCTGATTGAGTCGCTGCGATCCGCCCTGCTCGAGTGTGACCGGGATCCGCAAACCAGGATCATCGTATTGACCGGCTCAGGTAAGTCGTTCTCCAGCGGCGCCGATCTCAACTGGATGCAGGCCATCGCCGGATTTTCGGAAGAGGAAAACGTCGAAGACGCACTGCACCTCGCGGAACTTATGGCTGTATTAAACGGCGCCCGCAAACCCACAGTGGCCAGGGTAAACGGCCATGCATTCGGCGGCGGCGTGGGTCTCATTGCCTGCTGCGACATAGCTATCGGCACTCAGGAATCGAAGTTTGCCCTTTCGGAAGTACGTCTCGGTCTGGTGCCTGCCGTGATATCACCTTACGTGGTGTCCGCTATCGGTGAGCGTCAGGCACGAAGGTTTTTCCTCACGGGCGAAGTCTTTGACGCGGCAAAAGCCAGAGAAATCGGACTGTTGCATATCGCCGCGGCGCATGAAGATCTTGATACGGAGGCCGAAAAGATAATTGATGCCCTGCTGGCAGGAGGGCCGGAGGCGCAGCTGGCGAGCAAGAACCTCGTAGCGAATATCAGTCACCACGGCGTTACAGCTTCCCATGCATTGAGAAGACGCACGGCGGAACTCATCGCGCAGCTGCGCGGCTCTGCGGAGGGCCAGGAAGGTCTGTCTGCATTCCTCGAAAAACGCAAACCCGGCTGGCGGGACTAAAGCGTGCCGTTCAATAAAGTACTGATTGCGAACCGCGGCGAAATTGCGGTGCGCATTATGAAAACCTGTCGGCGGCTCGGGGTGCGGACTGTTGCCGTTTATTCCGACGCGGACCGCGGCGCACATCATGTTCGTTATGCTGACGAAGCCGTATTGATCGGTCCTGCCGAAAGTCGTGAGTCCTATCTTTCCGTCGAAAAAATTCTTAACGCTGCGCACTTTTCAGGGGCTGAAGCCATTCACCCTGGTTACGGTTTCCTGTCTGAGAATCCCGAGCTCGCGCGGTCCTGCAAAGATGCGGGTCTGGTCTTCATTGGCCCAACGGCAGAGACCATCGACGCCATGGGGTCGAAAAGCGAAGCCAAGCGTCTGATGGCGGCCGCGGGCGTTCCTACGGTGCCGGGGTATCACGGTGCGCAGCAGTCTGACGCGCTGCTTGAAGAGGAAGCATCGAAACTGGGCTTTCCGATAATTATCAAGCCAAGTGCGGGCGGTGGCGGCAAGGGCATGCGCATCGTTCACAGGGCAGACGCATTCAAAACAGCGCTGGACGGGTCCCGCCGGGAGGCGAAAAGCGCGTTCGGCGACACGCAGATACTCATAGAAAAGTTTGTGGAAAGGCCCCGGCATATCGAATTTCAGGTTTTCGGTGATGCGCACGGGAACATCGTGCATTTGTTTGAACGCGAGTGTTCATTGCAGCGCCGTTATCAGAAAATTATTGAAGAAGCGCCCTCTCCTTTCGTTGATGACGAACTGGCGCGTCGTATGGGCGATGCGGCCGTCGCAGCCGCGCGCGCTGTGGACTACATCAATGCCGGAACCGTCGAGTTTATTGTCGGTGCCGATCGCCAGTTTTATTTTATGGAAATGAATACGCGGCTTCAGGTAGAGCACCCGGTAACGGAAATGACCACCGGCATTGACCTGGTGGAATGGCAGTTGCGGATTGCCGCAGGTGATCCGCTCCCGCTTTCGCAAGCACAAATCAAGCGTTGCGGACATGCCATTGAGGCGCGTGTCTACGCCGAAGATCCGCGCCAGGCCTTCCTGCCTTCAACCGGCACGGTCAGGAAGTTCAGCCATCCCCGTGGCGGATCCGGCCTGCGCATGGATGCCGCCGTCAGCAGCGGCGACGCCGTCAGCATCCATTACGACCCTATGATTGCCAAATTAATTGTTTGTGCCCCTGATCGGCCGCGGGCGATCGCGGATCTGCGGGCGGCCCTCGCCAATACTGCAATCTTCGGCGTTAAAACAAACCTTGATTTTCTTTTGCAGATCACCAAGGACGAAGCGTTTCTCGCCGGCAATGCCGACACCGGATACGTCGATCGCCACCAGGACGAGCTGGCAACATCCGGAGACGGGCCTGCTGAGCTCGCCCTGCTCGGAGCAGCCTGCGGCGCCCTCGAAAGACGGATTACCGCAAGACGCGCAAGCACAAGGCTTCGAACCCATCGTTCTCCCTGGCAGCAGGGCGACGGCTGGCAAGCCAATAGCCAGGGGCGCTACCGGCTGGCATTTATTGACGAGGGCGGCGAGCGGCATGTGGTCAGTATTCAAGGAAGCCTGCCGACTTTTGTTGCTGAAATCGACGAGCAGGAGAAGCGCCGCATCGCAATAACCGCTTACGCGCGCGGTCAGAACATCATCCTTGAGGCGGACGGGCAAACGCATGTGCTCAAAGTAACGCAGTCCGAAAGCAGCTTCCTGGTCAATTACCCGGGGCCCACCGGCCCCGAGCGGGCGCTGCTTGAAAGAGCCCCGCTTTACCCGGTCGCGGCCAGCGACGTGGCCGACGACGCGCATCCGGGTTCGCCTATGCCGGGTCGCGTGGTCGCGCTGCACGTCGAGCAAGGTGACAATGTTCAGCAGGGCCAGCCCTTGCTGGTGCTCGAGGGTATGAAAATGGAATACACCCTCAATGCACGAACCAGCGGCATCATCGCTCAGGTGCACTGTGCGGTCGGTGAGCTTGTCGAAGCCGAAGTTCCCCTGGTGGACATCGATACGGCGGGGGGCGAATAGCATATGGCCGACCTGCCCGGCACAGTTCGCATCGTCGAGGTCGGTCCGCGGGACGGCCTGCAAAATGAACAAAAGCCCGTACACACCGACGTCAAAATCGAATTCATCGAGCGCCTGAGCGCGGCGGGGCTGACTACCATAGAAACCACGAGTTTCGTTCGGCCGGACTGGATCCCTCAGCTTGCTGATGCCGAAGCCGTCATGCGCGGCTTGCGACGACGACGCGGTGTTTCCTATCCGGTGCTGGTGCCAAACGAAAAAGGAATGCAACGGGCATTGGCAGCGGAGGCTGATGAAGTTGCTGTTTTTACCGCCGCGTCGGAAACTTTTAATCAGAAGAACACCAACGCGGGAATCGACGAATCGCTAAACCGTTTTCAGTCCATTGCGACCCTGGCAAAAGAACACGGCGTAAGGATGCGCGGCTACATCTCCTGCGTGCTGGGCTGTCCGTATGAAGGCGATGTGGCGGTGGCGAAGGTCACCGACGTTGCCGGCAAGCTCGACGCGCTGGGCTGCTACGAAATTTCCCTGGGCGACACCATAGGCGCGGGCACTCCGGGGGCGGCCCGCACCATGCTGGAAACCGTGGCCCACCGCGTTCCCATGGAGCGGCTCGCAGTGCACTTCCACGATACGCGCGGGCAGGCACTCGCAAACATCTACGCCTGTTTGCAGGCTGGCGTCAGCGTGGTCGACGCATCCGTATCCGGCCTGGGCGGCTGCCCGTATGCTGGCGGCGCAACGGGCAATGTCGCAACGGAAGATCTTGTCTACATGCTTGAGGGACTCGGCATCGAAACCGGCGTCTCACTGCCTGACTTGCTTGATGCGGGTGCCTTCATCAGCGAGGCACTCGAGCGGCAGCCCGCCAGCAAGCTTGGTAGAATCCCACGCAAATAAATGCCGGCGCGACGCCTGCAAGGCATTACTTACCAGAAGGACGGCGCCTAAATGAATTTTGAAAACATCAAGGCTGTGGTTACCGGTGGAGCCTCTGGCCTCGGACACGCGGTTGCCAGCAAAGTCGTGGCGGCGGGGGGCGAAGTTGCGCTACTCGACGTAAACGCCGAGCAGGGCGAGGCCGCCGCGAAAGCACTGGGCAAAAAAGCTTTCTTTCTGTCGACAGACGTATGCAGCGAACAAAACGTAAACGCTTCGGTGAGCGAGGCGCGGAAACGGATGGGCGAAATCCGACTGGCAGTGAGCTGCGCGGGCATCCTCGGCGCAGGGCGTGTGCTCGGTCGCGACGGACCCATGCAGGGCAGCTTTTTCTCGAAGGTCATCGAAGTCAACCTGATCGGCAGCTTTCTGCTTGCCAAGGCAGCGGCCGACGCCATGCAGCACAATGCACCCGGCGATGACGGCGAGCGGGGCTTGATTGTAAACACCGCTTCAGTGGCTGCGTTCGAAGGCCAGATCGGTCAGGCCGCCTACGCGGCTTCCAAAGCCGGCGTAGCTGGCATGGCATTGCCCCTTGCCAGGGAGTTCGCACGCATCGGCGTACGCGTCATGACCATCGCCCCCGGCATTTTTCTGACCCCCATGATGGAAGGTATGCCGGAATCGGTGCAGCAGTCCCTGGCCGCCCAGGTCCCGTTTCCGTCGCGGCTCGGCAAACCCGGGGAGTTTGCGGACCTCGTCGCCTGCATCTGCGAGAGTCCGATGCTCAATGCGGAAACCATACGCCTTGATGGCGCTATCAGAATGCAGCCCAAATAGGCGAGACAGGGAGCTCAGATGCCAGATTTCGAACGCGAGTCTATGGATTACGACATGGTCGTCGTGGGCGCCGGGCCTTCCGGCCTTGCTTGCGCCATTCGCGCCAAACAAAAATCGCCCGAACTCAGCATTTGTGTCCTCGAGAAAGGCTCTGAAGTAGGTGCGCATCTGCTATCGGGCGCGGTCCTCGAACCGGGTGCGCTAGACGAACTGTTGCCCGAGTGGCGAGACGAAAAACCGGAGATATGCGTGCCGGCCGGCCGCGACGAATTCATGCTACTGACGCGCAAGGGCAAAACGCGTCTGCCAACGCCACCGCAAATGAAGAACCACGGCAATTTCATTGTCTCCCTGGGCGCACTCGGGCGTTGGATGGCAGAAAAAGCCGAAGGGCTGGGTGTGGACGTATTTGCCGGCTTTCCCGCGTCGGCCCCGCTGTTTAACGAGCAGGGCAGCGTCATCGGCGTCCAGGTCGGCGACATGGGTCTGAAGGAAAATGGAGAACCCGGCCCTAATTTCACCCCCGGCGTCGAAATACGCGCAAAGTTCACCATCCTGGCCGAGGGGTGTCGCGGCAGCATTTCGAAACAGCTCATCAGCCGCTACGCCCTCGACAAAGACTGCTCACCGCAAACGTACGGCCTGGGCCTCAAGGAACTCTGGCAGCTTCCGAAAGGCCGTGGCAAGCCTGGTCTTATCCAGCACAGCATCGGCTGGCCCCTTGATACGCAAACTTACGGCGGAAGCTTCGTTTACCATCTCGATGGCGACCGCGCCTATGTCGGTTTCGTAGTCGGGCTCGATTACAGCGACCCCGCTTTTTCACCGTTTGAAGCGTTCCAGCAATTTAAACATCACCCAGCCATGCACGCGCTTCTGGAGGGTGGCGAAATCATCTCTGCCGGCGCACGCAGCCTGATAGAGGGTGGCTACCAGTCGATGCCAAAAATGGACATGCCGGGGGCACTGCTCGCGGGTGATGCAGCAGGAACACTGAATGCGCCGAAAATCAAAGGCATTCATATGGCCATGCGCTGTGGCATGGAGGCCGCCGATCACCTCACCGAAAAAGGCAGCTGCCATGGCTTCGATAAACACTGGCGCGCAACCGAATGGGCGAAAGAATTATACAAGGTGCGCAATATCCGCCCCGGTTTCAACAAGGGAATGTGGTTTGGGCTTCTCAATGCCGCACTTGAAACAGTCACTTTTGGCAAGCTGCCATGGACACTTAAAAATCATGCTGACTGGTCGAGCCTCGAGAAGCAGGACAAGGCAATTGAGGTGGCCAGGGATTGGGTAAGCCGTGAACTGCCGCCTCGCGACCGACTTGCTTCGGTGTTCTTCGCAGCCACGGACCACGACGAGAGTCAGCCAAAGCATCTGAAAGTTGCCGACACCAGTATCTGCGCAACCCGCTGTGCGGAGGAATACGACAACCCGTGCACGAGGTTTTGCCCCGCCAACGTTTACGAAATGGTCGACGATGGATCCGGCGGCAAACGCCTCCAGATCAATGCTGCCAATTGCGTGCACTGCAAAGCCTGTGACATCAAAGACCCTTACCAGATCATTGACTGGGTGACGCCCGAGGGCGGATCAGGCCCCAATTACCAGAATCTCTGAGCGCATGAGCGAGCCCGTATGGACGCCTGCCCCGGAACGCGCTGCGAAGTCGCGCCTGAGCAAGTTCATGAAACTTGTTGGCGAGGTCACTGACCGCTCTTTTGAACACTACGACGACCTCTATGCGTGGTCCGTCAGCGATTCCGGCGCTTTCTGGCAAGCCGTGTGGGACTATTTTGATGTTCGCTGCAGCCGCAGCGCCGACACCGTGCTGAAAAATGGCCATCAAATGCCTGGCGCAAAGTGGTTCGAAGGCGCGCGTCTCAATTTTGCAGAAAACCTGCTGCGTTCGCGGGATGAACGAACTGCCATCATCTTCTGTGGCGAGAACGGCAACCGTCGGGAGTTAAGTTATCGGCAACTTGGCGACGCGGTGGCCCGCACGGCCGACGGCCTGAGAGCCGCAGGCGTCGTACCCGGTGACCGCGTGGCGGGTTTTCTGCCGAACTGTCCTGAAGCCGTGATCGCCATGCTTGCCAGTGCCAGCTGTGGGGCAACCTGGTCTTCGTGCTCACCTGATTTCGGCGTCTCCGGCGTGCTGGATCGCTTTGGCCAGATCGAGCCAAAAGTGCTTTTCACCGCCGATGGCTACTTCTACGGCGGCAAAACTTTTGACTCTCTTGGCGTTATCGAACAGGTGCTGACGGGCCTTGAAAGCGTTCGCAAGGTCGTTATCGTCCCGTTTGCTGCCTCTGATCCCGATATCGGGCGACTGCCCGGTGCCATAAGCTTCCCGGAGTTTGGTCGCGAAAGTGCTGCGCCGGATTTCGCCCAGCTGCCCTTCGACCATCCGCTTTACATCATGTATTCATCCGGAACGACAGGAGTTCCCAAGTGCATTGTCCACGGCGCAGGCGGCACCTTGCTTCAGCATCTGAAAGAGCATGGCCTGCACACGGACGTCGGCGCCGACGACAGGCTGTTCTATTTCACGACCTGTGGATGGATGATGTGGAACTGGCTGGTATCGGGACTTGCGCAGGACGCTACTATCGTACTGTTTGACGGCTCGCCTTTTCATCCTGGCGCCGGTGCGCTCTGGGAAATGGCGGAACGGGAGCGCGTCACCATTTTTGGCACTAGCGCCAGATACATTTCTGCGGTGGAAAAGGCCGGCTACAGACCGGGCATGCACAGCAGTCTTGATGCCGTGAAGGCAATTCTCTCCACCGGCTCCCCGCTGTTGCCGGAAAACTATGATTTTGTTTACCGGGACGTTAAACCCGATGTTCAGCTGGCGTCGATCTCCGGGGGTACGGATATAATTTCCTGCTTTGCACTGGGTAACCCGACGCTGCCCGTTTACCGCGGCGAGTTGCAATGTCGCGGCCTTGGCATGGCTGTGGAAATTTATGACGATGATGGCCAGCCGGTGGTGGAACAAAAAGGCGAACTGGTCTGCACCCAGCCGTTCCCTTCCATGCCCGTGGGATTCTGGAACGACGACCATGGCGAGCGCTACCACGAGGCGTATTTTGACCGCTTCGAAAATACCTGGTGTCACGGCGACTACGCAGAACTGACCGCCCATGGCGGGCTGATTATTTACGGGCGATCCGATGCAGTGCTCAACCCCGGCGGCGTCCGCATCGGCACCGCCGAGATCTACCGGCAGGTGGAAAAGCTCGAGGAAATCCTGGAAAGCATCGCCGTCGGGCAGCGCTGGAAAGACGATGTGCGCGTGGTGCTTTTTGTGCGATTAAGAGACGGCGTAGAGCTTGACGACGCACTGCGCGACCGTATCAGAAAAACCATTCGCAGCAACACGACGCCCAGGCATGTGCCCGCAAAAATCATAGCCGTGGCAGACATCCCGCGAACCCTGAGCGGCAAAATTGTCGAGATCGCGGTGCGCAAAACCATCCACGGCGAAGCAGTCAAAAATACCGACGCCCTCGCGAACCCGGAGGCACTGGCGTGCTTTCGTAACTTAGCGGCGCTGGATGAAGACTGAGGCAGTGCGACCGCTCGAAGCCTACCAGCAGCACCTTGAGCGACCTGGTTTCGAGTCCGACCCGGCGCAGCGCATCGCAGCGGGGGTGCTTGATGATATCCACCAGGAACTATTAGCCGCCAGCAAGTCGCCCTTGCAGCGACTTGCAAAGCGCCTCGTCGGCGGCAGCGACCAGGATGCCGTGCGTGGCCTGTACCTTTGGGGCGGCGTGGGGCGTGGAAAAACATTCCTGATGGATCTTTTTTACGCCTGCCTGCCCCCCGACATCAGACGTCGCAGTCACTTTCACCGGTTCATGATTGATGTCCACGAGCGCCTGCGTGCGCTGGACGGCGTCAAAGACCCTCTTCCAATTGTTGCCAAAGACCTGGCGAACGATATCCGCGTCTTGTGCTTCGATGAGTTTTTTGTATCAGACATCGCAGACGCCATGCTGCTCGGCGGCTTGCTTGAACAGCTGTTCGCCCGCGGCGTAACACTCATTGCAACGTCCAACTCGCCGCCCTCACGCCTGTACCCCAACGGCCTGCAGCGCGCACGATTTCTACCTGCCATCGCCCTGCTGGAACAACAATGCCAGGTCATGCAGCTTGAAAGTGGCAAAGACTATCGGCTGCGGGTTTTAGAAAGCGCAGAAATGTACCTTTCGAGTCAGGATGAGCAATCGCCGCAGAAGCTGGAGCAGTATTTCGACGACATTGCCCCGGACGCCGGCAAACGCAGCTTCAGCCTGATCATTGAAAAGCGACCCATTCACACGCGGCGGGTGGCGGATGGCGTTCTGTGGTGCGAGTTTGACGCCCTTTGCGACGGCCCCCGCGGTCCCGCCGACTACGTCGAAATAGCAAAGGAATTTCACACGGTCCTGCTTTCACAAGTGCCGGAGTTGACGAGTAATAAAGAAAATCAGGCGAGGCGCTTTATTGCCCTGGTGGACGAGCTATACGATCGCAACGTCAAACTTATTCTGTCCGCGGACAGCGAGCTGGCAAGCCTCTATCAGGGCCAGCGCTTAAGTTTCGAATTTGAGCGAACCCGCAGCCGGTTGCAGGAAATGCAGTCACACGAGTATCTCGCGCGACCTCATCTGCCCTGACGGGCAGGTTTTTGCTGGTCAGTTTGCGTCGGGCTGACGCTCGGGTGCGGCCTGCTGAAACGCGGACAGCGTCATGCAGGCCGCATCGATATCTGCAATGCGGGGGTACCCGCTCATGTCTACATTGAATCTGCGTGCGTTATAGACCTGCGGCACCAGGCATAAATCCGCGATACCCGGCCGCGCGCCGTGGCAATAGTCTCCCGTCGCGTCTTCGCTTTCAAGCCGCCGCTCAAGCGCTGCGAAACCGACCTCAATCCAGTGTCGATACCAGTCTTTGACTTTTTCTTCGTCGGCGCCGAGTTCGCTCTTGAGATAAGTCAGCACGCCCAGATTGTTGAGCGGGTGCATGTCGCAGGCGACCAGCTGTGCGAGGGAGCGCACACGCGCGCGGCCGTGCGCGTCGCTGGGCAACAGCGGTGGCTGTTCGAACATTTCATCGAGGTATTCAATAATGGCAAGGGACTGGCTTAGGTAAACGCCGTCGTGCTCAAGCAGCGGCACCCGGCCCTGGGGATTCAATGCAAGGTATTCGGGCTTGCGTTGCTCGCCACCATCACGAACCAGGTGCACTGCGGCCTGCTCATACTCCAGCCCCTTCAGATTTAGTGCGATGCGCACGCGATAAGCGGCTGAACTTCGCCAGTAACCGTATAATCTGATCATTTACGGGCGCCGTCGTACTGCTCGATGGTCTGGTCGATGGCGCCGAAAATACTGTCACCGTCTTTATCCAGCATCTCAATGCGAACGCGGTCGCCAAATGACATGAACGGCGTGCTTGCCTTGCCGTCACGCACTACCTCAATCACCCTTTTCTCCGCCAGGCATGATGCGCCTCGACTCTCATCCTGGTTGGCGATGGTGCCGGAACCGACTATGGTGCCCGCGCCCAGCGGCCGTGTTTTGGCAGCGTGGGCGATCAGCTGACCAAAATCGAACTGCATGTCCAGCGCGCACTCGGGCTCGCCGAACAAGCTGCCGTTGTAGTGAGTGACCAGGGGCAGGTGCACTTTGCTGTCACGCCACGCATCGCCGAGCTCTTCAGGCGTAACCGCAACTGGCGAAAGCGCCGACCTCGGCTTGCTGTTAAGAAAGCCAAAACCCTTGCCGAGTTCCGCCGGGATCAGATTCCTGAGCGAGACGTCATTAATGAGGACGACAAGCCGCACATATTGACCGGCCTCGCCGGGACTGACGCCCATGGGCACATCGCCGGTGATGACGCAGACTTCCGACTCGAAGTCGATGCCGAATTCTTCGCTTTCCACTTCGACGGGATCTCGAGGCCCGAGGAAGCCATCGGAGACTGCCTGATACATCAGCGGATCGGTAAGAAAGCTCGGTGGCATTTCCGCGCCGCGGGCCTTGCGCACCCGCTCCACGTGGGCCAGATATGCGCTGCCGTCCACAAACTGATAAGCGCGTGGCAGCGGGGCCGCGAGTTTGCTCACGTCCAGTGAAAAACTGCCCGGCGCGTCGCCCGCTTCAAGCTGTTTGCCAATCTGGGACAACGGGCCCGAAACGGCCTCCCAGTTATCCAGCGCGCCCTGCAGCGTTGGCACCACGTCTGTAGCACGAACGGCGTGCCCGAGGGACTTATCAACAACAATAAGCGTGCCATCACGGCCGCCCTCTCTGAGGGATGCCAGCTTCATATCTGTCTCCTTTGGTTTAACCTGTTGCTTGTGAGGTCAGGCTTTCGCCTTGTCGCCTTTCCAGGAATCCACATACCCGCGCCATTCCACCTTCTCCGCATCTGCCGTGACCTCCAGGGCATCGCGCGCATCCAGCATAACCGCCACCTCTTCGGTGCCCGGCGATTTCTGTTCGAGCATATTGTTCAGCGCCTTGGGGTGCGGTCCGTGAGTAAACCCGCAGGGATGCAGGGAAACCATTCCCGGGTGTATGTTGTCACGCGAGAAAAAATCGCCAGCGTGATAAAAAATCACCTCGTCAAAATCGTCGTTGTTATGAAAAAACGGGACCTTGAGCGCACCTTCATCGGTTTCGAACGGGCGCGGCACAAAAGTGCAGACCACAAAGCGGTTAGCCACGAACGTAGTATGAGCCGACGGAGGCAGATGATAGCGGTGGCTCATCAGCGGACGAATATCCCGCCAGTTGATGCGCACGGGCAACAGATCCCCGTGCCAGCCCACTGCATCCAGCGGGTTATACGGATATGTGATGCGCGTCAGCGCATCGCGACGCTTCACCGCAACCAGCCACTGATCATCGTTCTTTTGTGCCTCGAAAGCCTCATCGAGCTCGGGCACGTCCAGCATCGCCGGATCAAAAATTGCGTGCGGGCCAAGCAAACCTTTATCGGGCAGCCGATAGCTGTCATTGGTGGCTTCAATCAGCAGCGCCTGCAAGGGTGCTTCGGTTTCGATACGCCACATAGTGCCGCGTGGCAAAATGATGTAGTCGCCAACACGAATCTTCAGGTGACCATAATCACAGTACAGGTCACCTGCGCCTTCATGGATAAACAGCAGCTCGTCGCCATCGCTGTTACGAACCAGGTGATCCATGGATCGGGGCAGCTTCCAGAACCGCATTTTCACGTGGGCATTGTGGAGCAGCTTGCGGGCATCCCAGGGTGACGTGCTGTCCCCTTCGAATTTTGTGGTATCGAAAGCCCTGGGCTTCAGCGGACCCTCGAAGGCCGTCCAGCCCGTTGGCGGGCGCGGATGATACATGTGGCTCGCCGGCCCGAAGAAGCCCTCCTTGCCCAACTCTCTTTCGTAAGTTCCGGCGGGCATATCAGCATGTGCCTGCCGCGACGCACGCCCTGCCACGCGCGGGAAGGAAATCCAGTTTTTCAATTTGATACCCTCGAAACTCAGATGACGCCGCGACGCTGTTGATCTCGTTCAATGGACTCAAACAACGCCTGGAAATTACCTTCGCCAAATCCCTCGTTGCCTTTGCGCTGAATGATCTCGAAAAAGATTGGCCCGATGTTTGTTTGCGTGAATATCTGCAACAGCAGCTGTTTTTTCGTTTCGGGGTCACCGTCGATAAGAATTCGGTTTTCGCTCATGCGGTCAACGTCTTCTCCGTGCCCCGGCAGGCGCTCGTCGACCATCTCGTAATAGGTGTCGGGTACGTCCAGGAATGAAATCGTGTTGCGGCGCAGGCCCTCCACCGTCGCATAAATATCGTCTGTGAAAAGCGCGATGTGCTGGATGCCCTCGCCTTTGTATTCATCCAGATATTCGGCGATCTGGGATTTGTCGTCACTCGACTCGTTTATGGGAATGCGTACCTTGCCGTCAGGGCTGGTCATGGCCCGGGAAACCAGGCCGGTCTGCGCCCCCTTGATATCGAAGTAGCGGATTTCGCGGAAGTTAAAGAGCTTCTCGTAAAAACCCGCCCATTTGTCCATATTGCCCATGAAGACATTGTGGGTAAGGTGGTCGATGTAATTGAGGCCCAGTCCCGCAGGGCGCAAATCAACGCCATCGAAGTACTCGAAATCGTCGGCATAGAGATCACTGTCACCGTAGCGGTCGACGAGATAAAGAATGCTGCCACCAATGCCCTCGATCATGGGCGTGTTAACGGGCACTGTCTCAGGCTTGTGGCGCACGTCGCAGGCGCCCCGCTCCAGGGCGCGGGCATGCGCAAACTTCGCGTCTCGCACTCGGATTCCGAAGCCACAGGCACAGGGCCCGTGCTGGGCCGCGAAGTCTGCCGCGAAGCTTCCTGGCTCCTGGTTGACGATAAAGTTGATGTCGCCCTGGCGATAAAGCACCGCATCAAGGGCCCGATGACGAGCCACCGCGGTAAACCCCATGCTGGTAAACAGGCCATCAAGCAAGTCACTGCCCGGTGCCGCGAATTCAACGAACTCGAAGCCGTCAGTGCCCATGGGGTTTTCAAACTGGGAATTATCGGATTGGGGATTGTTGAACTGATCCGCCATAAGGATTCTCCGCTGGATTTATGCAATAAGGCCGCTCCATCACCCCATCGGGCCCTTTGGAACAGCTAAATCGGCTAGTTAGTTGCAATTGAAACAATTATAGTTACAATTGAAACAAATGCAAGCTTCCCATGACAAATCCGCCACTGGGCCTGACGACGTTGCCATCGATCTTGAGGGCTTTTTGCCATATCGGCTCAGCGTGCTTTCCAATACCGTCAGCTCGGCCATCGCAGGCGCGTATGCCCGGCGCTTCGGGCTGACGATCCCGGAGTGGCGAATCATCGCGGTACTGGGGCGATTCCCGCACATCGCCGCGCGCGAAGTGGCTGAAAAGACGGCGATGGACAAAGTGGCAGTGAGCCGCGCTGTCAACAGGCTACGGAGCGCCGGACTGGTGGATCACGAAATCGCCGCCGCCGATCGACGCCGATCGGTACTGGCCCTTTCGGAACCAGGTCAGGCACTGCTATGCGAAATCGCCCCCATGGCGATGGCCTACGAAGCGAGGCTGCTTGAAGGGTTTAACCAGAAAGAACGACTGCTGCTTGAGAAGTCACTGCTGAAACTGATGAAGCGAGCCAGCGAGATCGGGCCCATAGGAGAAGAGCCTCCGTTTCAGGCACCCAGTTCGGTTCGAACCGAATAGAGTTCAGGAAAAAACTGGATGTCGAGGGCCTTTCTTAAAAATGCCACGCCAGATGAACCGCCCGTGCCGGGCTTGTAGCCGATGATCCTTTCCACGGTTTTCATATGGCGAAAGCGCCAGAGCTGAAAATTCACCTCCAGGTCGATGAGTTTTTCACACATGTTGTAGGCCTCCCAGTTGCGATCCGTGCTCTGGTAGATACTCGTTATTACCGAGAGAACGCCAGCGGATTCCACATAGGGCTGGGACCAGTCGCGTTCCGTGGCAGCCTCCGGAATATCGTATCCCTGGCGCTTGAGATAGCGCAGAAACTCATCGTACAGGCTCGGCTTCTTCAGCACGGATTCCAGGCGATCGCGAACGGGCTGACTGTAGGCAAACACTTTGAGGATGTCCGGGTCTTTGTTGCCAAGCAAAAATTCGAGTTCCCGGTACTGGGAAGACTGAAAGCCACTCGCGCGGCCGAGTACATGCCGGAACTCCATGTACTCGGAAGGCGTCAGGGTTTCCAGAACCGACCATTGTCCATAAAGCTGCTGCTGAATCTGCTTCACGCGCGAGAGAATCTTGAAGCAAGGCTCGAGGGCCCCCTGCTGCACCGACGCGATGGCGGCGTGAAGCTCGTGCAGAATCAGCTTGAACCAGAGCTCCGAAGTCTGATGCTGGATGATGAAAAGCATTTCATCGTGATGCATGGGTTCGCTGACAGGATGTTGCGAGGCCAGCAGCGTCTCGAGGCCGAGATATCCCTCATAGGTCATCTGCGCGGAGAGGTCGGTGTGAATGCCTTTTTCCATTTCACGCTTTTTCATTCGAGGTTCCAGTGTCCTGATATAGCCGGTCAGCGATGCATTGTATCCCCGCTCGCTTGCGCAGCGCATCATTGCGATATTGCGATGCCTCGCTTTTGGCACATCCTGTATAATGCCGTGCTCGATCGAGGGCTCGCAGGGAGAGGATTTAAACTCCTGGAAGTCGTGCCCGGAGCCGGGAAATAAGACGCAAACAAGGCTTCCCAGGCGCGGCATTCACAGAAATGAATCATTCCTGCGCTTTGCCGGGCAGCTACACCTACAGGAGTTTTTCTTGAAGACTGTCGCTAATTTCAAAATACCCTACCTTCAGTGCATCGATCCGAAAGGTAAGCCCGTTGGCAAACTACCCGGCTTCGCGGAAGATCCTGAGGAACTGCTCAGGATGTACCGCCTTATGAGCCTGACCCGGGTATTCGACACCAAGGCCATCAACCTGCAGCGAACAGGAAAGCTCGGGACCTACGCCTCGTGTCTGGGGCACGAGGCCGCCCATGTAGGCATGGGGGCGGCCATGGATAAAAATGACGTTTACGCACCCATGTATCGAGAGTATGGGGCGCAATTCTGGCGCGGCGTAAAAATGGAAGAAGTCCTGCTTTACTGGGGCGGTGACGAGAGAGGCAATGACTACGAGGTCCCCAGGCAGGATTTTGCCTGGTGCGTTCCCATCGCAACGCAGTTTCTGCATGCAGCGGGTGCTGCCATGGCATTCAAGCTGCGCGGAGAAAAGCGCTGCGCAGTAACATCAATTGGAGACGGAGGCACGTCTGAGGGCGCTTTCTACGAAGCCCTGAACGTTGCCGGCGTAACAAAGCTTCCGCTGGTGGGCGTCGTGGTTAACAACAAATGGGCGATTTCCGTACCCATCGAAATTCAAACCGCCTGCGAAACCCTGGCGCAAAAAGCCGTTGCAGCAGGCATTCCGGGAGTACAGGTCGATGGCAATGACGTTGTAGCCGTCCGGCATGCCATCGCAGAAGCCCTGAAACGGGCGCGTCATGGCGAGGGGCCGACCTTGATCGAGATGCTGACCTATCGACTCAGCGACCACACGACGGCAGATGATGCGAGTCGCTATCGCAGCCAGGGAGAAGTCGACGACGCATGGAAGAACGAGCCGCTGCTGCGGATGCGCGCCTATTTGAAGGATATTGGCGCCTGGGACGATGAGCGCGAAAGTAAACTCATCAAGGATTGTCAGAAAAAAGTAGAGGCAGCGGTGCAGGCTTACCTCGATAGCCCGCCGCCGACGCCGGAGTCCATGTTTGATTACATGTACGCCGAGTTGCCCGAGGCTATGGAAGAGCAGCGCGATACGGCGATCGCATATTTCGGCAAGGGTGGGCACTGACATGGCGCGCGTAACCCTGATCGAAGCCGTTACCATGGCACTGGCCCACGAAATGGAGCGTGACGATCGGGTGGTAGTGCTCGGCGAGGATGTCGGCGTCAATGGTGGCGTTTTTCGTGCAACCGCAGGCCTGCAGCAGCGCTTCGACAAACAGCGCGTCTGGGACACGCCCCTCGCAGAGGGGATGATCGCAGGTATGTCGGTTGGCATGGCCGCGCAGGGCATGCGGCCAGTGGCAGAAATACAGTTCATGGGATTCATTTATCCGGCCGTCGATCAGATGATCAGCCACGCGGGAAGAATGCGGCATCGGACCCGGGGTCGCCTGAGTTGCCCCATGGTTCTGCGCGCGCCATTTGGCGGTGGCATCCACGCGCCGGAACATCATTCAGAGAGTACAGAGGCACTGTTTGCACACATGCCGGGCATTCGTGTCGTAATTCCTTCCTCACCCGCGCGTGCATATGGCCTGCTGCTGGCGGCAATCCGAAATCCCGACCCCGTGGTTTTTCTCGAGCCGAAGCGTATTTATCGCCTTGCGAAGCAGGAAGTGGAAGATGACGGCGAGGCGCTGCCACTGGATGTCTGCTACACGCTGAGAGACGGCGACGATGTGACGCTTGTGACATGGGGCGCCATGATCCATGAAACCCAGAAGGCTGCGGCTCAGTTGTCAGACGAAGGCATTAGCTGCGAAGTGATTGATGTCGCCACGGTGAGCCCCATCGACATGGACACCATTCTGGAATCCGTGGAAAAGACAGGCCGCCTGGTCATTGTGCATGAGGCCGCTAAAAGCTGCGGGGTGGGCGCCGAGATTGCCGCGTCCGTTGCCGAGAAGGGGCTTTACGATTTGCAGGCACCAATCCGTCGTATTACCGGTTACGACACGGTGATGCCATTGTTCCGGACCGAATGGGAATACATGCCAAGCGTGGCGCGCATCGTTGATGCGGTCCGCGCAACGCTGGAGGAGTGACGCATGACGACCTTTAATCTCCCGGACCTTGGTGAAGGCCTTCCGGAAGCAGAAATCGTAACGTGGCACGTAAAGGAAGGCGACGAGATCAGCACCGATCAGCCGCTCTTGTCGGTCGAGACGGCAAAGGCTGTTGTAGACGTGCCCTCTCCCGTGAGCGGCAAGGTGCTCAAACTCTACGCGGGTGAAGGCGACGTGGTTGAAACGGGTAAGCCACTTGTCGACTTCGTCGTTGCCGGGGAATCAGGCAAGACTGACGTCTCGTCGAAAAACGATGCGGGCGAGTCCAGTGCTCAGGCTGCGAGCAGCGATTCCGGCACGGTGGTGGGCAACATGCCCAGCAGCGACGAGACGCTGGTGGAAACAGCCAGAGCAGGAAGCAGAAGGCGTGCCAAAAAAACCGGTCGCGTAAAGGCTGCGCCTGCAGTCCGGGCCCTGGCCAAGAGTCTCGGTGTGGATCTCGCGAACGTCGAGGCAACGGGCAGGAACGGGCTGGTTACCGCAAACGACGTGCGGGCCTATGCAAGCGACACACCCACTGCTTCGACCAAAGGGTCCGGCGTCACGGCCCGGCCTCAGCGTCTTAAGCCCTTAACCGGTGAGCCCGAGCGCCTTCGCGGCCCCCGCCGTGCCATGGCGCAAAGCATGAGCGCATCACGCGATCAGATTGCCCAGTGCACACTATTCGATGACGCCGACATCCATGGCTGGGCGCCAGGCCAGGACATCACCGTGCGGATAATTCGCGCGCTGGTTGCCGGCTGCAAGGCTGAGCCCGCGCTCAACGGCTGGTATGACGGCGAGGCCATGACGCGCCGCCTGTTTGACCGTATTGATCTTGCCATGGCGGTGGATACGCCTGATGGCCTGATCGTGCCGGTGCTGCGTGACGTCGGAAGCAAGGATGCAGCGACCCTGCGTTCGGATCTGGATCGCATGAAGGTGGCCACCCGAGAGCGCAGCGTTGCGCCGGCCGACATGAAAAACCCCACCATTACGCTGTCGAATTTCGGCATGATGGCGGGCCGATATGCCTCGCCGGTGATCGTTCCGCCAATGATCGCCATTCTCGGAACCGGCGGCACGCGGCACGATGTCGTACCGGTGATGGGCGGCATAGAGGTCCACAAGCGCATTCCCCTGTCCCTGACTTTCGATCACCGTTGCGTCACGGGGGGAGAGGCATGTCGTCTGCTGGCCGCACTAATCGCAGATTTGCAGCGCGCCAATTAATCACCCGCCGACCGAAGATCGGCAAATTTGGTCCTGGATAGTCCGCTTTCCGGCTGAAAGCAGTTAAACTCTGTTTGCCTGCAGAACTGAACTCATGGAATTTCGTCGCGCCACCCTCAAATCGATGCTGAGGTAATGCGGAGCCCGGCCGATGCCACAAAGAAGACTTTCAGACGCAAAAAATAAGATTCTTGAGAAGGTCATCGCCGAGGCAACTGCCCAGGCGGGCAAGCGGCCTCTTGTTAATATCGAAGATTTCATTACGCTGTATTTCAAGAACGTGGCGGTTGAAGACCTGCGCGAGAGAAGCCCGGCCAACCTCGCAGGCATGGCACTTTCGCATCTTGATTTCGGCAGCCAGCGGAAACCCGGGCAGTCCCTTCATCGGTTCCTGAACCCTATTGCAAAGCGTGATGGTTGGAGTTCCCCTCATACCGTCCTGCAGATGGTCAATGACGACATGCCATTTCTGGTGGATTCTCTCGGCATGGTTTTGAACCGGGCAGGACTCTCGATACACCTGACGCTTCACCCTGTTTTTCTGGTCAAGCGAAACAAAGACAACAACATCACAAGCGTGGTTGCCCCCGATAAGACAGCGCGCGGGCAGAAGCCGGAGTCATTCGTTCAGATTATCTTTAATCGCATTGGCGAGGGTGAATTGGCGCAGAGCCTCGAGGGCGCCATTGCCGAAACGCTGGAAGATATCCGCCTCGCAACGGCCGACTGGCAGAAAATGCTCGAGGCAAGCCGCAGCACGCGCAAATTTTTGCGTGAAAATCCGCCGCCGCTGGATAAAAAGGCGCTCAAAGAGAGCGAAGAGTTGCTGGAGTGGATGGAACAGGACCATTTCACCTACCTCGGGTATCGCGAATATGACCTGGTGACCGAGAACGGCGAAACGACGCTCGAGGCGAAGAAAGGCAGCGGACTCGGCATCCTGCGAGAGGAGCATCGGCCACCCCCCGGGGGTGGCGCCAGAAGCAGCCAGCAGCTTGCCGAAGATATCCGCAAGCAGACCCGTAATCGCGAACTGCTGATCATCACCAAGGCCAACTCGCTCTCAACCGTCCACCGACCTGGTTATCTCGACTACATAGGCGTAAAAATCTTCGACGCGGAGGGGCAGGTAACCGGCGAACGCCGTTTTCTTGGCCTTTTCACATCCGTGGCTTACAGCCGCAGCCCACGCGAAATCCCGCTGCTGCGATTAAAATTCGAGCAGATTATGCAACGCTCTGCCCTGCGCCCAAGCAGCCATGCGGGCAAGGCGCTCATGCATATACTGGAAAACTATCCGCGGGACGAATTCTTCCAGGGCACCGTCGAAGATCTTTTTCGAATCTCGATGGGAATCAGCAGCCTCCAGGATCGGCAACGTATCCGCGTTTTTATACGCCGCGACGCCTTTCGCCGCTTTTTCTCGTGTCTCGTTTTCGTTCCAAGAGAGCAATACAACACGGCGGTGCGCAAGAAAATTGAAGAGATACTCCGTGATACATTTGACGGCACTGCGGTGGATTCAACGCCGCAGCTCTCAGAGTCCGTGCTGGCGCGCGTTTATATCATCGTCCGCACAGAGCCAGGCGCCCAGCCAAGATTCAATATCCGCAGCATAGAAAAACGAATCACAGCTGCCGTAAGGTCCTGGCAGGATCTGCTCGCAGAGACCATGATGGAGCGCTTCGGCGAACAGCGCGGCCTCGAACTTTTCGACAAATACGGCCGATGCTTTCCGGCCGCCTACGAGGAAGATGTATCGCCGCGCGCCGCCAGCTTCGATATTGAAAAAATGGACGACCTGGGCGAAGACGCCAGTAGCCTCAGAATGAGCCTGTACCGGCCGCCAAGCTTCCCGGACAGCAACCTCCGCTTCAAGGTTTTTCATCGCCAGAATCCCATTCCTATCTCGGAAGCATTGCCGATGCTCGAGAATATGGGACTGAAGGTGATCAGTGAACGGCCCTATCGCGTCGAATTTGCGGATGGATCCACAATCTGGATTCAGGATTTCGAGATGGTCTACGCCCACAGCGTTATCGACCCGGGCAAGGTAAACGCGAAATTTCAGCAGGCTTTTTATCGGGCCTGGCGTGGTCAGACAGATAATGACGGTTTTAACCGCCTTGTTCTCGGCGCTGGTCTTTCGTGGCGGCAGGTGGCCGTGCTGCGCGCATACTGCAAGTATCTGCTGCAGACACGCTTGCCTTTCAGCCAGGCGTATATGGAAAACTCTCTCGGGCAAAACCCTGCGCTCAGCGCCACGCTCGTTCAGATTCTCGAATCGAGACACAATCCCGGTCTGAGCGCGAAAGCCAGAAACCGACGCACCGACAAGGCCAGGAAGCATCTTCTGGAACTGTTAGACGGCGTTGCAAGTCAGGATGATGACCGCATTCTGAGAAGTTTTCTCAGCGCCATTATGGCTACCTTGCGGACCAACTATTTCCAGCTGGATGAGGAAAGCGAAGAAACGCCTTACATCTCCTTCAAGCTTGATCCGCGCGAAGTTCCTGACCTGCCAAAGCCAAGACCGATGTTTGAGATTTTTGTTTACTCACCACGAGTCGAAGGCGTGCATCTGCGCGGCGGCACAGTGGCTCGCGGTGGCCTGCGCTGGTCAGACCGCCGCGAAGACTTCCGCATAGAGGTTCTCGGCCTGATGAAGGCGCAAATGGTAAAGAACACCGTAATCGTGCCGGTTGGCGCCAAGGGTGGCTTCGTCGTGAAACAGCTTCCTACCGGCACCCGCGAAGAAGTTATGGCTGAGGTAGTCGATTGCTATAAGGTGTTTATTAACGGCCTTCTCGATCTGACCGATAACATCATCGACGACGCCGTGCGCCCACCCAAAAAACTTGTGCGTCATGACAACGACGACCCGTATCTCGTGGTCGCGGCGGACAAGGGGACAGCGACGTTTTCAGATATCGCCAACAGCGTCTCCATCGAACATGGCTTCTGGCTGGGTGACGCATTTGCATCGGGCGGCTCGGTCGGATACGACCACAAGAAAATGGGCATTACTGCCCGAGGCGCGTGGGAATCGGTCAAACGTCACTTTCGTGAAATTGGCGTAGACACACAGAAAGAAGTTTTTACCGCCGCCGGTATAGGCGATATGAGCGGCGACGTGTTCGGCAATGGCATGCTGCTTTCGCCGCATATCCGCCTGCAGGCGGCCTTCAATCACCTGCATATCTTTCTTGACCCGGATCCCGACCCCGCCAGCAGTTTTGCAGAGCGAAAGCGGCTGTTTGCACTGCCGCGATCGGGCTGGGATGACTACAACACAGAACTGCTGTCGAAGGGCGGCGGGATATTCTCGCGAAAAGACAAGCAGATAAAACCCAGCAAAGAAGTTCGCGCGATGCTCGACCTTAAGCAGGAATCGCTGACGCCCCAGGAATTGATTACTGCCATACTCAAAATGCGTGTCGATCTGCTGTGGAATGGCGGCATCGGGACGTATGTCAAAGCGAGCACCGAAGCCAACGCAGACGTCGGTGATCGCACCAACGACAGCGTGCGCGTTAACGGTTCAGACCTGCGGTGCAGAGTAATAGGCGAAGGCGGCAACCTGGGTTTCACCCAGCTGGGTCGGGTGGAATATACCCTCGCAGGCGGCAGAATGAATACCGACTTCATTGACAACTCGGCGGGCGTGGACTGCTCGGACCGGGAGGTCAACATCAAGATACTCCTGAATCTCGTACGTCAGCACAAGCGCCTGACCGATGCCCGACGGCAACGACTGCTGGCCGCAATGACTGACGAAGTAGGGCAACTCGTCCTGCGCAACAACTACCTGCAGAGTCAGGCAATAAGTATGCTCGAGACCCACGCCGCGGAGCGAGTAAACGAACACGCCCACGTTATTCGCGCCATGGAAAGGCGAAAAGAACTTGATCGTGCGCTCGAGGCGCTTCCGAATGAAGAAGAAATTGCCGAACGACGGCGTAACCAGAGAGGTCTGACCCGGCCGGAACTCGCGGTATTACTTTCTTATAGCAAAATCAGTCTGTACAAAGACCTTTTGAAGTCGGACGTTCCCGAGGATGCTTATCTCGGCCTCGAACTCACTCGCTATTTTCCCGCGCCGTTGCAGAAACATCACAGCGAACTAATGGGCAAACATCGCTTGCGCCGCGAGATTATTGCCAATGCGATCACCAACAGCATGATCAACCGCATGGGGCCGACCTTTGCCGATCGAATGCAGGAAGAAGCAGGCGCTGATGCGGCAAGCGTGGCGCGCGCCTACACCATCGCACGAGAAGCGTTCGGCATGCGAGAAATCTGGATAGATATCGAGAATCTCGATAACCAGGTGAATGCCCGTGTTCAATACGCGATGATGTCCGAGACCACGCAGCTGCTCAAACACGCCACTCGCTGGCTGCTGGGCCCGCTGTGGAAATCGCTGAACATCGCCGATACCGTCGACCACTTTCTCCCGGGGGTGACCGAACTGTATGGCGTAATGAACAAGTTGCTGCTGGGCAGCGATCTTAAGCAGTTCCAGGAAACCCGGCAGCTCTATGTCAATATCGGCGTGCCAGAAACTCTGTCCGAACAGATCGCGTTATTGCCGGTGATGCGACCGGCACTCGACCTGGTTGAGGTCGCGAAGGCCACAGATGCAAGCGTTACGCGCATCGCGGATATTTACTTTTGCCTGGCCGAGGCAACGGGGCTCAACTGGCTGCGCAAGCAGATCGAGAAGCTTGCGGTTGATGGCCAGTGGCAGGCCGCTGCGCGGCATACGCTGCGCGAAAACCTTTACCAGATTCACCGCGGGCTGACCGCAGAGATTCAAAAGATTGCGCCGCGCAGGGAACCTGACGAGGCCGTGGAATTATGGGCGAGCGGTAACGCCCGGAAAGTCAGCCACGCGAAACAGGTGCTAAAAGAAATGCGCGCCTCCGCGAATATGGAATTCGCAACACTTTCAGTGGCTGTTCAGGAAATCAGAAGGCTGGAGAAGCAATGAGTACGGACAGAACTGACGTCAGAATCCACTCTCACAACGTCAATAAAGATCAGGCAGAGAACACAGCGCGCTTTGGCCTGCGTATCAGTCTGCCGCCCGATGATACTTTTTCGGAAATTCTTGGCCCGAGCTGGACCAAGGAATGCTGGTACCGCACGGAAACGGATCGCGACAACGCTATCAGGGAGTTCCGGCAGCAGCACCCCTACTACCGAATGGGTGACCGGCCTACGCTGGAAATTATGAAAATCAACCGCCCCGCCTGAAGGCCACGCAGCTTATGCAAAGGAACCGGAGGGAATAAAGCCTCAGCCACGCTCCCGGCGTTGGTCATTGCGCCAGATTTTGAGCTGCGCGGGCGCCTCAATGCCGACGCTCACAGATCCGCGGTGGGTCTCGCGCACCTCGATGATGATCTCGGCGTCGCGAAACAGTTCGCCAACAGTCATATTAAGATCCAGCGCCTCATCGGGAAATACCCTGATGGATTCACCGCGTTTTCTCTTTAGCGTTAGCATTTCTACCCCGTGGCTCATTGCCTGCAGCAGTCGGGCTTTTGCCCGACTCACAAACCACTTTGCCCTAACCGGCGGAAGAAAAATATCAGGAAAACCCCGATTTTTCGGTTGCGGGAATAACTCACATATCCGGCGATATCAGGCCAACGCGGATTGCGAAGCGCACCAGGCCAGGAACATCGTAGATACCGAGCCGCTCCTGGAGCTGTGCCCGGTGGGTCTCAACCGTCTTTGTACTGACGTGCAGCATCTCAGCGATTTTACGCGTGGAATTGCCTTCCACGATCAGCTGCAGGATTTCCTTCTGCCGTGGCGTCAGCCGGTCGAGAGGATTTTTTGAGGATTCAACGCGCCCCAGATAGTCATCGATTACCAATCGTGAAATAGCAGGACTCAGATAGGTGTCTCCGCCCGCCACAGTATCCAGTGCCTTCCTCAGCTCGGAGGTTGCGGATTCCTTCAGAAGATAACCCGATGCACCGGTTCGCAGCGCCTGCAAAACGTACTCTTCGTTGGAATGCATGGACAAAAATATGACCTTGGTCTCAGGGCAATCCCTGGCGATTCGCGCCGACGCCTGGAGCCCATTCAAACTTGGCATCGCAATATCCATGAGCACCACATCCGGCCGTTCTTTCTTTACCAGTGCAAGACCCTTGCGACCGTCGCCAGCCTCTCCGGCTACTTGAACATCGGGAAAACTTTTCAGCAATGCGCTGATACCGGCTCGCACCAGAGTATGGTCCTCACACAAGACTATGCGCATCACCTGCTCACTGCCGATTCACCCTGGAAATTGTTTTATCACCCGAGTTGTTCTCGAGACCCGCTGGTGAAATATCCTGGGCGACTTCGCTTTCCACGAGTGGCAGCCATGCCGCTACCGTTGCGCCAGCCCCGGGGCTGGACTCAATAAATGCGGCACCACCCAGCAATCCGGCGCGCTCCTTAAGTCCAAGCAAGCCAAAGCTACCGCCGCTGGCCGCCTTGCGCATTTGCTCAAACGCGTCAAAACCTTTGCCATCATCATGAATCTTGATACTGAGGCGGTCATTTCTAATCTCGACCTCAATCTCCACACTCCTCGCCTGCGCGTGCCGCAAAACGTTGGTGAGAGCCTCCTGCACGATGCGAAAAGCTGCGGTTTCAATATCGCTTTGAAGGCGCACACCCGTCAGGCTGTCAGCCGAGAGCCGTGCGCGCACCGCGGCGCGCGCCGCTTGATTGTCAACGTACCACCGCAGAGCCGGAAGCAATCCGAAATCGTCAAGTATTGCCGGGCGCAGATTTAGCGACAGGTTGCGGATCTGCTCAAGAACCCGATCGATGATCAGCATGCTGTCGCTCGGGTTGGCAAGGCGGCCCGGCGTCTCATTCATGCCGTGCCCGAGGTTGAGCTTCAAGGCCGTCAGGCTTTGCCCCACCTCATCATGTAGCTCCCGCGCGAGATGCCGCCTTTCAGCTTCCTGAGTGTCGAGTAATTTCTGGGAAAGCTTCTGCAAGCGATCCGAATACTTCTGAATTTTTGCTTCGGCGTTTCGCTTTTCCGAAATATCCCGCGTCACCGCCAGATGACCTTCGATGCGACCGTCGCCATCGCGAAGCGCGACAGCGTGGGTCTCAAGCCAGCGAACCGTGCCATTCCCGGTCTCAATCCCGAACACCAGGATTCCGGAATGACCGGAGAAAACAGACTCGTTCAGCTGAAGGAATGCCTCGCGTTGCTCCCGCCGGATAAATTCAGCGATGGACGTGGAACTGGCCCTCTCAACGAGGGCGTCGCCCAGCATCATCCTGCCCGCGGGATTTATATCAGTAATTCGGCCTTCCCGATCCAGCGTCCAGACACACTCCGGCTCGGACTCCACAACCGAACGCAGATAGTTTTCGCTTGCCCGCAACTGCGCCTCATAGACTTTACGTTCGCTGATATCAAAGCCCATGCCCACCATAAAGACACCGTTGTCAGTATGCAGGCGGATACCCGTCAGCAGAAACGGGTTTTCCTCACCGTTGGCGTTCAAAAAACTGGCTTCAACACGCGCTTCGCCGTCCTCAAAAACTTTCTGTAATCCTTTTGCAACGGCTTCCCGGTCCTGCTCGGCTACAAAATTCATGGGAGCAACGGTCGCCATTTCATCGGCCCGCTTACCGATCATTTTCAGAAGATTATCATTCCAGCGGACAATTCTTCTCTCCTCACTGACGACGTAAAAAACGCCAGGCATCGAATTAATAACCGTGTCCCCAAATTTCTTTTCTGCACGAAACCGGCTTTCGTTTCGCCGCCGCTCACTGATATCGAGCCCGAAACCCACAACAAATCGTTTGCCATCCTGTTCCAGCGCGCGGCCGCTGAAAGAATAGGGAATACGCAGGCCATGTTTCGTGCTTACATGTGCTTCGACGGACGCCTCACCAAGCTCGAATATTTCCCGCAACTTTGTGGCTACAGCAGCTTTGTCTTCATCGGCAATAAAATCGAGCGGACGCATTTGTTCTGCCTCGACCCGAGTAAAACCGTTCGCGGAAAAAAAGCGATCATTAAATCTTACGAGGGCACCGTTTTCTTCGAAGACAAAAAACGAGCCCGGCAGGCTGTTCACCACCGATTCTGTAAATTGTCGCTCAGCCTCAAGGCGCCGGGCGTTTACATGGCGATCGGTGATGTCGTCGCACATAAGGATGACTCGGGAGACTTCGCCTGTATTACCCCTGATGGCGACAATGGAGCCTGATATGATCCGGTTGTCTGGTACAGCCGTAAGTGGAAAAACGAGACTGGAATCATGCCCCCGCCACGCTGAACCCAACGCCTGCCTTACCTGGCTTCGGCTTTCATACGGCACGTAGCTTAAAAAACCGCTCCCGGTGGTTTCTGTAGCGTCATTCTTGGCGAGCATTGCGACGGCAACCGGATTTGCCGACATAACCCGGTTTTCCTCGTCGATTTCGAGAATGCCGATGGTCGCATTCTCCACGAGTGCACTCATTCTCTGTTGGCTTTCTCTCAGGCGTCTCTCCGCCTCTTTACGAACTCCAATATCCGTAATGCTGCCACGAACCAGGGTCCGCTGACCGTCAAGCATCCGGCTCAACCGAACCTCGCTGGTAATCTGCTTACCGGACAAAGTCAGAAATTCCCACTCGAACACCGGCGTCTCACCGGCAAGGGCCAGCTTCATGTGATGCCGCAGAAGCGCCGAAGATTCTTTGCCGCCGGGCTGAAACTCTGGACTCAAAGTCAGCGCATTCTTACCAAGAAGTTCAGACTTATCGCTCGCAAACAGCCGCTCCATTTTCCCGTTCAGATCGATGAAACCGTTGGTATCCAGGTCGTATACAACCAGCGCCTCGGATGCCTCCTCAAACAGCCTGCGAAAACGCTGCTCACTCTCTTCAAGTTTCTCGTTTGCATCAATCAACTCACTGATGTCGCGGCCTTCAACGACGATGAATCGCACTCGCCCCTGGTCGTCCGAAATCGGATTGAAAGATCGATCACCGATGCGCACGTCTCCGTTTGCGATTGCAAATTTGGCCCTGTCTCGTACTGACTCGCCCGAAAGTGCAGAGGCTATGCCCGTCTTAACCGATTCCGCCTCTCCGTCGAGATCACGCCACCAGGGCGCCAGCCACAGCGGCCGGCCCTCGACTTCCGATCGCACGCAGCCTGTGGCGGCAATGACCGAATCACTCATATCGAGCACGCTGCCTTGCGGGTCTACCAGGACAATAAACCCAAATACGTTTCGAAATGCAGCCTCCATTCTCAGCCTGGTTTCGGCGAGCGCGGCATCAGCTTCGAATTGCCTGGTCTGATCAAAAATAAATCCTTCGTAACAACAGTCACGACCATCCTGCTGTACAGGCTTAATGCTCAGCGCTGCGACACACTCTCCGCCTCCGTAGCGCTTTATCCTCACCTGATGCGTCTCATTTCCCGCTGAACTGCTCATTGAACGAATGTTCCGGGGAAGCGCGCCATCATCAACAAACAAATCGCGAAAAAGATGAAGACCCAGCATGGACTCCGCATCAGGATAAGCAAGCATGCTGACCAGACCCGGATTAACTTCTGTCAGAATCCCCGCCTTGTCACATTGGAAAATTCCTGCAGGCACATTCTCAAACAAAGTGCGATAGCGCTTCTCGCTGAGCGCGAGAGCCTGCTGCGCTTCCTTCGCAGATAAACGGACGCGCCAGTCACGCACAGCGCGCCAGCAGATAGATGGAAGTTCGGCAAAACTGTTTTCCAGCTTTACGACATAGTCCAGCGCACCAGCCTTAATGGCATTGACCGCCTGAGTCTCATCACCAAAGCTTGTCATCAAAACGAGCGGGGCTCGTTGTCCAGCGTTCGAAATCAGCGTTTTACCGTCCCCATCGGGAAGCCGGATATCGGCGAGGACAAGATCGGGAACGGACTCTGCCAGTCTTTGCCTCGCCTCTGCAATGCTACCGCAATACCTGGCGGTCACATTCATAGAAGAATCCGAGAATGCGCGGCGTATCAGCTCGCAATGATCCTCAGAGTCTTCGACGACAAGAATCTCAAAGTCGTAGGCAACACCTGCGGATTCCTGTTGGTACTCGCCCAAATTGCTATCACTCTTGATTTAATGCCAGCGACGGTGTTCGATTGCACTGCAGCCAGAACTTCGCAGCGGCCTGCAGATGCGTTTTGAATTCGTCAAAATTGAGAGATTTGGCCAGATAGGCGTTGGCGTGCGCCGAGTAGGCGCCGTCGATATCCGGCGCAGCCGTTGACGTGGTCAGAACCACCACAGGGATGGACCTCAGATTCGAGTCATTCTTGATAAAGCGTAGCAGGCTCAAACCATCCAGCCTCGGCAGGCGCAGATCCATGAATATCAGTACCGGACGTGGACTCGCATTGGGGTCGCTGAAATGGCCTTTGCGCTCGAGGAATTCCAGCGCCGCTTCCCCGTCACTGACATGATACAGACGCGCCCCGATTTGCTCGCAATCCAGGCATCGCCCGATGAGTTCTGCGTGGTCAGGATTATCCTCGACCAGCAAAACTGTCTGTGCGTAATCATCGTCAAAATTTCCTTCCATGGAATCGATCCCTCATGGACAACCAGCTAAATCATAGCATGTTGGAACATCTGGCCGCTGCGTTCGTTTTGCTCGCAGGCCGGTCCGAACCTCAACCCTTCTGGGACGGGCCTGCAGGCGGCAACACAAACACGAATCGTGCACCACTTAGCTCCCTACCCTGCTCAACCCATATGGTCCCGCCGTGAACCTGCAAAATTCGTCGGGCAAGAGACAGCCCGATCCCGGTGCCTTTGTCAGTCTGTTCGACCTGCTCAAAAAGCCCGAAAATCCTCTCACGGTCATCGGGATCAACGCCGGGCCCGTTGTCTTCAATAAAGTAGCGGTTTTCAGCCTCGAACTGCTCACACCCTATGATGACATCAGGCGCGGTGCCCGTAGCCGTGAATTTAATAGCATTCTCCACAAGATTCTGCACCAGCTCGAACAGGCGTACAGGATCACCGCTGGCGTCAGGCAGCTCGTCGGCCACCTTTATTGTCGCGCCGCTGTCGGCAATCTGCCCCTGCATGATTTCGATCACCTCGTCGACCAGGCGGTTCATATTGACCCTTTGTTTCGGACCACTCAGCTTGCCGCTGCGAGACAACACCAGCAAGCCGTCCAGCAGCTTCTGCATTCGAGCTGAGGCCTTATCGATGCGTGCCAGGTCCTGGCGCAGTTCCTCAGTGTTCCCGGCACCAATCTGACGAGCCATCTCCTTTGCGAAGCCACGAATAGTGATTATCGGGCTCTTCAGGTCATGGGATACCGTATAGGTGAATCTTTCCAGCTCAAGATTCTTGTCAGCCAGATCAGAAACCAGCGCCGTCAGCCGGGCCTCTGCCTGTTCCTGCTCGGTAATGTCCACCGCAACCGTCAGCACGGCCGGCGAATTTGCCTCGTCCTGTTCAAGCAGCTGGCGTGAAACCCTCAGCTTGCGCTCTTCCCCGGCAGCGTTCTTCAGAATCTCTACGGACTCCTGGTCCACGGCCGTCTCAGAAAACACTTTTTTGTCCTCCTCTGCGAGTTTCTCAAGCCGCTCGCTGACGTCCGGCAAGGACTGTGACCCGGTATGTGTGAGTTCGCTCTCGCTTTGCCCCAGCACTCTGGCGGTCGCTCGATTTGCAAATACAAAGTCTCCGGCGGCGTCTCTGGCAAAAATCATGTGAGGCACCATGTTGATGATCGCACTCACTCGTTTTCTTGCCTGTTCCAGCAGTCTGGTTCTCACTCGAACCTCTCTGCCAAGTTCCTTGTTCCAGCGAGCTGTCAGGCCAAGAAAACCCAGCCCACTGGCAATAATCAGCAGCACGCTTACCCACGCAAGGTTGACGACAGCAGAATCTGCGAACGCCGCGATCTGGGCAGCGGAGAATCCTTCAGCGAGCTGCGATCCAATTCGCAGACGAGACAGATATGCGTTGCCCAGCGCAAATGCACACAACAGAAAAACCGCCATCAGCGTCGCCGCTGTTAACATCAGCGCGCCTCGATGATGTCGGATGGCTACGCCAAACCAGCGGAACTTGAGTCGGGAAACAGCAGGCGTCAGCAAAAACAGAATTGGCCCGCAAATCAGAACTGACTGCAGAAACCCGCCGAGCCACCAGCCCTCCCAGACGGCAAGCGTTTCCACTGTAGTCAGATTTTGGGTATGGCTCCAGATGAATGACCCCGATGCGCCGGCAAGTGCGGCGATAAACGAAGCCAGAACGTAGAATCCGATCGTCGCGATATTGCGTAAATCAAATCCTATTCCGGTGCTGCGATAAGCTATGGCGAGGAATGCCAGCCCCACCGTATCGGAAAACGCGAAAAGCACTGCCCACCCAGCCGGCATGTTCGAGTAAATGGCAAGTATGAAGGTAGCGAAATAGGCGGGTACAAAAGCCCACAAAAATCCCATCCAGAACAGCAACACTGTGCAGAATATCAACGGCGGATAAATGGTGACATGCGCATCGAAGCCCAGAAAATTGAACGGGATGGCCGAAAGCTCGCTATCAATAACCACGATGCCAGTTCCGACGGAGACCAGAAGCGATAAAAACCAGAAAGAGAGGACCACGGCTGTACGCCATCGAGAGTCGGCGGGCACTCGCAGCAAGTCATTTATACTTAAAGTCGACAGTTCACCGAGGGGCGCCTGGACCGAGACAGTGTGATTGGTCTCGTTGGAGTTTCTGTGCCTCACAGGATTCTAATCGCGGGCTCGCAGGCCGGCCTGCACAGGTAGCCTGAAGGAAATTCTGGGGCGCATTTTCTCATTCGTGACAGCTTCGTCATTTCGCTGCTTGTAATTCGCCAATAGCGGTGCGCCGCAATCATACCCCAAAAATCGACCGCCTTTGGCCGCCTGCTATTGTTTTGGGCAACCTGCCGGCCAATAATCTCTGGCCCTAAGCGCGCATCCGTGCTGCGGCTTGTCTGATTGCAGAATCAGTGGGGCGTCAGAATGATTGCACGGCCTGATGTTTGCCGTGCCACTCAGCTGCATGTATCTTAACGAAAAGGGTACTGAGCAGGGATTCCAAACCCTTGAAATCAATGCAGGTAGCAAGCCAGGCAGAAAAATGAAACCAAGAAGATCAGGCCGCTTCGTCAGTCGACTTACCCGCAGCACCATGGCGCTGATCATGGCAGGAGGACGTGGAAGTCGGCTCAAACAGCTGACGCTGAATCGCGCCAAACCCGCCACGCCGATTGCCGGCAAATTCAGAATCATAGATTTTCCACTTTCGAACTGCGTCAATTCGGGCATTCGCCAGATCCTGGTCCTGACTCAGTACAAGGCGCATTCGCTGATTCAGCACGTTCGCAGGGGCTGGGGGTTTCTGCGCGGCGAGTTCGGCGAGTTCATTGAAATTGTGCCGGCCCAGCAACAAATTGGAGAAATGTGGTATCGAGGCACCGCTGATTGCGTGTATCAGAACCTCGACATCATCGAAGATCATAATCCGGAACATGTGCTGATTCTTGCGGGCGATCATGTCTACAAGATGGACTACGGCCCCATGATTGCCTACCACGTGGAAAAAGGCGCCGACATCACCGTGGGCGTACTGCGTATTCCTGTCTCCGAGGCCAGCGAATTCGGCGTGATGACCGTGGACAGCGAAGACCGCATCGTTCGTTTTACGGAAAAGCCGGAGAAGCCCGAGCCGACTCCTGATGATCCGGATGCCGCGATGGTATCCATGGGCATTTACGTTTTTAACCGTGAACTCATGTGTGAGGTTCTGCGCAATGATGCAGAAGATGCGCAGTCTGTTCACGATTTTGGCAAGAACATCATTCCCGGCACGATTAATAATCGTCAGGTATTTGCCTATACGTTTACAGATGTCGAAACACGCGCTCAGAGTTACTGGCGGGATGTAGGCAATGTTGACGCCTACTTTGACGCAAATATGGAGCTGGTTCACGTCACACCTGAACTTGATCTGTACGACGATGACTGGCCAATCTGGACGTATCAGGAGCAGGCACCACCTGCAAAATTTGTGCTTGATGAAGATGGCCGCCGCGGCGTGGCCATCAATTCCATGGTGGCCGGCGGTTGCATCATATCGGGGGCGGTTGTGCGCCAGTCAGTGTTGTTCTCCAACGTGCTCGTAGACGAAGGATCCCGACTCGATGCCGCCGTAATTCTGCCCAATGTGAAGATCGGGAAAAACTGCGTGATCCGAAAGGCAGTCATTGATGAAAACTGTGATATTGCCGATGGCACGACGATTGGCGTGGATGCCGAGGAAGATGCGAAGCGTTTCTTTATCACCAGGAAAGGGGTTGCGCTGGTAACCGAGGACATGCTTCAAGGGCAATAATCAGCCGGGTGATATACTCGCGCGCCAGGTAACCACCCCCCGGACAACGCCAATATGCACGTCGTCTTTGTCGCCCCGTTTTTTATGCAGGCAACCCTGCGTTTCGTGTATGGCGCTGCCGAATTGCCAGGCGTACGACTCAGTCTCATCAGCCAGGATCCGCTGCACCGCTTGCCACCGTCTTTGCGTGCGAGGCTCGTCGGGCACGAGCAAATTGCCGACGGGCTTAATCCGGCGCAAATCGCCATCGCTGTCCAAAAACTTGCCGCCCACCTGGGCAGCCCCGGGCGCATTCTCGCAACGCTTGAGCAGGCACAGGTACCGGTCGCGCAAGTTCGGGAGGCTCTCAAAATTGAAGGCCTTGGCGTCGAGGCTGCGCGCAACTTTCGCGACAAAGCGCGCATGAAATCAATACTGCGCGCTGAGGGCATTGCCTGCGCGCGCCACCGGCTTGCGGGCGATGCACGAACCGCCATCGACTTTGTCGAACAAGTCGGGTTCCCGATTGTGGTGAAGCCGCCGGCTGGCGCGGGCGCGAAGGCAACGTTCAAGCTCGAAAACGAGCGCGATCTGAGAAAGTACCTGAGTGCATACCCGCCAAATCCTGCCAACCCGGGTCTCCTGGAAGAGTTTATGACAGGCAGTGAGTTCTCATTCGAAAGCGCGCTCCTTCGCGGCGAGACTTGCTGGAGTTCGTGGAGCGCATATATGCCTTCGCCACTGCAGGTGCTCGAGAACGACTGGATTCAATGGTGTGTGCTGCTGCCCAGAAACACCGGCGGGGACGAGCAGCGCGCAATTGCGCCGGCTGCAGCGAAGGCGTTGAAAGTGCTCGGACTCGAAAACGGGTTCAGCCACCTCGAATGGTTCCGCCGCGAAGACGGCAGCGTAGCAATCTCCGAAGTTGGGGCAAGGCCCCCTGGCGCGCAGTTTATGTCGTTGCTCTCGCACGCCCACGACTGGAACTTCTACCGGGGCTGGGCAGGCCTGATGGCGCTGGATGAGTTTGAGCCGCCCGAGCGCAAGTATGCCTGCGGTGCGGCTTACATCCGTGGACAGGGACGGGGTCCGGTGCGGGCGATTCATGGTCTCGACGCTGCACAGGCGCGCATGGGTCACCTCGTGGTCGAGGCGCATCTTCCAAAGCCCGGCCAGGCCGCGTCAGACAGCTATGAGGGAGACGGATTCGTAATTCTGCGACACCCCGACACGGACGTGGTCAAGGCGGCACTTAAGGAACTGGTGACCACCGTCCAGGTGGAAAGAGCGCCCTCAGGCGCCTGACAGTTAATGATCTCGCATCCAGACCGAACCGGGCTTATTGCCCTGCTGGGACCTCAGTCTCAGACCGCAAGCGTTGCGATGGCAGTGAACGCGCTCGGGGTTGATGGAAGCATCGGGGCAATCACGGCGGGCTGGCGCGACGCGGAAGGCGACATCGGGGAGCTGACCGAGCACCTGGGCGTCGAAGTCACAGACCTCGCCGTCTACGAACGTGTAGAGAAAATTTTTGCACTCGACGTCAGTCTGTTCCGGGCGCACCGCAAGCGCCAGGATATTCTTAAGCAGCTGCAGCGCCTTTACCGCGTGCGTCTGCGCTCCGGCGCAGATGCCTGCTACCGCCTCATGAAGCGAAGCGAAGATGCGGAACTCGTGCGCCTGCAGCTTCGAGGGGCGATCAGCCAGCTTCGCGCACTGGACCGGTTTCATTCTCGTCAAATCGCGAAGGTGCACAGCGAATTTGAAAAAGAGGTTGCGCTGGCTGAGCGGCCGGCCGTGCGGGAGCACCGATCAGAGATCGCCGAACAACTTAGCAGTCTCGGCGCTGTGCTTATCGCCGGCGGTCACGTCGCCGTGCTCGCGAGCCGTTTGCGTTTGCTCGGCATGCGCGAGCTGCTTGCCGGCCACGCGCTCATTGGCTGGTCAGCCGGTGCCATGATCATGACCGACCAGCTGGTTCTTTTTCACGACAAGGCACCCCAGGGCCGACGCGAGCCCGAGCTGCTGGATGTCGGGCTTGGAAGAGCGTCAAGGATTGTCGCACTTCCGGCAGCTACCCAAAGGTTGGATCTGGGGCAAGACGATCACCTCGCCCTGATGGCCCGACGATTTGCTCCCGCCAGCTGCCTGGCGCTGGATGAGAGTGACTGGATTGCATGGAGCCACGACCGTCTGCTGGCAGCCCGCGGCGTCCGGCGCATAAAACGAAATGGCGTTCTTGCAGGAGTCAATGCCGGTGCATGAAAGTCTTCGCAATCTGATGCGCAAGGGTGCGCCCAGCCCGGATAAAGTCGAAAAATTTATTGCCGGGCACAGCTTTCCCATGGTCGCCGGCACCGACGTGACTTTCGTATACCATGGCGATGCCGATGAGGTTTTCTTACGGCACTGGATTTTTGGTTTGCGTACTGCCCAGCCGCTGCAGAGACTTGCTGACACCCGGCTTTGGGCTGTCACCATTGAGCTCCCGGCCGAATCGCGAATTGAATACAAGTACGAGGTGATAGCAGGCGGCAACCGGCGCCTTGAGATGGATAGCCTCAATCCCTATCTGGCGCGCGATCCGTTCGGTGCCAATTCGGTTTGCCGTGGCTATCGTTATCAGCGCCCCGAGTGGACCATGCCCGACACGACGAGCAGGCAGGGCCAGTTCACCCGCATGGCGGTGCAGAGCACGAGCTTTGGCGACACAAGGGAGATAGATATTTACCTGCCGGCACGTTACCGGAGCTCAAGACGCTATCCGTTGCTTATCGTGCACGACGGTCATGATTACCTGCAATACTCGGACCTGCGCATAGTGCTGGATAATCTCATTCATCGGCTCGAGATTCCGCCCATGATCGTCGCGCTCACGACCTCGCCCGATCGGCTTAAGGAATACTCAGGTGACGAGCGCCACGCCAATTTTATTTGCAAGGAACTGCTGCCCGAGCTGTTGCGCGAGCTACCCATAAGTGATGAGCCGCAGTCGCGCGCTCTGATGGGGGCCAGCTTTGGTGCGGTTGCCACCCTGCATGCCGCCTGGCGCAACCCTGGTTGTTTTGACCGCCTCCTCCTGCAGTCGGGCTCATTCGCTTTCAGCGACATCGGTGATCACGATCGCAGCGCGGCATTTGACCCCGTTGTGCGGTTCGTGAACAAATTCAGGGACGACCCGGGACAGCCCGCGCAGAAAATCTACATGAGCTGCGGCGTCTATGAGTCCCTCATTTACGAGAACCGATCCATGGTGCCGTTGCTGCAGGCCCATGAGATGCAGGTACGCTACGAGGAAGTGCGCGATGCGCACAACTGGGAAAACTGGCGCGACCGGATGCGGATGGGTCTGTCGTGGCTCTTTCCCGGCCCGCTGTGGATGGTTTACGAGTAAAATCCGGGTATTATTCTTTCAAGCGGCCGATTCGAAACCGTAAGGGCAAATAACCAATGGCCAACATCACAAGAAAAATCGGTTTATCTCTGGGCGCGGATATCTGCTGGCCCATTTGCTACGAGGAAATACTTAAGCGGCTCGACCTCCATATCGACCATGAAGGCGATACGCTTAGTTTCGAATCGTCGCGCGTGACAATTGAGCCGTTTTCCCTGCGACAGAGTTGTCAGTATGAAGTCGTTATAGATCGGCTGACCCACTGGTATCACACCAGCCGCGAATGGATTAAAAAATCCATCGTCATGGATGACCTTTACGTATTTAATAACCCATGGACACTACAGTCCATGGAAAAACACACCAGCTATTGCGCGATGATGAGGCTCGGCATGTCAGTGCCTGACACCTGGCTCATACCGCCAAAGTCCTATCTGGAGACCCCGGACCTTCAGCCCACGCTGTCCCGCTATGCGCGCCTGTTTGACATCGGGAAAGTCGGGGAGTCTCTGGGCTACCCCATATTCATGAAACCCTATGACGGGGGCGCCTGGGTGGGCGTCAGCAAAATTGACGACAGCGAAACTTTGTCCAATGCCTATGACGAAAGCGGGACCCGCGTGATGCATCTGCAGAAAGCCGTCATTCCATTCGATTGCTTTGTGAGATGCGTAGGCCTTGGCCCGCAGGTGCGTATCGTCAATTACAAGCCGGACGCCCCGCTCCACGATCGCTACGGAATGGAAGAAAATTTCATAAGCACCAAAGAAGAGAAATACCTGCGGGATATGACGCTGGTCATCAATGCGTTCTTTGGCTGGGATTTCAATTCCTGCGAGGCTCTGAGGAATGACGGAAAATGGAATCCCATTGACTTTGCGAATGGCTGTCCGGATTCACAGGTTACTTCTCTGCACTATCACTTCCCGTGGCTGATCAAAGCAAACCTGAAATGGTCCATTTTTTGCGCTGCTACTCGTCGTAATATGCGACTAAACCTGGACTGGCCGGAATATTTCGAAATTGCCGACAGCGACATGAGCTTCGAAGACAAGCTTGCGCGCTACGTAGCAAAAGCCGACCAGCGATTTGAAACAGATCGCTTCGAAGAATTCTGCGCAACACATCTTTCTCATCTGGACGACGTGGCCGACGAGTTTTTCGGAAGCGAATTAGCCATGGATGCCGTGCGGCAAAAAGTCGAGGCGCTGTTCCCTGCCCACGAGATTGACGAGTTCACGGCACTGTTCTGGCAACGCATCCAGGACTCTCGCAAGGCCGGGGCCGGCACTCATGTCTGACCTCGGTAAAGACGTCTTCAGCTGGTACTCACCCCACCTCGAGCAGGAGGTGAGGTTGGTGCGCTGGGGCCATTTTGGAAAGCCGGTGCTCCTTTTTCCTACCGCCGGCGGAGATGCGGAGGAAGTGGAGCGATTTCATCTTATCGGTGCCGTGGGTGACCTGATAACAAATGGCCGCGTCAAGATTTACTCTATCGACAGTGTGGCTGGCAAGACGTGGCTGTCGGGCGAGCACTCCCCCGAGTTTTGTTCGCGCGTTCAAAACCTCTTTGATATGCACGTATACAAGGAAGTCGTGCCAGCAATCCGCAAAGACTGCGCATCATCTGACATTGAAATCATCGCAACAGGCGCGTCCATAGGGGCCTTTAACGCCGTGGCCAGCCTGTGCCGTCACCCTGATGCATTCAGCCTGGCAATCGGCATGAGCGGCACTTTCGATCTCTCGAAATACCTGCAAGGCCGAATGAACGATGACTTTTATTTCTCGTCACCGGTTCACTACTTGCCAGGCCTGCAGGAAGGTCCGCTGCTCGACGCGCTTCGCAAACGGCAGATTTTGCTGCCCACCGGCGAAGGCAGATGGGAAGACATCGGTGAATCATGGCGACTCGCCTCTATACTCGGCGAGAAAGGTATCCCGAATCGCGTCGACCCCTGGGGCGTTGACTACGATCACAACTGGGTAACCTGGCGTGCGATGCTCCCGCGCTATCTTTCAGAATTCGCCTGACTGTCTCAGCTGGCATAAATCTGCAGCTCGCTACCGACCCGATCTGCCATCGCCAGGGTGTCAGCCAATTCAGGATGGCGAAGCATAATAAAGCCATCTGACACCAGGGTCTGGCGCCAGTCGCGCCGGCGATTGCCGACACCGAGCAGCGTATTCCATACGACGTGCTGACCAAACGCTTCCTGAAGCGCGTCCAGCCCTTCGATGTGCCGAATCCGACCGTGCCCCTGTGCGCGCTTGTAAATGGTCGCAACGTTATACAGTCGCGATACGTCGAAATCGAAATCCTTGTCAGCCACTGCCGAGCCCCACGCTCTGAACACATCGAAGTCACAGGCGAATTTCATCTGGTCCACCTGATGCGCCCCTGGTGGCCTGGCTCCGATTTCACCAAATACAACTTCTCCGTCAGCCTTGCGGTACCACTCCATGTGGGTAAACCCGGTTTCGAAATCCATGGCAGCGATGACTGCTTCGCCCATGCACAGACCATCTGCCAGGGCCTCATCCGTCACATCGCGCAGTGCTATCACCTGCGGGCTGATCCACTCGTTGCTTCGAGCAATGAGCGGGCGCGGACGATACCAGGCAACATTGTAATAGAGTATCTTGCCGTCCTGCGTGATCGTGTCAAAAGTGTATTCTTCGCCCTCAACAAACTCCTCAACGCTGACCAGCGGCACATGTCGAAGCTGCCCCAGGGCAGTACGAAGCTCATCCCGGTTATTGATCCGGTAAGTATCCGCTGAACCGGCACCGGCGATCGGCTTAATAATTATTGGGAAGCCAACCTGCTCAGCGGCCTCCCAGCAGGCAGCGGCCGAATCAGCAGCGAAATGTCGCGGCGTCCTGATCCCCGCCTCATCCAGCCTCTTTTTCATTGCTTCCTTGTCACGAAAGCACCGCGCCTGATCGGGGCGCATGCCAGGCACCGAAAATATTTCTCGCAGCTGGGCCGCGAGCATAATGCCCGGTTCCCACAGGCACTCGATGCGATCGAGGCTGCGCCCACTTAACTCTTGCCGAAGCCTCTCAGCTACCGCCTGCTCATCCCAGAGCGACGGCACGTGGATATAAGCCGCGAGATGCCTTCTCACAAGTTCCGGCAGCGCGCCGGAGTGCTGGTCGCCCACCCCGATCACCGTCGCGCCAGCCTCGCTCAGGCCGCGCGTAAACTCCGGCATATCCGCCGGATATCCGGGAGAAATCAGCAGTACGTTCATCGTGTCGACACCTCTTGGCCGAGTAGCAAGCATGTACAATACACTCCCTGAAACCAATGTTCAGAAGAATCTAAAGTGCCTGAAAAAAACAGCCTGCGTATTCTAATGTGTGCCTCTGAGTTCGCGCCCCTGGCAAAAACCGGCGGTCTCGGCGACGTTACGGCTGCTCTAAGCGCCTACCTGCATCGCAGTGGTCATGATGTTCGCGTCCTGCTGCCGTTTTACTCGTCGATCAAGACTGAAGGCTTGCAAGTATATCCCGTCGATTTCATGCAGGGCATCCAGGTCCGCCTGGGCGCGCACCAATTTTCCTGCGATGTCTATGTCACCGAAATGCCCCGTGACGGCACGCCGGTTTATCTGCTGCACTGCCCGGCGCTGTACCATCGGGCAGGCATTTACACGGGCGGCGCCGACGAGCACCTGCGCTTTATCATGCTCAATCGCATGGTTTTTGAGATGTGCCAGAGAATGGGCTGGGCACCTGACATTTTACATTGCAATGACTGGCACACCGCGCTTGTTCCGCTATACCACAAAGCGCTGTTTGACTGGGACAAACTTTTCAGTACGACACGCAGCCTGTTCAGCATTCATAACATCGGCTACCAGGGAACGGTAGGGACAGATGCGATGGAAGAACTCGGGTTGCAGGGCAAGGAAGGCCTGCTGCACCAGCAAGACCTGGCGGCGGGGCAAATCAATTTTATGCGCACCGGCATACTTTATGCGGACGTCGTCGGCACTGTGAGCCCTACTTACGCCCGCGAGATCCAGACACCGGAATATGGCATGGGCATGGAAGAGATGCTCAGGGCCAGGGATTCGTCAACCATCGGAATCCTTAATGGTGTGGACTACGATGATTGGAGCCCGCAGGCCGACAGTCTGATACCACGTAACTATGGTGCGGATGACATAGAGGGAAAGGAAGTCAACAAGCAGGTGCTCATGCGCGAGATGGGCATCGGTTATCAGCCTGGCGTACCGCTGCTTGGTCTGGTCGCAAGACTGACGGCACAAAAGGGTCTGGATCTGGTTGCAGAGGTCCTGCCCGCCCTGCTCAAGCGACGCAATTTTTCCTTTGTTGCTCTCGGCAGTGGCGAAGGCCGATATGCCGACTTCCTGTCGGAACTTCAGCGGAAATTTCCAGGGCGCGTCTGTTTCTACAGCGGATACAACAACAAGCTTGCCCACATGATTGAAGCGGGCGCCGACATGTTTCTGATGCCTTCCGCTTACGAGCCTTGCGGCTTGAATCAGATGTACAGCCTCAAATACGGCACCATCCCCATCGTGCGCAAGACCGGGGGACTGGCTGACTCGGTACAGCTCTTCGACCCGTCGACGGGCAACGGCACAGGAATCGTGTTTCGGGATTACAACAAAGAAGGATTGTGGTGGGCCATCGATGCCGCTCTTACGCTTTATCAGGACAAAAACGCCTGGAGCAAGATAATGGCTAACGCCATGGCCATGGACTTCAGCTGGGACAGGCAGGGCGCCGAATATGTACGCCTGTATCGGGCCATGCTGGCTGCGCGTAACTAGATAATTTGCAGGTGCGACTTTGCCGTCGCAATGGGACTCGACAACATGAACGTTATCTTTATTGAACCCTCATTTCCCTATAACCAGCGCGAGTTCGTGCGCGCACTGCACGCCGTGGGTGCCAGGGTGATCGGCATCGGCGAGCGGCCCGCCGATTATCTCGACGACGAGGTGAAGGGTTGGCTCAGTCACTATGAGCAGGTGCGATCTGTGGTCCATGAGCCCTCGTTGCTGGCCGCCGTGCGGAAAATTCAAAGCATGGTCTGGGTCGACCTGCTGGAGGCCACGGTAGAGGCGCATATTATGCCCGCGGCCAAGGTTCGGGAAGCCTGCGGCATACCTGGTACAAGCGTTAAAACGGCCTACCTGTGCCGCGACAAGCCAGCCATGAAGCAGGCATTGCGGGACGCCGGTGTTCCCTGCGCCCTGTCGACTCGCGCTACGGCACCCGAACATGTCTTGGCATTTGTCGCCAAGGCAGGTTTTCCAATTATTCTTAAGCCCTCGGCCGGTGCCGGTGCTTCGGGTACCTATAAAGTGAGCGATGAAGACGAACTCGGACCGGTAATGCAGGAATGCGGCTTGCATCATGGCAACGAGGTCGCTGTCGAAGAGTTTATCGAAGGTCACGAAGGATTTCTCGATACCATTTGTATCGACGGCGACGTCGCACACGAGTTCATCACGCACTACTATCCCAATGTCCTGGTCGCTATGCGCGAGCGATGGATCTCACCTCAGATGGTCTGCACTAATCGCATGGACGCTGAAGGATATGATGACGTCAAGCGCATGGCACGCAAAGTAATCAGGGCGCTGGGAATCGGGACGTCGGCCACTCATATGGAATGGTTTTATGGTCCGAAAGGGCTCAAGTTTTCCGAAATCGGATGCCGGCCGCCCGGTGTCGGGCATTGGGATGTCTATAACGCTGCTAACGAGTTTGACACTTATGTGGAATGGGCCAGCGCCCTGGTTCAGGGTCGCCCGTTACAGTCACCTTCGCGACGATACGCATGCGGCATGATCGCACTCAGACCAGGTTGTGATGGTCACATAACAGGCTACGAGGGCGTGGAAGAAGTCAATCAGCGCTTCGGAGATTGCATCGTGCGTGCCAAGTTGCCGGAACCGGGCACTCCCACACAGCCGGTGGAAGCGGGCTACATGGCCAACGCCTGGATGCGGGTGCGTCATCCCGACTATGACACCCTGCGGGAAATACTGGATTTCATCGGACAGACAGTGAAAGTGCACGCCCGCTAGTACTCCCATTGCTTGCCTGCACCACGAAAAAGGGCCCGAATCGGGCCCTTTTTTTGCCGCGTAAGACTGAATTCAGTCTGAGAAAAGTTTCAGCCTCGTAAGAAACGTGTAATCGGCCTCAACGCTCATCAATGCGACCAGAACCAGTAAACACAAAGGCGGCACCAGAATAGCGAAAATCAGCGACAGGCGCTCCCAGGCCATGTGCATGAATATGGCAATAATAAAGCCCGCCTTTAAAAACATGAAAAGCAGAATCAGGCTCCATCTCAGCATGCCCTGGAGCTGATAATAATCGACCATGTAGGAGAAGGCGCTGAGCACAAACAACAGCAGCCAGATCCACAGGTAAATACTAAGCGGGTGTTGCTGCCCTTCTGAATGCGCCATGTGTCCGTCCCTACCAGAGATAGAAGAAAGCGAAAATGAATACCCAGACAAGATCAACAAAGTGCCAGTACAAACCCGTCACTTCGACGGTCTCGTAGGTACCCTTGCGATCGTAAAAACCGTTCATTACCCGTCGGGCCACGACCAGCAGATAGACGACCCCCGCTGACACATGAAGTCCGTGAAAGCCCGTGATCATGAAGAACGTCGAACCGAACTGCGGAGCGCCCATGGGATTGCCCCAGGGTCTCACGCCCTCTTCCACTATCAGCTTGGTCCACTCGAATGCCTGCATGCCGACAAAGGTGGCGCCGAGGATCGCCGTGGCCAGCATCAGCATGGCGGTCTTCTTCTTGTCGCGCCGGTAACCGTAGTTGACCGCCAGCGCCATGGTGCCGCTGCTGGTGATCAGCACAAAGGTCATGATTGCTATGAGCAACAGTGGCACGTGGTTGCCGGCGATGGTCAGCGCAAACACTTCGCTTGCGTTGGGCCAGGGCACCGTGGTGGTCATGCGCACGGTCATGTAAGAGGTCAGGAAGCTGCCGAAAATAAAGGTATCGGACAGCAGGAAAATCCACATCATGGCCTTGCCCCAGGGCACCGGGAAGGTTTGTTTGTCACCGGACCAGTCTGTGACGACGCCGCCCAGACCGTCATTCAGTGCCGCATCACCGCCATGCCCTGGGAGTTCATTTGCCATGGTTCATATTCCTTATCAGGTATTCAACAACAGGGCGAAGAGAAACAGCCAAACGAGTAACAGGAAATGCCAGTAGACGGTGCAAAGCTCCACGCTGAGTCTGAACTCGCCCACTTTATCGACGCCGCGCAGGCGGTTGCTTGTGCGTGCCCAGACCCACAACCCCCCGACGAGGTGAATGCCATGGATGGCCGTCAGCAAATAGAAAAACGCTGCCGCCGGATTGCCGCGCATGTAGAACCCGGCATCACGGAGCTGACCCCAGGCAACCAGCTGACCAACGAGAAACGCAAATGACAATACGCCTGCTGCGATCAGGGCTCTGCGCGTGGCGCGCACATCGTCACGACGGGCGCCGCGCAGGGCCTGATTCATGGCAATGCTGGCGAGCACGAGCACAACGGTGTTAATCCATAAGACGGATGGCTCCTGCACACGCGACCAGTCCGCCAGCTCCATGCGCTGAACGTAGGCGCTGAAGAACAAGCCAAACATCGATGTGATCACTGCCAGGAGGACACCGAGCCCGAGTTTGCTTGGCAGAATTGACTGCGGCATTCCTGAGGGCCGGTTTTCCAGCGGATCGTCGGCGAGCCATGGCTGCCGGTTAATGGTCTGGCTCAGCAGGTAACCGATTACCAGCGCCATTATCAGGGCAAGAAATACCAGGGCCCAGGTCATGAATGCTCGACCCCGTGTTCTCTGCCGGCAATTACGCCAGCTTCCGGTGGTTCATTCTGAGGAATGAAGTCTTCCTTTGCGCCGGGCACGCTGTAGTCATAGGCCCAGCGATATACCACGGGTAATTTCTCACCCCAGTTACCGTGTTCGGGCGGGGTTTGTGGTGTCTGCCATTCCAGCGTCGTCGCCCGCCAGGGATTTCCACCGGACTTTTTGCCCTTGAATACGCTCCACGCCATATTCACGATAAAGACTATCTGCACCACCGCCACGATAATTGCGGAAACTGTGATGCCTGCGTTCATCGCCTGGGCAGAGTCGGGAATAAAGTCGGTCGTTCCCATTGCAAAGTAGCGTCGCGGCACGCCCAGGATACCCAGGTAGTGCATAGGCAAATATATGGAATAGGTGCCAAGCAAGGTCAGCCAGAAGTGCAGCTTGCCCATAGAGTCGTTGTACATCCTGCCCGTGATTTTCGGGAACCAGTGATAGATGGCGCCGAAAATTACAAGGATCGGCGACACGCCCATAACCATGTGGAAATGGCCCACCACGAAATACGTGTCCGACAGCGGCACGTCAACCACCACGTTGCCGAGAAAGAGGCCGGTGAGACCGCCGTGCACGAAGGTGAATATAAAGCCAATGGAGAAAAGCATGGGCACGGTAAGATGAATATCTCCGCGCCACAGCGTCAGTACCCAGTTGTAGACCTTGATGGCCGTGGGGACCGCGATAATCAGAGTCGTTGTGGCGAAGAAAAACCCGAAATAAGGATTCATGCCGCTCACATACATGTGGTGCGCCCAGACCACGAAGCTAAGCCCGCCGATGGCAAGAATTGCCCACACCATCATGCGATAGCCAAAAATGTTTTTGCGTGCATGGGTGCTCAGCAGATCAGATACAATTCCGAACGCCGGCAACGCCACGATATAGACCTCGGGGTGACCGAAGAACCAGAACAGATGCTGGAACAGGATCGGGCTGCCGCCATCATAGCTCTCGGTCTCCCCCAGTGAGACGATGGCCGGCATAAAAAAGCTCGTGCCAATCAGGCTGTCCAGCGTCATCATCACTGCGCTGACAAACAGTGCCGGAAACGCGAGCAGTCCGAGCACAGTAGCCATGAATATGCCCCAGACGGACAATGGCATGCGCATCAGCGTCATTCCGCGGCAGCGTGCCTGAAGAACGGTCGTTACGTAATTCAGACCACCCATGGTGAAAGCCACGATAAAAATCGCGAGGGACACGAGCATCAGAATAATGCCCCAGCTGGCGCCGGGCGTTCCTTCCAGGATTGCCTGCGGCGGATAGAGCGTCCAGCCCGCCCCGGTCGGGCCTCCCGGCACAAAAAAACTGGCCATAAGCACGATCACTGCCAGCAAATACACCCATACACTCAGCATGTTCATATATGGGAACACCATGTCTCGGGCGCCCACCATGAGAGGAATCAGGTAGTTGCCAAAGCCCCCCAGCAGCAGCGCCGTCAGGAGATAGATCACCATGATCATGCCGTGCATGGTGATGAACTGGTAATAATCTGCGGGGTCGATAAACGAAAAGGTGTCGGGGAAGCCCAGCTGCAGGCGCATCATTCCGGAAAGCACGAGCGCCACGAGCCCGACGGCAATGGCGATGAGGCTGTACTGGATCGCGATTACCTTGTGATCCTGGCTCCAGATATAACGAGTAACGAAACTCTTTGGGTGATGCATGGCATGCGGGTCATCGCGATCCGCAATTGCTACATAAGCCATCAGCTATTCCTCCGGGCACTTTGCCCGCTAAATAATTTGTCTTCGCTGCGCCGCCGGGGCACGCATATACTCAAAGCACGCCGAGATACGCCACCAGGTCGTCGATCGCCTGCTCATCGCCAAGCACCGGCGCCATCAGCACCATCTGCTGGCCGTACGGATCCTGCGGGTGCGACCCGCGAACCCCTGATTTGAAGTTTTCGAGCTGCCGCTTCAGATACCAGTCGTCCATATTCTTCAGTCTCGGCGCATGGGTGGACCAGATGCCGTCCCCCTCGCCACCGTGACAGGTCGCGCATGTCCGATAGAGGTCTTTGCCGCGGCGCGTGTTGCCAATGATCGTATCGCTGACCCGTCGTTCAGGCAGCGTGGCAATATAGGCCGCCACGTTGGCTACGGCTCTGTCATCCACCAGGGTGTTTGCCATGGGTGCCATTTGCCGCCCGTAAATATCCTCTTCGTGGTATCCGCGCGCGCCCGATTTGTAGTTCTTGAGCTGCTGCTCGACATACCAGCTGTTGAGCCCCGCAAGTTTCGGTGCATTCAGAACCGGGTTACCTTCGCCCTGGACGCCGTGGCAGGCGCTGCAAACTGCATAAGCAGCCTGGCCGCTTGCCAGGTCTGGTTCCATCCGCTCAGTGGCACCGGCAAAAGTGGGTTGCGTGGCGAGCCACGCGTCGAAATCACGCTGTTCCTGAACGACCACTTTGCTGCGCATGGCGAAATGCGCCAGGCCACACAGCTCTTCGCACAAGACATCGAACTGCCCCGTCCGGGTGGGGGTGAGCCAGATGTAGCTGACCATTCCCGGAACAAGGTCCATTTTTACGCGAAACTGCGGAACGGTGAAATTGTGCAGGACATCTTTCGACCGCAGCAAAAGCTTTGCGGGCTGTCCCATGGGCAAATGCATATGCTTGCCGTCAACCAGCACATCGTCCTGTCCGTTTGGATCGCCGGGATCCACACCAAAGGGATTTTTGGCTGTGACAAACTTGATGGACGTGGTGCCGAAAACGCCGTCCTTGCCCGGGTATCGATAACTCCAGGCCCATTGCTGACCAACGGCCTCAACCTCCATGGCACCCTCGGGCACGGTGACCACCTTTGCCCACACGAGCAAACCGGGTGCCAGCATGGCTGCCACACCGATGCTGGTGACCACCGTCAGCCATATTTCCAGCTTTTTGTTTTCCGGCTCGTACGCCGCTTTGTTTCCCTTGCGGTGGCGAAAGCGAATAATGCAATACGCCATGAAAAGGTTTACCAGAACGAAGACGATGCCAGTCACCCAGAACGTAAGGTTGACCGTGTCGTCGATCATGCCCCAGTTAGACGCGATGGGCGTAAACCACCAGGGGCTCCAGAAGTGGAAAATCACGGATCCAACTACCAGCAGAATCAGGACAACGGCTATAGCCATGGCAAATCCTCGTTGAATCGAATGGGTCTAGTTCTGGTATCGCTTTCGTTTGTAGTTGAGCTTGCTGAATGGATTTACAAAATGCGCATCCGTGGCGACCAGCTGTGCCTCAGGATGTTTTGTTTTCATGAGTGATCGGATTTTTTCGTCCAGCTCTTTCAGTGCGTAGATCAGAATGAGCTGCTTGCCGGCGTCCAGATCGTCCTGGAATTTTTCCAGCTTCTTGTTTTTTGTGGCCACGCCCGTCAGACCGCCCACCCAGGCACCAAACAGCGTGACCAGCCCCACGATCATGATATTGAGAATGCCCGGCGGCTCTACGCCAAACACCTGGAAGAAATCAAAAAGGCCTGCAAGTAGCAGGCCTCCGAGAAATCCTAGAAAAGCGCCGATGAATCCGTCGCGCACAATATCCCGGGTCTCCAGCCAGTTGCTGGAATGGATGTGCTCTTTCTTCAGCCCCGCCTTGTCTCGGGAAATAACATGCAGGTAGAAGTCGCTGACTCCAGCATCGTGCAGGTCATCAGAAATGCTGTGCGTGCTGTCGAGATTGGGCGAAAGATAGTACAAACATTTCATCGCTTTCCCCTGGTACACCGTCGGTCTGTATGGCCGACTTCCGCAGTGTTCTCGTTATTATAAGTGATCAGCCCACCTGCCATGCACTGCTTGCCGCATTGCAGCACAAAAGTGCTGGACTGAACGCTTGGCCCTACTCTAATACGTTTCGCGCACAAATTTAAATGCCGCTTTAGTTGCCTCGGCATCCGGCGCCTGAATCCGCTTTGGATTTAACGTAAAAAAAGGGGCCACAGGGGCCCCAAAACAGCAGCAGGGGAGTTCGCAGAAGCTATTTAATCTTGCTCTTGTTAAGCCGCGTCTCGTCAACTTCGACGTTCTGAAGCTCACCATTGACAAAGAAATAGGTGATGGTGACAACGATAAATTGCGTCGGCGTCTCATAAGTAAAGGAAGCGTGCTCAGTGCACACGCCGGAAACGCTGCCGCAGGTGCTGCCCACCGGCAGCCCCGAAAAGGGGCTCGCGACGGGTCCGCTGCGTTGCCAGACTTGCCTCTCTGGGTCGATTACGGCTTGCGCGTCCCGTGGCAACGACACATGTGCGGTTTTAAAAACCTCGCCCTTGCCGTCGCGCGCAAAGAAAAGCAGCTCGTCGCCGCTTCGCTTGATTTCGACGCAGTTTCTGGCGCAATCGGTCCAGTCAACAGGCACCGGGCTACTGTGCGCAGCCTCAGTCACCATAAAGGGTCCCATTGCGATCGAAAAAACCAGCACCTGGATGAATTGAGTTCGTTTCATCTGCTCCTCCTTGAGCATGGATCGTGGGTGTTGCTTGTGTGCGCCACTTTTCGTCAGCCGAATCGTTCAGTTGACGTAATCGCGCGTGATACGGGTCTCTTCCACATTGATTTCCAGCAAATTTCCTTCAGAAAATACAAATGTGTAGGTATAAAAAATATAGTAACCAGGGGTGGTGTAGGTACGAACGCTGCTTTCCGTGCAAATGCCCGGCATATTGGCGCACTCGCCAGCTGCCTCGCCCGTCGAACCGCTAGCCATAAAAAGGCTTGGGTCATTGGTCGCCGATCGGCGGGCACCCCCTGCATAAAGCAAGCGTGCGTCGCGCGGCATGGCGAACGACAGCGTCCGGAATATGGACCCTTCGCTGTTTCTCGCAACCACGATCAGGTTGTTGGCACTGCGCAGGCTTTCAACGCAGTTGCTGCCGCAGCTCATCTGGTCAATTAAGAGCCCGCCGACGGGCGCGGCGTGACTGTCGACGGCGGCCAGAATCAGCGCGACAATTACAAAAGCTTGTTTCGGCACTTCCATGGGTTCCTCCTTACTTCCGTGTAGGGACAGGATGTCGGCACAGCCGCTATCCTGCCTGAAGAATTAGCATGGAACGCACAGGAGTACAAAACGCAGGCAAGTCGCGGGGACGTAGGGCGAACTGTGAGCTTCAGCCGTCCATTGCGACAAAGCGCATTACTGCACCATTATTGCAGTAGCGCAGACCGGTTGGCTTGGGCCCGTCGTTAAAAACGTGACCATGGTGACCCCCGCAACGTGAGCAGTGGTATTCGGTGCGCGGTACCACCAGTTTGAAATCGCGTCTGGTACCCACCGCCCCATCGATGGCGTCGAAAAAGCTCGGCCAGCCTGTGCGGCTGTCGTATTTGGTCTCGGAGGCGAAAAGCGCCTGATCGCAGCCGATGCAGTGGTAAGTGCCGGTACGTTTTTCCTTCAGCAATTCGCTGGTCCAGGGCCGCTCTGTGCCCTCCTCGCGCAGAATCCAGTACTGCGCTGGTGTGAGTCGCTCGCGCCACTCGGCATCGCTAAGCACAAATTCTCCACCACCCGATGCCGAATCAGTAGGCTCCCGGGCCGGCAGACGGCTCGCCAGCAGCGGTACCGCCAACATTGCCCCACCAGCCAGCAGAAACTTTCGCCTGTCCATGCCAAACCCCTTTTGCAAATAAGCTCAGCCGCTTATGTCGCCAGATACTCTTGTCACAATGAATAGAGCACGCGAGCCGGGCCAAGTTCCCCGGCAGATTGCTCAGCCGCAGTTAAGCCGAGAGCAGTGGCACAAGCCTTTCGAGCATACGCCTCGCGCTCAAGAACGCGGCCTCGACCCGGCCGTGCACCAACCAGTCACCGCAAACGGCAAGGCGCTCTGCGGCATCCACCAAAGACACTTCATCGCTGCGCCGGGCAAGATTTGCGTAGCGCCATCGGTGGAGCTGTATATGCGTCGCAGCTCGTGTATCCACACCCAGCGTCTCAGAAGCCTCAGCAAGCAGGTGCCCCGTGACAAGCTCAGGATTCAAATCGAGGTTTTCCTCCGCCCAGGCGTTGGTTGAGTGCACAACCAGGCAATAGTTTCCCGGCCGCCCGGGTTTGCTGCTATCCACCGAAATCCAGCTGATATCCGCGTTTAAAACGCGCGCGGCCTGCCAGTCGACTTTCAGTGGTTCCTGAAATCCGAGCATCATGGCAAAGCATGGCAGCATCGACACGTTCGTCGCGGCCATGAGCTCTCGCAAGTCCGGCAACAGGCTTGCGGTCTGCGAGGCCGGCGCGCCAAGCACCACCCAGTCGAAATCGCCGAGTTTCTCACCGGACTCATCTCTCAGATGCCACAGGTCGCCCTGTTTCTCGATCTTGCTTATCGTCGTGTTCAGGCATACCTCGACTCCCTGGGCGAGGGCGTTGCCGACGGCGCTCATGCCCGGCACGCCCACGTAGTGCGGCTTCGCATCGCTCCATTGCCAGCCGCGCTGCTGCGCCCCACGATTCATCTCAGCAAATCGTGCGTTCCAGCAGCCGACCACACCGATATCGATCAGTGGGCGAAGAAACTGCCTGAATGCATCGGAACGAGCGGTAAAAAACTGCGCGCCGTGATCGAATTGCAAGACCTCTCCGCCCTGCCCGGCTCGCCTTGTGGCCATTCTCCCGCCCACGCCCCGGGATTTTTCGAACACGGTCACCTCGGCGTGTCTGGCAAGCTCCTTCGCCGCCACGAGCCCCGCTATTCCGGCACCGACTATGGCAATTCTCGTCATCCGCTCTCCTGAAGTTCCCGGCGGCCCGACCATTCGCCCATTATGACTCGCGCCACGCGTTCAGTAACCCGCCCCTGCCCGGCCGTCCCGATGTTGAAGATACCCCTACGAACCTCGACACAATGTCTGCGACTCGTGCTAAATACACGCATGCCCGAGGGACCCGAAATTCGCCGAGCCGCCGATCGCATTGCCAGCGTGCTGCTCGACCAGCGCATTGAGTCCATCCAATTTGGCCTTCCCTCGCTGCGAAACTTTGCGCGAAAGTTAAAGGGCCAGCTCGTAACCAGCGTCGACACCCGCGGCAAGGCCATGCTAACGCGCTTCGACAATGGCTTAACGCTGTATTCCCATAATCAGCTTTACGGACGCTGGTACACGCGCGTGCGGCCCAATCTTCCTGAAACCAATCGCCAGCTGCGCGTAGCCCTGCACACCGCCACGCACAGCGCCTTGCTCTACAGCGCCTCAGACATCAGCGTGCTCAACGAGAAGCAAATTGCCGAACACCCTTTTCTGGCCCGCCTTGGCCCGGACATACTTGACAAGGCACTGACCGTAGATGGAATAAGAAAGCGCCTTGCACAGGCCCGGTTTCGCAATCGCGCACTGACCACACTTTATCTCGACCAGCAATTCCTTGCGGGCCTCGGCAACTATTTGCGCTCTGAAGTACTGTGGGCAGCAAATCTCGACCCCCGGCTGCGCCCCGCAGACCTTTCCCGTTCTGAAATCTCGAGGCTTGCCCGCGAAACTCTAAAGGTGAGCCAGCGCTCCTACCGCACGGGCGGCGTCACAGTGCCGGCCACCCTCGCTGGCAAACTCAGGAAGCAGGGCCTCGGGTTTCAGAAGTACCGCTTCCAGGTGTACGGACGAGCAGGCCAGAGTTGCCATGCCTGCCAAGCGGCAATCGAGCGCCGCAGTGCCGGCAGCCGTGCCCTGTTCGTATGCCCTTCCTGTCAAAGCCGCGATGAGCAGTGATACCTGCGAGCCGCGACGCTAGGCTCATACGCGGCCATCGATTCAGGTACCACCTGACGGTGGCCTGCCCCGCCTATAGAATGAGACCATGAACTGCCACCGGCTATCATCCCTCATCGCCATTGCAACGGCTGTGCTTGCAGCACTCGTTTTGACGCCGCCCGCCAATGCTCACGGCAGCGTCACACCGGAAGAAGACCTTTGCCTGATTCGCATTGGCTACTACTCGGCCCACTTCAAGGTTTACCTGCCCGGGAAGCATGGGCACAAACAGTTTTGTGAGGACCTGCCCGCTACGGGTGAAAGTATCTTTGTGATGGAATACGAGCACAGCGGCCTCGGAAACGTGCCCATCGATTTCCGGATTATTCGAAACATCACGGGGCAGGGTCGCTTTACGCAACTCAGGCATGTCAATGCCATCGCAGACCTTGATGCCCACACCGTCTATCGCCTGCCCCCGACAATTCAGCCTGATGTCTTCACCGCTATGTATACCTTTGACGAGCGCGGCAACTTTGTCGGCATCGTCACCGTAAAAGAACCGGTAACGGGGCAGGCGCTGACTGCCGTGTTCCCGTTTGCGGTAGGCTTCACAGGATTTGGCTACTGGCCACTGCTTGTGCTCGCAATCGTGTTATTGCAGCTCAATTATCTTTGGATGAGTGGCTGGTTCCAGGCGCGCAGCTGGCGCGCTTTTGCGCCAAAACGTCTGATGCCTGCGGTTGCCTTCCTGAGTCTCGTTCTTCTGATGCCGGCGCCTGCGATCAAATCGGCAAGCGCCGCAGGCATCGACCAGCGTGCAAACATTGCTGAGAAAGTCTGGACGTCTGCGAACGGCCATTACAAAGTAAAGGTGGATCCGCAGTTAAACCCCCTCACAATCAATCGCATGCACAGCTGGACTCTGGAGCTTCGTACGGCACAGGGAGACCCGGTTGAGAATGCAAAAATATCAGTGACCGGCGGCATGCCCGCCCACGACCACGGTCTGCCAACCCGGGCCCGCGTCACCCGCCATCTTGGCAACGGGCGCTATTTGTTGGAGGGATTGCGATTTCACATGCACGGATCCTGGACGATTAAGTTAAGCATCGACAATGGCGAAATGCGTGACGAAGCGCTGATCGAGTTCACCCTTTGAGCAGCACCGGCAAAGCCTCTTTACGATTTATTTCGATAGTTGTTGTTCTGTTCATGTTCGTTGCGGCCTGGATCGCGCGCCAGCAAATCATCGCGACAACACCGTGGTCGGATGCCGAGCTTGCTTTGCTGAGAAGCCTCGCCCTCGACGCACTGCCTCCGCCGCCGCCTTCGCCGGGTAACGCTGTAGCTGACGATGCGCGGGCCGTAGAGTTTGGCCGGCGGCTTTTCTTCGACCCGCGGCTGAGCGCAAACGGCCAGATCTCCTGCAGCACCTGCCACCAGCCCGTCAAAAACTTCACGGACGGCCTGAAAAAGGCGCGCGCCCTCGGTGTGTCCCAGCGCAACACCCGCAGTATTGCGGCTGCCGCTTACAGTCCCTGGCAGTACGCCGATGGACGCAGGGACAGCCTGTGGTCCCAGGCACTCGCGCCCCTGGAAGACCCTGCGGAACACGGTGGAACCCGCATGCAGTACGCGCGCTTCATCGCGACAGAACCCGTTTACAGGAAAATCTACGAAGGCATCTTCGGTGACCTGTCGGATTTCAGTGACCGCTCACGCTTTCCGGATATGGCCGCGCCCTCCCCCGATCCCGCAGCGCACAAAGCCTGGGCGGGCATGTCCGCCGAAGACCGTCGTACCGTCAATCGCGTTTTCTCCAACCTGGGAAAGGCCCTGGCTGCGTTTGAGCGCACCCAGCTGCCCGGGGCATCGCCCTTTGACTACTACGTCGCTTCCCTTAGTAAATTGGGCAACAACGAACAAAAAGATCAGGACATCTTCGGTGCCCGGGAGATAGCCGGCCTTCGGCTTTTCATCGGCAAAGCACAATGCATCGACTGTCACAACGGCCCGCTCTTCACGAATAATGAGTTTCATAACACGGGCGCACTCCCCTATCCCGGCGACCTGCCGGATCGCGGACGGGCCCAGGGCCTTCGCGAAGCACGCACCGATGAGTTCAATTGCCTTGGTGAATACAGTGATGATTCAAAAAACGGCTGTCCCGAACTGCGCTTCGCCCGTGACGACGCCACCATTATTGGCGCCATGCGTACGCCCTCGCTGCGCAACATCGCCGACACAGCGCCCTATATGCACAAGGGGCAGATCAAATCACTGTTTGAAGTTATCGATCACTACCGCCGAGCGGAGCCCGCCATCATTGGCCACAATGAGGCCAAGCCCCTGGCGCTCAGCCGCCGCGAGCGCAACCAGCTGTTTGCCTTTATGAAAACGCTGTCCGGCCCGCTGCCCGGCCAGGCGCCGCAGAACTCTTCGGGGAAGCCCTGACGTTTAAAAAGATAAAGGCGGGCGTGTCTATTTGACGCGCAACCTGTAGAATTTGCGCCTGTCTCGCGCTGGTAACCGCCGCGGACAATCCTGGAAAATTAACTTTATTAGTCACTTAATGAGGGTAGATCGTGAGCAATTCAGAACAGCAAATGCAAAAAATGAAAGACCAGGATGGATTTATTGCCGCCCTGGATCAGAGCGGCGGCAGCACGCCCAAGGCACTCGGCCTGTACGGCGTAAAGCCTGATGCATGGTCTAACGATGATGAAATGTTCACGATCGTTCACGAGATGCGCACGCGCATCATTAAAAGCCCCAGTTTCGATGGCGACCGCATCCTGGGTGCGATACTTTTCGAAAACACCATGGATCGGAAGATCGACGGCCACGATACCGCGGACTACCTGTGGAACGAAAAAAAGATCGTGCCGTTTCTGAAGGTGGACAAGGGCCTCGCCGACGAAGACAGCGGCGTCCAGGTCATGAAGCCCATACCGGGTCTTGACGCTTTGCTCAAGAAAGCGGTGAGCAAGAATATTTTTGGCACCAAGATGCGCTCGGTAATCAAACAGGCCAATGCAGAAGGCATCAAGACCATTGTTAAACAGCAGTTTGAGGTCGGCAGGCAGATTGTTGGCGCCGGACTGGTGCCCATCATTGAACCAGAGGTGGACATCCACTGCCCCGACAAGGCGGAAGCCGAGGACATGCTCAAGGCGGAGATAATGAATGAGCTTAACAGGCTGGGCAAAGACGAAATGGTGATGCTGAAGCTGACGCTGCCAGAGAAGGACAATCTCTATTCAGATTGCATCAATCACAACAATGTTGTGAGGGTCGTCGCATTGTCGGGTGGCTACAGCCGCGAAGAGGCCAATGATCGCCTGAGCCGTCAGAACGGAATGGTTGCCAGCTTCTCACGCGCATTGTCCGAGGGCTTGTCGGCACAGCAATCCGACGAGGAGTTCAACGCCATGCTCGACGCTTCAATCCAGAGCATCTACGACGCATCAAAAACCTGACCAATAGCCCGTCTGGGTAAATCAGAAAACCCCGCCGAAGCGGGGTTTTCGTTGATGGCTCGCCTGGGCGAGGTGGCAAAGAAGAAGCACAGCTTCTTCCCACCGAACGCCCGAGAGCTGTGCTCGAGGGCCGGATCGACGGGCGCGAAAACATAAAAAAACCCGGAACACTGTTCCGGGTTTCAAAATGGCGCGCCCGGAGAGATTCGAACTCCCGACCGCCTGGTTCGTAGAAGTAACAGTAGAGAAGCAACGTAATTGAAACAACAAGTTAGATGGCCCGCCCTCGCCCGATTTGCCACAACGTGTCGTTGAAAGATGCTCAGTCACGTTGAAACGCTACGTTCTCCTTCGCCGTTTTGGCTCGCGCTCATGACCGCTTTTGGCCAAGAGCAGTCATTCGACGTTACCGCGGTAATGTCCCATCCGCTTCTGCTTCCAGCCACAAGCAGCCGTTCGAACAAGCCATAGTTGCAACAAAGAAGCTCGCTTTCCGCCGTTAAGGCAGCACCACTTTCAACTCAATCGCGTCGAGCTGCTCTTGAGAAGTACCCATCCTCTCGCGAAAAGCCAGCCAACGAGGGTCGGTGTGAAGGGGAGCGAAGAATGGCTGTAAAAACTGACCAGCAAGGCCGGGCTCGCTTTGCGCTTCCGCTTTTGCTAGCCACTCGAAAGCGGCCTCAATATCCCCTTGCCAGGCAAAAACGTGCGCCACCTCCGAGGGAGATTTGGTGCCCCAACCCGCCTTCAATTCATCTAAGGTCACTTTAAACTCGGCTTGCCTACCTAACGAATATAAGACCATTGCCGCACCCTTGACTCGGAGTTGCTCAATCCTTTCTTCCAAAAAAGTGTCGAGCGCGAGCTCTAGATCGCCTTTAAACATGAGCGCTTCACCGATTACATAGTGTGCTCCGCCGTATCCCAGTTCCAGACCAAGTGCTGTTTGGGCCGAGGCGATGGCCTCATCTAATCGACCTGCCAGCAGATAATTTATTGCCTGATAGTAGTGGCCGGTTGCATACAGTGGATCGTGCGCAATCCAATAATTGAATAGCGGGATAGCTTGGTCGAAACGACCGAGCAAGAAAAGCAGGGAAGCAGTGTGACCAATAATATCGGCATCGGTAGGCTTTAGCACAAGCGCCAGTTCGTGATGCCGCGCTGCGGCTTTCAGATCGTGGTGGCTGTCGTCAAACACTGCGATTCGACCAAGGACAACGTGCGCGAACGCGTAAGTGGGGTCGATCGTCAGCGCGTGCTTAGCCGTTTCTCGGGCAAGGCTGTATCCTTTTTCGTCAGACGCCTGGTTAAAATAGTTAAAGGCCAGACCGCCCCAGGCATCTGCATAGTCCGGCTCGATGGCCAACGATTGTAAATACAGCATATTTGACTGATTCATTGCCACGGCCGTACCTTGGCGGCTCTTATATTTCGCCTGCAAATATAATGAATAGGCTTGTGGATCGATGGGCTTGCGCGTGGCCACTTCGTCGAGCAGCTCAATCTTGAGCTGCATTACTACTGCCTCTGCGATTTCATTTTGGATCTCGAAAATATTACGCAGCGTGCGATCGTATGTACCCGACCACACGTGTGTGTCCGAACGGGCTTCAATAAGTTGTGCCGTAATGCGAATCTCGTCGCCCTCCTGACGTATCGAACCCTCAAGAATATGATCGACATTTAGCTGGCTTGCGATAGTAGGAATAGGAACACTTCTACCCTTATACGAAAACGCTGAGGAACGAGAAATCACTCGCAATGCCGGGATCTTGGAGAGCGAATTGAGTAACTCCTCAGAGAGGCCGTCGGAGAAATACTCCAAGTTACCTGCGGGCGACATGTCGGCAAAAGGCAGCACGGCAATAGACTGCGCGCCGTAAGTTGAAAACAGAGTCTCAATGCGCGCCTCTTCACGAGCCGCTGCAATCTCTTCCGCCTGCTGCTGTGGTGTTACTACGAACTTGTCGAGCACAAAAAAACTTAGGGCTAAAGCAAGAACTATCAAGATTAGCGAATCCAACCATTTGCTCATCCTTTGTCTTACGCGGAAAGAACGGTTCACCGCGGAATCGCGCTTGAGGCCCTCTGGGGTCAGTTCGAACGCCCAGGCTACGACAGCGACCGGTAACAACCCTAGTCCGAGCAATGAAACAACTAGTCTAATCCATTCATCGGACAGGCCGTAGACGGGAAATAGGGTTTCAACTACCTGTATGATCAACCACGCCACTACTACGTAGGCAGCCCCTACACGAATGACTCTGCGACGCTTTAGCTCATCGAAAAAGGACAACGGACTAACCTCCCGATCCATTTGCTCTGAGTTTAGAAGATGTAGATAAAAACGCCCGCTTCGGAACCTCCAACGATTAATCTGCCACAAACTTTGTCGCAAATAACAGATTTCTAAAAACAACGAAAAAAGGGGCCCGACAAAAGTGGTCAAAAATTGGGTCGGATTTATTATGCTAGCTACTTGATTTTCAGCGGCAGCGAAACCACGATCTTTCTTGTCAGATTGAAAACGTTTTGACTAATTGTTTTTGGGAACAAATTCGGAGCTTTTTTTCAATTGAGCGCTTCAATTCAGCGGCCGTCAACCTCGCGCAAGCGGGTTGACCTTACCCCCGCAATCCGGTCCATGACCTCACTAGGATTTCCCTGTATTTTGACCGATGGGAGGTCCGAAGATGAAGCGCAAGCGATTTTCCGAAGAACAGATCATCAAGATCCTGAAGGCCCACGAAGCCGGCGTACCGCTGGCTGAGCTCGCTCGTGAGCACGGCTTTGCTGAGGGCACGATTTACACCTGGAAGGCCAAGTACGGCGGCATGGAGGTGGCCGAGGCCAAACGGCTGAAGGAGCTGGAGGCCGAGAACAAGAAGCTCAAGAAGCTGCTGGCCGATAAGTACCCTCGTTACGGCTGCCCGCTGTTGCACGGGATGCTCAAGCGAGAGGGCCTAGTGGTCAACCACAAGCGCACCTACCGCCTGTACACCGAAGAAGGGCTGCAGGTTCGCACCAAGAAGCGCAAGAAGCTGGTGCGGCCGCGGATCCCTATGGCGCTGCCGAGCAAGCCAGGTGAACGCTGGTCGCTGGACTTCGTCTCGGATCAGCTCGCCAGTGGCCGCCGCTTCCGTGTCTTGAACGTCGTGGACGACTTCACACGCGAGTGTGTCGGCCAACTCGTCGACACGTCGATCTCGGGAGCCCGACTGGCGCGGTTCCTCAGCGAGCTCGGTCGTCCGCTGCCAAGGACGATCGTCATGGATAACGGGCCAGAACTAACCAGCAAGGCTATGTTCTTCTGGTCGCAGGACAACGCGGTGAAGCTGCACTTCATTCAGCCCGGCAAGCCGACCCAGAACGCGTTCGTGGAGTCGTTCAACGGACGCTTTCGAGAGGGCTGTCTGAACCAGCACTGGTTCAAGACACTGACTCATGCACGCTCCGTCATCGACGCTTGGCGGACGCACTACAACGAGGAACGACCCCACAGCTCTCTCGATTACCTGCCACCGGCGGTGTTCGCCAGGAAGGTGGCGTAAGATGTCAGTTCCTAGTGAAGTCCTGGTCCTGATTCGGGGGGAAGGTCACAGAGGGTAAGGTTAAGAAAAAGAAGAAGACGCTAGGAAAAACATTCGAGAAGTACAGTGGCGAGACGTCAGCAGAAGCGCTGGATCCAGAGAAATTCAAAATTACTCAAGCAAACATTCTAGGCCGAGTTCGAATCGACCTCGAGCAAATCGCTGCCGATGCTCTGTAGCTGATGGGACAATTGGCACTTTATGGGACAAAAGAAAAGGGGCTACTCTCGTAACCCCTTGAAAAATGGCGCGCCCGGAGAGATTCGAACTCCCGACCGCCTGGTTCGTAGCCAGGTACTCTATCCAGCTGAGCTACGGGCGCGTAAAACTTCGTGCTAAAACATCGTTATCAATGCCGACACCGGCAGTGCTTCGCACTGCTCAGGTACTCCCCTCAGCACTTCGTGCTTCGGGCCCGGCTTTTCGGGCCGGGTATTATATGGCGGAGAGAGAGGGATTCGAACCCTCGAAGGGCTATTAACCCTTACTCCCTTAGCAGGGGAGCGCCTTCAGCCACTCAGCCATCTCTCCGTTTGGCAATTTCTTGCCGTCTTATTCAACGAAACACTGCGTTCGGCCCGCGATTACCGTCAGCGCCCTGTTCATCAGGGCATGCGGGCCGCCTTCAGCCACTCAGCCATCTCTCCGATTAACCTCTTCTTGCCGGCATTTTCAACGAATCACTTCGTTCGGCCCGCGATTACCGCCAGCGCTCGGTTCATCAAGGCATGCGGGCCGGATATGGGCCCTGCATCAAGATTGCCAAAGCGCGAGGGGCGCTAAGATTGCCACAGCCGCCCGCCGCAGCGCAATAAAAAAGCCGCAAACCCCCCGATTTGCGGCCTTTTCACAGCACCATGACGGTGCTTAGCAAAAATTAATCGTTATCTTCGCTTATCTCCTCGGGAACGTCGTGTTCCTTTTGGATTCGCTCATAAATTTCCTCACGGTGCACTGCCACATCTTTGGGGGCATTTACGCCGATTCGGACCTGGTTACCTTTGACGCCAAGCACGGTGATAGTGACTTCGTCACCTATCATCACCGATTCGCCCACACGCCTGGTGAGGATCAACATTCGATCATCTCCTTCAAAGTCTCTTCTATTTCTTTTGGTGAATGTTTGAAGTCGCGGCATTAGCATGCCTGCTGATCAAATAAATTGGTATCGGGGTATCCCTGATCCTGTCTAAACCTGCGTCCTTTGCTTTGTCGCCCCCTTTGCTATCAACATTCTCTGCAAACGAAATAGACCGAGTCTAGTTTTTACATAACATTTATAACGACTCACGAGACCCTTATTTTACGCCTTTTTTACATCCAGACCAAATGCCTCGTGAAGCGTACGTACGCCAAGCTCCAGGTACTTTTCATCAACCAAAACAGAGATTTTGATTTCGGAGGTAGAGATCATTCTCACGCTGATACCTTCACCTGCGAGAGCCTCGAATACCAGACTTGCGGTTCCGGGGTGGGAACGGATTCCCATTCCGACCACCGTGATTTTTGCGACGCGTTCGTTTCCCACCACCGTCGCGCCCTCGCCCACTACCTTTGTTGCGATGTCGCTCGCGGCATGAAAGTCATCCCTGCCCACTGTAAACCCGAGATCAACGCCGCCGTCAGAGGCCGGATTTTGCACGATCATGTCAATTTGTATATCTGCGTCCGAAAGCGGCTTAAAAACCTGTGCCGCAGCACTCGGATGATCCTTTAGTCCGAGAATGACAATTTCTGCCTCGTTCTTGTTGTATGCGATGCCCGATATTTCAGGTGCTTCCACTTGCGTTTCCTCATCAGTTATCAGGGTGCCATCACCCACATCGAAACTCGACAGCACCCGCAATGGCAATTTATGCCGCGCTGCGAACTTTACTGCCCTGATTTGCACGACCTTGGAACCGGAGCTTGAAAGCTCCAGCATTTCTTCAAAGGTAATCCGGTCGAGCTTGCGCGCCTGCGGCACAATTCGCGGATCAGTCGTGTAGACACCCTCAACGTCAGTAAATATCTGGCACTCATCGGCCTTGAGGGCGACGGCCAGCGCCACCGCGGTGGTATCGGAACCACCCCGTCCGAGCGTCGTGATATTGCGATGCCGATCCACGCCCTGGAAGCCCGCCACAACCGGCACAATGCCCTGGGATATGTCTTCCAGCAGTCGCTCCGTACCTATCTCTTCGATGCGCGCACGCCTGTGATTGCTGTCGGTAATAATCGGAACCTGGCTGCCGGTATAGCTGCGTGCCGCGCAGCCGCGCTCCACCAGCGATATGCTGAAAAGGGCCATGGACACCCGTTCGCCGGCCGTCAGCAGCACGTCCATTTCACGCGGGCTGGGGTTATCGGTAATGGCTTTTGCGAGCAGTAACAGCCGGTCGGTTTCATCACCCATAGCGGACAGGACGACTACAACGTCCTCGCCCGCGTCACGCGCGTCAATGACTTTACCAGCCGCGCGCTCGAACAGCTTCGTTGAGCTTAATGAACTGCCGCCGAACTTTTTGACCACCAGGGCCATGATTGAATCGAACCCGTCTAGCTGACGCGTTCGCGCACCAGTCCCGCAACGGCGGCAAGTGCAGCCGGGAGTGAGCCAGGGTCGGTGCCGCCCGCCTGCGCCATATCGGCACGGCCGCCGCCACGACCACCCACCATCGCCGCCACCTCCCCGATAATGTCACCCGCCTTGATCTGGCCGGTTTTATCTTTCGAAACGCCGGCGACAAGACGAACCTTGCCGTCGGCAATCGATGACAGCACCACAACAGACGAGCCCAGCTTTGCCTTTAACCTGTCCACGGTTTCCCTGAGCACTTTCGGGTCAGCACCCTCAAGCGTGGCCGCGAGCACTTTGATGCCTGCTACGTCTACTGCCTTGTCCGCCAGCTCGTCTCCGCGATTCCCGGCAAGCCTGGCTTGCGCCTTGCCCAGGTCCTTCTCGAGCTCGCGGTTGCGCTCAAGCAGCTGTTTGATTTTGGGTGCCAGTTCGTCCCGCCCGCCTTTGACAAGACTGGCCAGCGAATTGAGCGACGCCTCGCCAGCCTTTACCCAGGCCAGCGCGCCCTCACCGGTGAGCGCCTCGATCCGGCGCACGCCCGCGGCCACCCCTGTCTCGCCGATAATTTTAAAAAGCCCGATGTCACCGGTGCGCGACACGTGGGTGCCGCCGCAAAGCTCCGTCGAAAAATCACCAAGGGACAACACGCGTACTTCGTCGCCGTATTTTTCTCCGAACAGCGCCAGCGCGCCCGACTCGATAGCTTTGTCATAGGGCAGCATGCGAATCTCGGCAGCCACGTTGCTGCGAATCTCCCCGTTCACCATGCGCTCGATGTCGTCCAGCTGACTGTCAGTGAGCGGCTCGTAGTGAGAAAAATCGAAGCGCAAACGATCCGGTGCGACCAGCGAACCCTTTTGCTGCACGTGCGTGCCCAGCACCTTGCGCAGCGCGGCGTGCAAAAGATGCGTAGCTGAGTGATTCAGCACGGTGGCCGCGCGCCTCGGCGCATCAACCAGCGTCTCCACGCGCTGACCCTTTTGCAGCACGCCGTTTTGCAGCTTGCCGATATGTCCATAGGCATTTTTGAACTTGCGCGTGTCTTCGACCGTGAATACCGCGCCGTCCACGCGCAGCTCCCCGGCATCTCCCACCTGCCCACCGCCCTCGGCATAAAACGTGGTGGTATCGAGCACCACGATTCCGGCGTCGTCAGCTCCCATGCTGTCGACAAATTTGCCGTCGACAATCAGCTCCACAATTTCGCCGGAACCATGCACGCCGTCATACCCACGAAAGTCCGTGCTTGCATCAACTTCGATCTGATCAGCACCATCGGCCTCGAAGCGGCTGGCGGCACGCGCGCGCCGGCGCTGCTGGTTCATGTGAACTTCGAAGCCTGCCTCATCGATAGCAAGGCCGCGCTCGCGCGCGATGTCCGCTGTCAGGTCCACCGGAAACCCGTAGGTGTCATAAAGCTTGAACACGACGTCGCCGGGTATCTCTTTGCCCTTCATGGACCCAACCGCGTCTTCCAAAATGCTCATGCCCTGGCCAAGTGTCTCGGCAAAACGCCGCTCTTCCTGCAGAAGGATTTTCTCAATATGCGCACGCTGCTTGCCCAGTTCCGGGTAGGCATCACCCATCTGTTCTTGCAGGGGCTTTACCAGCTTGTAGAAGAATGCGTCCTGCACGCCAAGCATGTAACCATGGCGCAGGGCCCGACGCATGATCCGCCGAAGCACATAGCCGCGACCCTCGTTCGACGGCAGCACGCCATCCACCACCAGAAACGCGCAGGCCCGGATATGGTCGGCAATAACCTTCAGCGAGTTGTTCTCCCGATCAGCACAGCCGGTGGTGGACATGACGGCGTCAATGAGGTGCCTGAACAGGTCGATACTGTAGTTGCTGTGCACGCCCTGCATAACCGCGGCCGTTCTCTCCAGGCCCATGCCGGTATCTACGGAAGGCTTCGGCAGGGGGGCGAGCACCCCGTTATCGCTGCGATCGAACTGCATAAAAACCAGGTTCCATATCTCAACATAACGATCGCCGTCTTCGTCCGGCGACCCGGGCGGCCCACCGGGAATACCGTCGCCATGATCGTAAAAAATTTCGCTGCAGGGTCCGCAGGGCCCCGTGTCGCCCATGGCCCAGAAATTGTCCTTGGCCCCCAGCCTCGAGAAGCGCTTCGGATCGACACCAATTTTCTTAAGCCATATCTCGGCGGCCTCTTCATCTTCTTCGTAGACGGTTACCCACAGTCTCTCCGCGGGCAGCCCAAGCACGCCGGTGACGAACTCCCACGCATATCCAATGGCCTCGTCTTTGAAGTAGTCGCCAAAGCTGAAATTGCCCAGCATCTCGAAGAACGTGTGATGCCGCGCCGTGTATCCGACGTTTTCGAGGTCATTGTGTTTGCCACCGGCGCGCACGCAGCGCTGCGAACTTACGGCGCGTTGATACGAGCGCTGCTCGCGCCCCAGGAATACGTCTTTGAACTGCACCATGCCCGCGTTGGTAAACAGCAGTGTCGGGTCATTGGCGGGCACAAGCGGGCTGCTGGCCACGACTTCATGACCACGAGACTGGAAAAAATCCAGGAATGCCTGCCTTAGCTCTGCGCTTTTCATGTTTCCTCGTCCGTCACCGCTGCCCTCGCATCGCGCGCTGACGACACGGCCGCCTGTGACTGCTCCCGGGTGAAGCCGCGCTGCGCCAGAAATCGAAGGCGACGCGCGCGATCCTTGAAATCTATTGCCGGCTGACCGCCAAAGCGCTTCTGAATAGCCGCTTCGGCAATGGATGCCCAGTCGGCGCCTGATTCCGCCAGCGCATCCTCGGCCATGTTCATATCGATACCGCGCTCGCCGAGCTCGGCCATCACCTTGAGGGGTCCCTTGCCGCGCGTCACCCGGCTCCTGACAAAGGCTTCAACGAACCGCTGGTCGTCCTGCAAGCCCTCTGCCCGCAGCGCGTCCAGGACCTGACTGACGGTGCCTTGAGAAAACTCGCGACTGATCAGCTTGCGTTCAAGCTCCTGCCTCGAATGCTCGCGCCTCGCCAACAAATCCATGGCCAGACGCCGCACCGCAATGCGCTCGTCCGCGTCCGCAGCCACGAGGCGCGCGCTCAGGCTTCCGCTGTGACCGGCTCCGCTTCTGCCTCAGCGTCAGCCTGTTTGCCGGGCAGCAGCTTGTCACGTAGTGACTTGTCTATTTCGTCGGCGATCTCGGGGTTTTCTTTTAAGAAAGTTCGCGCATTATCTTTGCCCTGTCCAATGCGGTCTTTCTTATAGCTATACCAGGAGCCTGCCTTATCAACCAGGCCGGCCTCGACGCCAAGATCGATGAGCTCGCCTTCACGCGAGATGCCTTCGTTGTAAATAATTTCAAACTCAGCCTTGCGGAAAGGTGGCGCCACCTTGTTCTTGACGACCTTGACTCGCGTCTGATTGCCAATGACCTCGTCGCCGCGCTTGATAGCACCGATGCGGCGAATGTCGAGACGCACGGAAGAGTAAAACTTAAGCGCGTTACCACCGGTCGTGGTCTCAGGGCTGCCGAACATCACGCCGATCTTCATGCGAATCTGGTTAATAAACACCACCAGGGTATTCGAGCGTTTGATGTTTGCCGTCAGCTTGCGCAGCGCCTGTGACATCAGGCGCGCCTGCAGGCCCACGTGGGAGTCGCCCATATCGCCTTCAATTTCGGCCTTGGGCGTAAGTGCGGCGACCGAGTCGATGACGACGATATCTATCGCACCGGAGCGCACCAGCATGTCGGTGATTTCCAGCGCCTGCTCACCCGTGTCAGGCTGCGAGACCAGCAGCTCATCGACGTTGACGCCCAGCTTCTCGGCGTAAATCGGATCCAGCGCGTGCTCCGCATCGACGAACGCTGCGGTGCCGCCCGCTTTTTGCGCAGCAGCGACGGCCTGCAGCGTCAAGGTCGTCTTGCCCGACGATTCCGGCCCGTAAACTTCCACCACCCGGCCGCGCGGCAGCCCGCCCACGCCGAGTGCAATATCAAGCCCCAGCGACCCCGTGGATACCACTTCCACATCCGGGAGCGCACCGGCGTCTCCCATGCGCATGACGGAACCCTTTCCGAATTGCTTTTCGATCTGGCTTAGCGCGGCAGAAAGCGCCTTTTTCCTGTTGTCATCCATTAATTTCACCTGTAGTGCATGCTTGCTTTAATGCGCCTTCCCTGGCGCCCCAATTTGCCCGGCGGGCCTCTTATCTCCGCATTATTTCATATCCGCTCGCAGCCATACAGCAGCGCGAATCACTTAGGCTCGATAAGCGGAAAATGCTGTAACAGGCTGTACTCGGGCCCGCTTTGATGCGTCACCGACTGATAAAGTCCGAAGCCATTGATCTGCCAGCGCAAAGGCAGGCCCGAGGCCCCTCCGGGATCACGCGGCACCCTCCTCGCCAGCGTGACATGGGGCCTGAATGACCGCGATTCAAGGTTAAGCCCGGCCATTAGCATCGCCTCGCGCAGCTGCCCGGCGAGGCTCATCAGCGCGGGCGGCGGCTCTGTCGGCGACAACACGGCTACCTGCGGCCTTCGCCAGTAGGCAGCTTCGTCAAGCACAAGGTCAAAGCCCGACTCCGAAATGCCCTGCGCCGACGAGACAACCGCGTCGATCAGGCCGACCTCCACGCCCCCGAGAAACAGCAAGGTCGCGTGCAGCCGCTGCGGCGGAACCAGGCGACAGGTGCCGGCCCCAAGCCAGGTAATCGCGGCAGCAGCGGCTTCGTTCGCCTCCGATTCTGAAGGCCAGAGGGCGAAGAACAGCCGCAGCCGCTTCACGAATCGACGATACCGGCAAGGGCCGTCAAAACGGTCTGCCTTCGTACGTCCTTGCGGCTGCCGTCGAATACGAATCGTTGTGCGACGGTGCCATGATCGGTGGCCCAGGCAATCCAGACCGTCCCGACGGGCTTGCTGGCCGTGCCGCCGTCCGGGCCCGCTATGCCGCTCACCGCAACGCTCACATCAACGCCTAATTTGCTCCGCGCGCCCTCGGCCATTTCCCTGACCGTCGCCTCGCTCACGGCACCCTCCTTCTCAAGGGTGTCAGCCCTGACGCCGAGCAGCGTCATTTTGGCCTCGTTGCTGTAGCTGACCATGCCGCCGGCGAACCAGGCGGAGCTGCCGGGCAGATCAGTGAGGGTTTTCGCGATCCAGCCGCCCGTGCAAGACTCGGCCGTCGCCAGGGTTCGGTGCCCGGCAAGCAGCTTTTCTGCCACCGCCTCGGTCATCGCGCGAATTTTCCTCTGCTGGCTCATACCCCGATGCTAGCACCGCGCTGCGGCATGCCGAAAACCGGCCCGCCTTGCAGGCCCGTCAGGCGGCGACTAGCATCGCCCGTTCACGCAGAATCTACCGGCCCCGTCATGGCATCGACAGAATCCGCATCCCGGCACACGCCTATGATGCGTCAGTACCTGAAAATCAAGGCAGCGCATCCCGATCAGCTGCTGTTCTATCGAATGGGCGATTTCTACGAGTTATTTTATGACGATGCGCGCAAGGCGGCCCGGCTGCTGGACATCGCCCTGACCGCGCGCGGCAAATCCGGGGGCGAACCAATCCCGATGGCCGGCGTCCCCTACCATAGCGCCGATGGCTATCTCGCCCGTCTTGTACGCCTGGGCGAATCCATCGCGATCTGCGAACAGGTTGGCGACCCCGCCACCAGTCGCGGTCCTGTCGACCGGGCGGTAACGCGTATCATCACGCCCGGCACAGTCACCGACAATGCCCTCCTCGATGAACGCCAGGATAACTTTCTCGCTGCCATCGCCGCGAATGCCGATGGCAGTATGGGCATGGCGTGGCTGGACCTTGCGAGCGGTCGATTTCACGTCGTCGCGCTGGATGACATTGACGCGCTGATGGCGGAGCTCGAACGCCTCGATCCGGCCGAACTGCTGGTCAATGAAGACATGCCGCTGCCAGCGGCAATCGAGCAACGCAAGGGCGTGCGCAGGCGCCCGCCCTGGCACTTTGAGGCCGAGGAAGGCTATCGGCAGCTGTGCGCCCAACTTGGAACCCGGGATCTCAAAGCCTTCGGCTGCGACGATCAGCCACTGCTGATCGCGGCCGCCGCGAGTCTTTTGCAGTACGCAAAAGATACGCAGCTAAGTGCGATGCCACACGTACACGCGTTGGTGACCGAGCGCCGCGCAGACAGCGTTATTCTCGACGCCACGACGCGGCGCAACCTCGAAATCGAAAAGAGCCTTGCCGGTGACGACAGCCTCACCCTCGCTGGCGTTATGGATCGCTGCGCGACGCCCATGGGTAGCCGCTGCCTGAGAAGGTGGCTGCAGCGACCGCTGCGTGACCAGCAGGTATTGAATGAACGCCTCGATGCCGTTGAAGCCTTTTGCAATAACAGCAGCAACGCGAGTGACGAAATCGCCGCGCGCCTGCGCAACGTCGGAGACACGGAGCGCATACTGGCCCGCGTTGCCCTGCGCTCTGCGCGTCCGCGAGACCTCGCGAACCTGCGGGATGCCCTTGCCGAGACTCCCGCCATCAAGTCAGTTCTCGGCGACATGGGTAGCGGTCGGCTCACCGAACTCGCCCATGCCGCAGGTGAGCACGCCGAGATAGCAACCATGTTGAACGATGCCCTGGTAGAAACGCCGGCGCTCGTGCTGCGTGAAGGCGGCGTCATCGCGGACGGGTTTGATACCGAACTCGATGAATACCGTGGGCTGCAGACAAACGCCAGCGAGTATCTTGCCGACCTCGAACAACGAGAGCGCGAGCGCACAGGCGTCGCCACGCTCAAGGTGGGTTACAACCGCGTTCATGGCTATTACATCGAAATCGGCCGCAGCCGCGACCTTGACGTGCCACCCGAATACCAGCGACGCCAGACGCTGAAAAACGCTGAGCGCTACATTACGCCGGAGCTCAAGGAATTTGAGGACAAGGTGCTGAGCGCGAAAGAACGGGCGCTGGCACGCGAAAAACATATTTACGAGACGCTTATCGACCGCCTCGCCGACAACCTGACAGAGTTGCAAAATACCAGCGCGGCGCTGGCCGAGGCCGACGTACTTCTCAATCTCGCGGCGCGGGCTATGAAGCTATCCCTTGTAAGGCCAGCACTCACCGACAGCGCAAGCATCGAGATTGAGGCAGGTCGGCACCTCGTAGTCGAGCAGGTGCTGGACTATCCGTTCGTGGCCAACGACCTGCTCATGAGTGACCAGCGCCGGATGCTCATCATTACGGGGCCAAACATGGGTGGCAAGTCCACGTTTATGCGCCAGGCAGCGCTCATCGTCGTACTGGCGCGCATCGGAAGCTTCGTCCCTGCCGGGCGTGCAACCATTGGCGCCATCGACCGCATCTTCTCGCGCATCGGCGCGCAGGACGATCTCGCCGGCGGGCGCTCCACCTTCATGGTCGAAATGAGCGAGACTGCCAATATCTTGAACCACGCCACCCGCTCGAGCCTTGTTCTCATGGACGAGGTTGGTCGCGGCACCAGCACTTTTGACGGCCTGTCACTCGCCTGGGCGGCCGCCCATTACATTGGTGAGAAAATTGGCGCGTTGACGTTGTTTGCAACCCATTACTTTGAGCTGACCGGGCTCTCTGAAGAACTGCCGCGCTGCGCAAACGTGCATCTGGATGCGAGCGAGCACGACGGCACGCTGGTCTTCATGCATGCCGTCAAGGATGGACCCGCCGACCGCAGCTACGGGCTGCAGGTCGCGGCGCTCGCAGGTGTGCCGCGCGACGTCGTGAACAAGGCCAGCGCATACCTCGCGAAACTTGAAGAGCCCTCGCCTGCCCGCGACGATGCGGGACCAACATCGCGCGCGGCGGCCACCGCGCGCGCCCAGGCAGAACTGCCCTTTGCCGAGAGCGGCGTGAAACATCCGGTTCTCGAGGCGCTCGCCGCTGCCGATCCCGACGCCCTTAGCCCGCGCGAGGCGCTTGCTCTGCTTTACCGCCTTCAGAAAGAGCTGAAAGAATAAGTCGATCGCGGCCGAAACTAGCGTCGAAAGCGACCATGAGATAAGAAAAACGCGATCTGCGCAGCGACGCGTGCGCTGAATAGCGCGCTGGTATGGCTCACGGGCAACGCAATGGCATCGGTCGCTCCCGGCAACTCGGTTTCGCAAAGGCTCACCGTGCCGTCGTTGGGAACATCAATGTGCCCGACTGTGCGCCCGAGCCCGACGCTGCGGATACCGGCTATTACGCCTGCTTCGGCGTCTGCCTGCCAGGTTCTTCTGGCGGGCGCTATCAGCGTTTCACAAACGGCCTTACCCAGCACCCGCCTGGCCAGCGGCACTCGCGCGACGGTGGCCGCCACCGCCGATCCCTGAATGGGTGAGCAAAGAAGAACGGCGCGGCCGGGGCGCGGGAGGCCGAGGGTATGCGCAAGCTCGTGGATGACCACGCCGCCGAGGCTGTGCCCGACGAAATGCACATCGCCGGCCGGCTGTCTGTCAACGAAATCTGCGAGCTGCGCCACAATTTCCGGCAGCGAATCACGAACAGACGCGTAGTTGAAGCTGGCCGTTGGCCAGTCCGTCTGTGCCTTGAGATGACGCTTGATCAGAAAGGTCTCGACGCCGGTCATCCACAGGCCGTGAACGATGACTACGGTTGCTTTCTCTGGCATGAATCCAAGGCACCCGCTGGCGTCCAATCGCTAGCCGTTCTCCGGCCGCGCGCGTAGCTTAATGCCCACCTCGCGCAGCTGCGGTTCGCTAACGCGACCCGGCGCGTTGGTGAGCAGGCAGGCGGCTGTCTGGGTCTTGGGAAACGCGATCACATCCCTGATACTCTCGGCGCCGGCCATGAGCATGACCAGGCGATCAAGTCCGAATGCAATGCCGCCATGTGGCGGGCACCCGTACTGAAGCGCGTCCAGGAGAAATCCAAATTTCTCTCGCGCTTCTTCCTCACCGATATCGAGCAGATCAAAAACTGTTTTTTGCATTAGCTGGTTGTGAATACGAACCGAGCCGCCGCCGAGCTCCGTACCGTTCATAACCATGTCGTAGGCTCGTGACGTTACTTCGGCGAGATTGCCGTGCAGCGCCGCCGGATCGTCCGTAGCCGGCGCGGTAAAAGGGTGATGCAGTGAGAACCAGCGCTTCTCTTTGGCATCATATTCGAACATCGGAAAATCAACGACCCACAGCGGCGCCCAGCCATCTCTTACCAGCTTGCAGTCGTGACCGATCCTGACCCTGAGAGCACCGAGGGCGTCATTGACGATGTTTGCCTTGTCCGCACCAAAGAACACGAGATCATTGCTTGCGGCATTGGTGCGCTTCAATATTTCACTGACCGCGGCATCGGGGAGAAACTTGAGAATCGGCGACTGCAGGCCGTCACGTCCCGCATCGATGTCGTTCACCTTAATGTAGGCCAGCCCGCGCGCGCCGTAGCGGCCTACGAACTCCGTGTAAACATCGATGTCCTTGCGGCTGAGGCTCGCGCCGCCAGGCAAACGCAGTGCCGCCACCCTGCCCTCGGGATCCTTCGCGGGGCCGGCGAATACCTTGAACTCGACGTCCTGCATCAAATCCGCAACTTCGACGAGCTCCAGATCGATACGCAGGTCCGGCTTGTCGCTGCCGAAGCGACGCATGGCCTCGGCGTAGCTCATACGCGGAAACGGATCGGGCAGATTTACGTCCATCACCGTCTTGAACAACTCGCGAATCAGCTCTTCCATCAGCCCGGTAATCTGTGCCTCGTCCATGAAGGAGGTTTCGACATCGAGCTGCGTAAATTCGGGCTGGCGATCCGCTCGCAGGTCTTCGTCGCGGAAACAGCGCACGATCTGGTAGTAGCGATCGAGACCCGACATCATCAGCAGCTGCTTGAACAGCTGCGGCGACTGTGGCAAAGCAAAGAACTTGCCCTGGTGCGTGCGGCTTGGCACCAGGTAGTCGCGCGCACCCTCCGGCGTTGCGCGCGTGAGCATTGGCGTTTCCACGTCAACGAAACCGTGTTTATCCATGAACTCACGCAGCACGTGGGTCACACGGTGTCTCAGCAACAGACGTTGCTGCATTTCTTCACGTCGCAAGTCCAGGTAGCGATACTTCAGGCGCAGGTCTTCGCCGGCATGCTCGTCGTGATGAAACGGCGGCGTCTCCGACGCATTGAGCACTTCCAGTTCGCTGGCCAGCACTTCAACCTTGCCGCTGGCGAGACTCTCATTGACCGTGCCGTCCGGGCGGGGCCTGACCTTGCCCCTGACCCGCAAAACATATTCGCTGCGCACCCTCTCGGCGGTGGCAAAAATCTCTTCGGCATCAGGGTCAAAGACGATCTGCAGCAGACCCTCGCGGTCGCGCAGATCAATGAAAATCACGCCACCGTGGTCACGGCGCCGGTGCACCCAGCCACAGACCTCGACTTCGGAATCCGTCAGGGTTTCATTGACCTGGCCGCAATAATGGCTGCGCATTGTTTAATCCGGGGATAGATCGGGGCGCGTTTCGGCGACCCCGGGGGGTGTGAAAAGGCCGGAAATGTTAAGCCCTGGGCGGTGGCGGCGCAAGCTTGCTGTCCTGCGCCGGGTCTCGCCACTCGGGCACAACAACGCCGAGAGAAATAATCATTCTGAGGGCCGCATCAACGGTCATGTCCAGCTCAATCACATCCGCACGGGGAACCATGACGATGAAGCCCGAGGTGGGATTCGGCGTGGTTGGCACAAACACGCACAGCACTTCCCTGCTTGTTTTTACCTGCACTTCGCCCACTTCGGTCGCGGTCTGAAACGCCAGTGACCAGACGCCCTCGCGCGGATAAGGGATTAGCAGCACTTTCTTGAAGGACTGACCACCCTCAGAAAACATCGTCTCTGCGACCTGCTTGGCGCCCGAATACACGCTGCGGATCAGCGGTATGCGCGCAAGCAATGACTCCCAGCCACCGAGGATCTTGCGTCCCAGCAGGTTTGTGACCAGCAGCCCGGTCACGACCAGCAGAGTCAGGGTGAGTATGAGGCCGAGTCCGGGAATATGGATGCCCAGCATGTTCTCCGGGCGATAAGCCTCGGGCAGCAGCAGGAGACTGCGATCCATAAACCCGATCAGGATTTTCAGAATCAGGAATGTAATGCCAAGCGGCACCCAGATGAGCAGGCCCGCAACCAGGTATTTGCGCAGGGTCTTCATTGCCAGAGCTTAACAAATAAAGCGGAGCGCCGGCCGCTCCGCTGTGCACGCCTGACCGCAGGCCGGGAGTGCAGATCCGGCCAGGCTACGTATCGCTTTTCTTCGCGGCAGGTTTCTTTTCTGTGGCAGCACCAGCCGATGAGTCTGATTTGCCGGACACCGGGTTGCCGGAGCCGCTGTCCTCTTTGGTCTTCTTGCCACCGTCAGCGGTTTTCTCAGAGCTAGCGGACTTGTCGCCGTCGCCCGCGATGTTGCGACGCTTGTCTTTCTTGAAGTCGGTCTCGTACCAGCCGCCGCCCTTCAATCGAAACTGCGGCGCCGACACAAGCTTTTTCAACTCGTCTTTGCTGCACGCGGGACACTTGACCAGCACCGGCTCGCTGATCTTTTGCAGCGCATCCATCTGGTGGCCACATTCCTGGCATTCGTATTCATAAATTGGCATTTAGGCGCTATCCCTCGGGAGTTATGCCCGACAGTATGGTGCCGTTGCCGTCGGATTCAAGTAGTCTTGCCTGCAAACCCGCCCGCACCCGGTCATTCAAGCGAACGAGCAGACATGGAATTACTGGTACTCCTGCCCCTCATTGGCTGGATCACATTGTGGAAACGAATCTTGGGCCTGTCGCTGTCCTCGGCCGCACTGCATGTTGTCAGCGCAATCATCCTGGTGCTTTTCCTTGGCGGCCTGGCAGGCCAGCTGCCGGCCATGCGGCTTGTGTTGCTTTTGGCCGGAACAGTCGCGCTGATCCACGAGCTGGCACGGCACCGAAACCAGTTTCTCGCCTCACTCTCATCGGTGCCCATGGTTGTTTTCCTCGTGTTGTGCGTGATCTATCCGCTCATTCACGGTGGTTCCGAGTTTCGCTACTACGATGAATTCTCACACTGGGGAATTAACCTCAGGGACATGGTGGCCCTGGGTGGATTCTGGGGCGCGGACACCAACAGCATGCACCCCACCTATCCTCCGGGCATCACGCTTTGGCAGTACTTTTTTGCGTTTAGCTGGCCGCCTAAAGAAAGCGCTGCCTATTTCGCGCAATTCACCTTGCTGCTCGCGCCTGTGTTGGTGCTTTTCCAGTCCATGAGCTGGAAGCACGCCGGCTGGATTGTCGGCGTCGTTGTGCTCATTTTTTTCTCTCTCGGAAACTACGGTCTGGGCATCGCAAGCCTGTACAACGACCATATTGTCTCGGTGTTTCTGGCCGGCACCTTCCTCAATTTCATGGCACAACCACGAGACAGCGGCAACTCGAAGTTATTGCTCTATCTGCTGCCACTTTCAGCGCTGGCACTGACAAAGAATGCAGGGCTGTTAATGGCATTGGCGCTGCCATTCCTGTTTTTTGCCCTGCACCTTGTTCGTAATCATCAGCGTGTACTTAAAGACAAGCGCGTCATAGTGATGGGATTGCTGTTGTTGTCTTCGTGGCTCGCGGGACCGCTCCTGGTCAGTGCCACCTGGTCAGCCAATCGGCAAGCTTTGGGCGCTGTCGAGAGCCGCGTCAATCCAGTAGGGATTTTTGCAATCCTGAGCGGCAAAGCAAAGCTTGAAGATCCGCAACGAGCCGAGTTGGCAAAAGACATGTTTCGCGACGTGTTTTTTAATCTGCAGATTAGCAAGAACGAGGTGTCGGGCGAGTTTAACGAGTTTAATTACCAGCTGATGCCTCGCTACGACGACCGCTTCAAATTGACCACTTTCTGGTTCCTGGTTTTCTTTGCGGCCTGGTCAGTATTGCTTGCCTGGTTTCTGCTACCTGCCCGCCTGCGCATGGAGTGGGCGATCGGGCTTTCCGGCATGCTTGGGATCGCGCTGGTATACATAGGAATTCTGTATCTCACCTATCTTTTTTACCGCGCCAATCTGGTCTCATATGTGCGCTACGTGCACACGGTGCTTTTACCCTTGTTGCTGGTGGCCTTCGCACCCTTGCTACCGGCCTTCACCGGGACGTCAGAGTCATCGACCGTATTGCGCAAACCGGTGCTTGCGTCGCGCCGGCCCGTCATTTTCGCGGCGGCACTGATCGCGCTGCTGGTCATCGAACAACCTTACTATCAGACGCTGCTACCCAACCCCGGTGAAAATCTCACACGCTTTCGGGCCTACATAAAGGAAACGGCTACTACGTTAAGACACAGGGTGGGCGAACAGCGATTATGGCTCTACCTTCCGGACGAAGATCAGCACAATTTCATGTCGCGCGTGATGCTCTACGAACTGTCTCCCACACCAACTACGATCAATCGTGATTTTTCGTTTTTTGACACGCCCCGACAAGCGCTGCTATCGGAATGGGCCAGGCACGACTTCGTTTGGGTTGCGTACCAGGACGAAAAGGTCGACGAAGCGCTTCGTAATCTGGTTGGCGGGGAACTCGGCGAGCGCTTTTATCGCGTCGTGGAGCAAGACGGCCAACTAAAAGTGGTCCACGCCTCGTTGCAGAACAGCGAGCCCGGTTCCACTGAGTGACGGCTGAGACGGCAGGATCAGGCAGCCTTCTCAAAAGCCAGACCGATATCCCTGCCATCCACGCTGATGCTGTCACCGGGCCCGAAGCGACCGGCGAGTATCTCCTGCGCCAGCGGATTCTCCACCTGCTGCTGGATGGCGCGCTTGAGCGGCCTTGCGCCGTACACAGGATCGTATCCTGCCTCGGTGAGCTTATCGAGCGCACGGTCTGTCAGCGCGATGTGCATATCGCGCTCGGCCAGGCGGGCACGCAGGTACCCAAGCTGGATTTCGACAATCTGCCGTATCTGCTCCTTGCTGAGCGCGTGAAAGACGACCATGTCGTCGACGCGATTGATGAACTCGGGGCGGAAATGCTGACTGACGACTTCCATGACAGCATCTTTCATGCGCGCATAGTCCTCGTCGCCGGAAAGCGCCTGGATGCGCTCTGAACCGAGGTTGGAGGTCATGACTATTACGGTATTGCGAAAATCAACCGTGCGCCCATGACCGTCCGTAAGTCTGCCGTCATCAAGCACCTGCAGCAGGATATTAAAAACATCGGGATGGGCCTTCTCGATCTCGTCGAGCAGGATCACCGAGTAAGGCTTGCGCCGGACCGCCTCCGTAAGATAGCCGCCCTCTTCATAGCCAACATATCCGGGCGGCGCGCCGATGAGCCTCGCCACGGAGTGCTTTTCCATGAATTCCGACATGTCGATACGAACCATGGCGTCTTCCGTATCGAAAAGGAATGCTGCGAGCGCCTTGGTCAGCTCCGTCTTGCCTACGCCGGTAGGGCCCAGAAACAGGAAGGAACCGTTGGGGCGATTCGGGTCTGACAGTCCGGCGCGCGAGCGACGTATAGCGTTGGACACCGCGATAACGGCCTCCTGCTGCCCGACAACTCGTTTTTGCAGCGCGTCTTCCATGCGCAGCAGCTTGTCGCGTTCTCCTTCGAGCATGCGCGACACCGGAATACCGGTCCATTTCGAAACCACCTCGGCCACTTCCTCATCGCTGACACTGTTGCGCAGCAACGTGGGTTTTTTGGCTTCGACGGCCCTGGCTTCGGTAAGCTGCTTTTCAAGCTCGGGAATCCGCCCGTACTGCAGCTCCGACATTCGCGTCAGATCATTCGCCCGGCGCGCCGTTTCCAGCTCGAGGCGCGCCCGCTCCAGATCTTCCTTGATTTGCGTGGCGCCCTGCATGGCGGCCTTCTCAGCCTTGTAAACTTCTTCGAAGTCCGCGAACTCTTTTTCCAGCGTGGAAATTTCGGTGTCCAGGGATTCCCGCCGCTTCGCCGAAGCCTCGTCCTTTTCTTTCTTCAGCGCTTCGCGTTCGATTTTCAGCTGAACAAGGCGTCTCTGGAGCTTGTCCATCGGCTCTGGCATGGAATCAATTTCCATACGGATGCGGGACGCAGCCTCGTCAATCAAATCGATGGCCTTGTCGGGCAGCTGGCGATCGCTGATGTAACGATGCGAAAGCGTCGCTGCAGCGATGATGGCAGGATCGGTAATCTCGACGCCGTGGTGCACTTCGTAACGTTCTTTCAGGCCACGCAAGATCGCCACCGTGTCCTCGACAGATGGCTCGTCAACCTGCACTTTCTGAAAACGCCTCTCCAGCGCAGCATCTTTCTCAACGTATTTACGATACTCATCCAGAGTGGTGGCGCCAACGCAGTGCAGCTCACCGCGCGCCAGAGCGGGCTTCAGCATGTTGCCGGCGTCCATCGCACCCTCGGCCTTGCCCGCCCCCACCATCGTGTGAAGTTCATCCACAAAAAGAATGATCTGGCCTTCCTGCTTTGACAGGTCGCTGAGCACCGCCTTGAGTCGTTCCTCGAACTCGCCACGGAACTTGGCCCCGGCGATGAGTGTACCCATGTCCAGCGCAAGGATGCGCTTGTTGCGCAGGCCTTCGGGAACCTCGCCATTAATGATGCGCTGAGCCAGCCCCTCGACGATGGCGGTCTTGCCAACGCCGGGCTCACCGATTAACACGGGGTTGTTCTTGGTGCGTCGCTGCAACACCTGGATAGTGCGCCGGATCTCGTCGTCTCTGCCGATAACCGGATCGAGCTTGCCCTGCTCGGCGCGCTCTGTGAGGTCCACGGTGAATCGCTCCAGTGCCTGGCGCGTGTCTTCGGCGTTGGCGTCAGTGACTTCCTCACCGCCGCGCACATCATCGATGGCTCGCTCCAGCGCGCCCTTCACCGCCCCGGCCTCACGCAGGGCGGCGCCCGCCGCGCCCTTGTCGTCCATGGCGGCAAGCACAAATAATTCACTGGAGATAAAGCTGTCGTTGCGTTTTTGCGCGAGCTTGTCCGTCAGATTCAGCAGCTTGCCGAGGTCATTGGAAAGGTGGATTTCACCGGCAGTGCCCTCAACCGTCGGAAGCCGATCGATTGCCTCACCCAGCTGGGAGCGCAGGACATTCACGTTGGCACCGGCCCGGGAGAGCAAATGGCGCACCGCGCCTCCCTGCTGGTCGAGCATTGCGACCATGAGGTGCGCGGGTTCCACATAAGCATGATCGCGGCCCAACGCCAGTGACTGCGCGTCCGAGAGCGCAAGCTGAAACTTGCTGGTGAATTTGTCCATTCGCATGAGTTGCCACCCGATTTTCTATTCGTTCCCGCAAAGATGGGGGCGCGCGGCGCCGATTCAAGCGCTGTAAGCCCGCGATTCGTCAGTGCAAGGTCGCGTGGCTATAGTAAATGACCAGCACCCCCGCAATGATCAGCAGGACCTGCTGAACACTGGTACGGGCGTCGACTCGCCGGTGCAGCCCCGGGATGAGGTCCGCTACAGCAACGTAGAGGAAGCTCGACGCCGCGACCGCCAGCACGTACGGCAGCAAATCCTCCGATGCCACAAGCCAGAAATACGCCAGCACGCCCCCGGCCACCGAGGTGATGCTTGCGAGGAGATTGAGCCACAGGGCGCGGGCGCGGCTCATGCCGCTTTTGAGCAATACAGCGAGATCGCCCACCTCCTGTGGTATTTCGTGCGCGATAACTGCCACGGCCGTCACGACGCCAAGATGAATATCGGTGAGAAATGCGCCGGCAATGAGAATGCCGTCCAGCAGGTTGTGAATACCATCACCTACGAGAATCATGCTGGCCGCAGACTTGTCACGATGATGCTGCTCGGGCCCGTGGGTCACGCAGTCATCCGCGTGGCAGTGGCGCCAAAGCACCATCTTCTCGAGCAGGAAAAATACCAGGATGCCGGCGAGAACCGCCAAACCGATTTTGTGTACCTGGTCAACGCCGATTTCGCCTACGGCATGGGGCAGCAGGGCCAGCAAAGCGGCGCCCAACAGCGCGCCGGTGGCAAAGCTGATGAGGTGGGGAAGCAATACTTCGCGACCGCGCTCCGGGACCAGCAGGAACAAGGACGCTGCCAGCGCGCTCAGCGCGCCTCCCAGCAAGGTAAAAAGCAGGATGTATGAAAGGACGTTCATCGGGCTTCCGTCGCGAAGAGGGTGAACATCCTAGCCCCTATCGCCCCGGCCCGAAAGCAGTAAGCGCTGCGCAGTCAGGCCGGCCCCATCCACAAAAGAGATGCCATACGCCCGCACTCGCCGTCGCGGCGATACGAATAAAACCGGCGCGGGTCGCTAAATGTACACAGACCCGAATGCTCTATGGCCTCGATGCCGGCCGCCTGAAGACGGCGATGGGCCAGCCCGGCCAGGTCGGCGAGCCACTTGCCACCGCCGAGCGATCTGAAGCACGTATCTGCGCCCCTGTCCCCGGCAACAAAAACCTCGCGCACCTCGCTGCCCACTTCGAAATGCCGCGGGCCGATGGCCGGCCCGAGCCAGGCATGAATGCGGGCGGCATTTGTTTTCATCGCTGTTACCGTGTTTTCCAGCACCCCGCCCGCGAGTCCGCGCCAGCCGGCGTGGGCGACGCCGATAACCGGCTCCTCGGTGCTTGCAAAAAGCACGGGCAGGCAGTCAGCGGTCAACACGGCAAGCGCGCGGCCGGGAACCCGGCATACCGCGGCATCCGCCCGCGGCGTCGATTTGGCGACGCCGGGCTCTAGTTCGAACACGTTGCTACCGTGATGCTGTTCCAGCCACAGCGGTTGTGTTTTTAGTCCTGAAACTGCAGCGAGCCTGTGACGATTTTCGATCACGCTCTCCGGCCGGTCCCCGACGTGCGTTGCGAGGTTGAGCCCTGCATACCTGCCCTCGCTGACCCCGTCTGCGCGGGTCGTTGTCATTCCTTGAACGCCGAGGCTGGCCGGAAACGATGCCGGCACAAAAACCAGGTTGTTCATACGGCTTCTTCCTGCCCGGCTCTGCGCAGAACTTCCAGCAGGGCCTCGAAATCCCCGGGCAGGGGCGCTGACCACTCCACCTCGTTGCCGTCGGACGGGTGAAGCAGTGTCAGCTTCGAGGCATGCAGTGCCTGGCGGCGAAAACCGCGCAAGGCCGCGGCAAGCGCCTCGCCACACGCCGGTGGCAGCGCCAGCCGTCCGCCATACACCTGGTCGCCAACCAGTGGATGCCTGATATAAGCCATGTGCACCCGGATCTGGTGGGTTCTGCCCGTTTCGAGCTGTACATCGAGCAGAGTGAAGTGACGGAAACGCTCGCGAACCCGGAAATGGGTCAGCGCCTCCCGGCCGCCGCTGCGCACGCTCATCTTTGTTCTCTGCGTTGCGTGCCTGCCAATCGGTTTATCCACGCTTCCTCCAGACGTTACCTCACCGCGCACGAGCGCGATGTACTTCCGGCCTATCTCGCGTGCCTCGATGGCGCTCACGAGCGTGCGATGAGCCAATGGGGTTGCAGCGACTACCAGCAGCCCGGAGGTCTCTTTGTCCAGTCGATGTACGATGCCGGCGCGCGGCAACGCTTCCAGTGAAGGGCGGTGATGCAGCAGCGCATTTTGCAGCGTGCGATCCGGATTGCCCGCACCCGGGTGAACCACCAGGCCAGCCGGTTTGTTGACGACAATGATGCTGTCGTCTTCGTAGACAATATCGAGCGGCAAATTCTGCGCCGTCACGTGCTCGTCAACGGCCAACTCAGCTTCGATGACAATGCGCTCGCCGCCAACCAGCCGGTATTTTGGAGGGCGGCTGGTGCCGTCCACGCTTACACAGCCGGATTCGATCCAGCCTTTCAGGCGACTCCTTGAAAAATCCGGCAGCAGCCCGGCCAGGGCCTGATCGAGGCGCCGGCCCGCTTTTTCTGCCGGAATGTCAATTTCTCGCCTGATCTTCATCGCCCTGCCTTGGTTCCGTCATGGAGCCATTGCGGTATACTTCGCGGCTCCCCAGAAATGGCACTTTCGGTTACCTTCGATTTATTCCAATGCATTATTACAAACCTGTTGGCCCCGTGCCTGACAAACCGCTGAGGGCGCGCGCGCTGACCGCGCTTCTTGCCATCACCCTGCTCGGCCTTGTCGCATGCGCATCAAGCCCGGAAGAAGAGGCAATTGCCCAGCAGCCGCAGGTAATGTACGCGGATGCGAAGCGCAGTCTCGACAACGGCAATTATCGCGGTGCCATCCAAAAGCTGGAGCGGCTGGAAACGCGCTATCCGTTTGGTGAATTCGCTCAACAGGCGCGCCTTGACCTGATTCATGCGTATCACAAGGCGGGTGACCGGGATTCTGCTCTCGACGCCGCCGAGAAATTCATTCGGGAAAGCCCCCGGCATCCCAACGTGGACTACGCCTACTACATGAAAGGCGTCATCGAATACCGCGAAACCGAAAACATCCTGACCAGGACGTTGCGCATCGAAACGGGGGGTCGCCCGCCGTCCGGTATGGAGCGGGCTTTTGCGTCTTTTTCACAGTTCCTGCTGCGATTCCCTGACAGCGAATATGCGGCTGACGCGCATCAGCGCATGCTGCGCATTCGCAATCGCCTCGCTGAGTACGAGTTTCGCGTGGCGGAGTACTACCTGGAACGACGGGCATACGTCGCAGCCATTGGCCGGGCCCGGTATATCCTTGAGAACTACCAGCAGTCCACATTCACCCCCGCCGCGCTCAAGCTGATGGTGTCTGCCTACCGCGAACTGGGCATGGAAGAATCTGCCAACCAGACCGAAGCCGTTCTGCGCGCCAGCTACCCCGACCACTCAAGCAGCTAGTTTTCCCGCACGTGTCCCGGCCGCAAGCCGTGTGAAGCTCAGGCGCGGTAACCTGAGGTAATGGGATAGCGCCAATCGCGGCCAAATGCTCGTCTGCTGACGCGAATACCGGGGGGTGCCTGGCGACGCTTGTACTCCGCAATACGCACAAGGGCGAGCACCCGGCCCACGGTTTCCCGCTCAAAACCCCTGGCAACGATCTCATCAACCGACAGGTCGTCCTCGATAAACGCCTCGAGGATGGGGTCGAGAATTTCGTAGGGCGGCAGCGAGTCGGAGTCCAGCTGATCGGGACGCAGCTCTGCGGAAGGTGGCTTCACGATCACGTTCTCGGGGATCGCCTGCGCGATTTGGTTGCGATAGCGGGCGAGCCTGAAAACAAGCGACTTGCTGCAGTCCTTGATCGGTGCAAAGCCGCCCGCCATATCCCCGTAAAGGGTCGCGTAGCCAACAGCCATCTCGCTCTTGTTGCCGGTGGTCAGGACCATGCTGCCTGTCTTGTTGGATATCGCCATCAGGATCATGCCGCGGCAACGCGACTGGATATTTTCCTCCGTGGCATCCTCGGCCAGTCCTTCGAAGACGGGAGCAAGTACCTGCAGAGTCGATTTGAACATGGGCTCGATATCAATCACATCGTGTTTGACGCCCAATAGTTCCGCCTGCTCACGCGCATCATCCCTGCTTGCCTGCGAGGTGTAGCGCGATGGCATCATCACGGCGCGAACACGGTCGGCGCCCAGGGCGTCGACTGCGATGGCCATAGTCAGCGCCGAATCTATGCCTCCTGATAAACCAAGCACCACGCCAGGGAAGCCGTGTTTTTCCACGTAGTCTCTCGTGCCGGTCACCAGGGCTTTGTAGACGACCTCTTCAATATTCTCGGACGCGCTCATATGAGAGGACTTGAGCGCCTGCACCTTACCCCCGGAAACCTCAAACTCCGCTACAAAAATGCCCTCCTCGAAAACCGGCGCAAGCAGCTTGATGCCGCCCCCCGCATCCATCACGAGGGAGCGCCCGTCGAACACCAGCTCGTCCTGGCCGCAGCAGTAGTTTACGTGGGCGATTGGAATGCCGGTTGCGGCAACGCGGGCACGCAACACCTTCTCGCGACGCTTTTGCACACCAATGCTGTAAGGCGACGCGTTGATGTTGAATATCAGCTGCGCGCCGGCTGCTACCGTGCTCTCCACGGGACCGGGCTCCCAAATGTCTTCGCATATGGCAAGGCCCACCTTGACGCCGCCGACCTTGGCGATCACCGGGCCGTCGCCTGGTTTGAAGTAGCGCTTCTCGTCGAAAACGGAGTAGTTAGGCAGGAGACGCTTTCTGTAGCGCGCCAGGAATTTGCCATCCTTTACCAGCGCCGCCGCGTTATAAATGTCGCCGTTGCTGTATTCGGGATAACCAAACATTACGGCGATCCCCGTCGTTTCATCGACGACGCGCCGCACGCTATCAGCGACCTTGCGCTTCAAACCCGCATGAAACAGCAGATCTTCGGGCGGATAACCGGTAAGAGTAAGCTCGGGAAACAACACAAAATCGGCACCGAATTCGTCGCGCGCGCGCAGTGCCTCGGCGATAACCTTCGAGGTGTTACCGACGACGTCCCCGACAGTAAAATTCAGCTGCGCAAGGGCGACTTTTATCTTTGCCGACATGAGTTATTTCGGATTTGGCAAGCTGCGCCACGGCAGCCCCGGCCGACTTAGCCTTCGAGGACCTTGTGCATGGCGCTACCCAGTTCCGCGGGCGAGCGCACCGTCGTCACGCCTGCGCTTTCCAGCGCCTTGAATTTTTCTTCTGCGGTGCCCTTGCCGCCGGAGATGATAGCGCCCGCGTGCCCCATGCGCTTGCCCGGAGGCGCCGTAACACCGGCGATGTAAGCGACTACGGGTTTCGACACGTGGTCTTTTATGTAATCCGCCGCGGCCTCTTCATCGCTGCCGCCGATCTCACCAACCATGATGACGCCGTCTGTCTTGTCATCGTCTTCGAACATCTGCAGGCAATCAATGAAGTCCATGCCCCTGACCGGGTCACCACCAATGCCCACGCAGGTGCTCTGGCCCAGGTCGTTATTGGTGGTCTGAAAGACCGCTTCGTATGTCAGGGTACCGGAGCGTGAAACGACGCCAATGCGGCCGGGCTTGTGGATGCGTCCCGGCATGATGCCTATCTTGCATTCCCCGGGTGTGATGACGCCCGGACAGTTCGGGCCAACCAGGCGGCAGTCGTAGTCTTTCATCGCCGCTTTGACGCGCACCATATCCTGCACGGGAATGCCTTCCGTAATGCAAACCACCAGCTTTATTCCTGCGTCCGCCGCCTCAAGAATGGCGTCCGCCGCAAAAGCGGCGGGCACATAAATCATGCTGACGTCGGCCCCGGTTTCCGCCACCGCATCGTGCACGGTGTTGAAGACCGGCAGATCGAGGTGCGATTCGCCGCCGCGGCCGGGCGTAACACCACCAACCAGCTTGCTTCCGTACTCGATGCACTGCTCCGAGTGAAATGTGCCCTGCCGGCCGGTGAAGCCCTGGCACACGATGCGTGAATTCTTATTGACGAGGATGCTCATTTTGCTGTTTTCCCTGCTTCTCAGGCGGCGGCTTTGACGGCTTTAAGCGCGGCATCGGTGAGGTCATCGGCTGGCGTGATGGCCAGGCCACTCTCGGCCAGCAGTTTCCGGCCCTTCTCGACATTCGTGCCTTCGAGGCGCACGACCACCGGCACTGATACGCCAACTTCCTTGACCGCCGCGATGATGCCCTCGGCAATCAGGTCACAGCGCACTATGCCACCAAAAATATTCACGAGAATGGCCTCGACGTTCCGATTGGAAAGAACCAGCTTGAACGCCTCAGTGACCCGCTCCTTTGTCGCGCCACCGCCCACGTCCAGAAAATTCGCGGGGTCGCCACCGTGCAGCTTGATAAGGTCCATGGTTGCCATTGCCAGGCCGGCCCCGTTCACCATGCAGGCGATGTTGCCTTCAAGGGAGACATAGTTGAGGTCATGGGCACTCGCCTCGTTTTCCATTTCGTCTTCCTGACTGGGATCACGAAGCTCAGCCAGCTCCTTGTGACGAAACAGTGCGTTGTCTTCCAGGTTTATCTTGGCATCCAGCGCCATGATGTCGCCCTCGCCGGTGACAATCAGCGGGTTGACTTCAAGCAAACTGGCATCAAGCTCGGTGAAAAGCCGATAAAGCGCATTCGCAATGCGCGCGAACTGGCCGGTTTGGCGCTTGTCGAGGCCAAGGCCGAATCCGAGACGCCGCGCCTGGTAGCCCATCAGGCCGGCAGCCGGGTTAACGGCGACCTTCAGAATTTTCTCGGGCGTTTCCGCCGCAACGGTCTCGATGTCCATGCCGCCCGCGGCAGACGCCATGAACATCACGCGCTCGCGGCCACGATCAACCAGCAGGCTGAGATACAGCTCGCGCTCAATCTTTGTGCCACGCTCAATCAGAACGAGGTTCACCGGCAGCCCGTCTGCAGTGGTCTGGTGCGTCACGATCTGGGATCCCAGCATCGCTTTGGTTGCCTGCTCGGCTTCTTCGACGCTGCGCACGAGCTTGACGCCGCCCGCCTTGCCGCGACCGCCGGCATGTACCTGAGCCTTGACAACCCAAAGGTCCCCGCCCAGCTCCTTGGCAGCTCTGGCAGCCTCCGCCGGTGAGTGAGCAACAATGCCTTTTGGAATGGGAATGGCATAGTCAGCGAACAGTTTCTTCGACTGGTATTCGTGCAGATTCATGCTTGTGGGCCCGATTGCTTGTGTGATTGGTTTCGGGATCGCGTATTTTGGAGCAAACCAACGGGATACGCAAAAGCGGCCGACTCCGCAACTCATCGATTTCCCGCGTCAGCCGCAAACCCGTAGAATAGAGAGGTTTCTCGGCAACGGATTCACTGCATGAACGACGTTCAGGCCGCTATCAGCGATCCCGAACTCCGCCTCGATCCCGGGTTGGCCGGCGACCCCAACACCACCGACAGCCGCATGCTGCGCCTGCTTGGTGGCTTCCGCATCATGGTTGCGGCGGTGCTGCTGAGCCTGTTCTTAATCATAACGGATCCCCGTGTCGTCGGATCGTACGAGCCTGCGCTCTTCGGCTGGACGACTTTTGCTTACCTGTCCTTTGCTATTCTCGCCATCGTCAGCGGCACCTGGACCAAGCGAGTCACGCCTCTGCACCTTTATTCCCAGCTCCTCGTGGACGTTCTCGCGGTTGCCATCCTGATCATCGCGAGCGGCGGCGCCAGCAGCGGCCTGGGGAGTCTGCTGTTTATTCCCATCGGTGCGGCGGCCGTTTCACTGAATCGCCGCGTAGCGCTGCTCGCCGCCGCGATCGCATCAATGACCATTTTGGTCGGTGAGTTCATTACGCGCCTGATCGCCGGTGCCGACGTCGCAGATTTTGGCGCAGCCGGCCTGCTGGGCGCCGTGTTGTTCGTATTCGCTGTCGCGGGAAACTGGCTCGGCACGCGCATGCGTGAGAGTGAGGCGCTTGCCCAGCGCCGCGGTGTAGATATCGCCAACCTGTCTCAGCTGAACGCCTATATCGTCCAGCACCTGCGCGAAAGCATTGTCGTGGTCGATGAAACCGGGCGTATTCGCTTGATGAACGAATCTGCGGCCAGTTTCCTCGGCACTATGGGCAGCGCGGCCGGCCGGCCGCTGGCGGAAGTCTCGCCTGAACTCCACGACATCTGGAAGAAATGGCTGGAGACCCCTAATCAGGCCAGGGAACAGCCCTCATTTCTCTCTTCGGACAGGTCCAGCGTCATCATTCCTCATTTCGCGGCGCTGGGCGGTGCCGAAGAAACACCGCCGAGCCTTGTTTTTCTCGAAGACTCCAGCCTGCTTGCCGAGCGCGTCCAGCAGTCGAAGCTTGCCTCGCTGGGACGCCTGAGTGCCAGCATCGCGCACGAGATCCGCAATCCCGTGGGCGCCATTTCTCACGCGGGCCAGCTGCTGGCCGAGTCCGACAAGCTTGGCGTCGCCGAACAGCGGCTTACAGAGATCATCGGCAATCACTCCAGGCGCGTAAACGAGATCATAGAAAACGTACTGCAGCTGTCGCGTCGAGACACCACAAGACCGCAGCGGCTCAGGATCGCAGACTGGCTCAATGGGTTTTGCGACGAATTCGCGCGCACCCTGCAGCTGCCGCCCGAGACAATAAGCATCACCAATGAAGATCCTGATCTCGAGGTCAGAATGGATCCGAGCCACCTGCACCAGGTGCTGTGGAACCTTTGCGAAAACGCGTACAAATACGGCCGCGTCGGAGACGGCGTTTCCATGGCTCTGCACGTCGGCCGGATCGCCAGCACCGGGCGCCCTTACCTGGAGGTGGCAGACCGCGGGCCGGGTATCAACCAGGCGCATCGTGACAGAATCTTCGAGCCCTTTTTTGCGGGTGCCAAAGAAGGTACCGGTCTTGGCCTGTTTATTGCCCGGGAGCTTTGCGAGTGCAACCGGGCTACGCTCATTTATCAGGAGAATGAAGGCGGTGGCAGCATCTTTCGTATAATCTTTGCCGATCCTCTGCGCTGGGTGGCCTGAACAAATGAGCAAAAAACCGCATGCACTGATCATCGATGATGAGCCCGACATCTGTGAGCTTTTGTCACTCACTCTGCAAGCCATGGACATAGACACCGCAACGGCCGGGGATCTTGCCGGCGCCCAGAAGCTGCTCGGCAAGCAAAATTACGATATCTGCCTCACAGACATGCGTCTTCCCGACGGCAACGGCCTTGAGCTTGTCGAGTGGATGCAGACGCACACTCCGGATGTTCCCGTTGCGGTCATTACCGCGCACGGCAACGTGGAATCAGCAGTCCAGGCGCTGAAGCTGGGCGCCTTTGATTTCGTCTCCAAGCCCGTCAACGTGCCAGCCCTGCGCAAGCTGGTGCAGACGTCCCTGCAGATAAACAAGCAGGGAACCTTCGGCGACAAGCAGCTGCTCGGCAACTCCCCCGCGATCGCCGCCGTCCGGGAAATGGTGGCAAAGGTCGCGCGCAGCCAGGCGCCTGTGCACATCAGCGGCGAATCCGGCACCGGGAAAGAGCTGGTCGCACGCCTGATTCATGAATCGGGCCCTCGGGCCAACAAGCCATTCGTGCCGGTCAACTGCGGCGCAATCCCCGGAGAACTGATGGAAAGCGAGTTCTTCGGACACAAGAAGGGCAGCTTTACCGGCGCGGTGGCGGACAAGAACGGCCTGTTCGTGGCCGCCGAAGGTGGCACCCTGTTTCTCGATGAAGTCGCCGATCTCCCGCTGCATATGCAGGTCAAGCTGCTGCGAGTGATTCAGGAAAAAGCCGTGAGACCGGTGGGCGAGACCATCGAGCAGCCGGTAGACGTCCGGCTGCTGAGCGCCACGCACCGCAATCTGGCGGACCAGGTGCAAAAAGGACATTTCCGGGAAGACCTGTTTTACCGCATCAACGTTATCGAGATGAGCGTGCCCGCCCTGCGCAATCGCGGCGAGGATATTGATGTGCTGGCCAATCATTTCCTGGCAAGGCTGGGCGCAGAAATGGGCATTGATCAGCCGACCCTGAGCGACGCGGCGCTGAGCGCCCTGCGAAAATACTCGTTCCCCGGCAACGTCCGCGAACTCGAGAATATTCTTGAACGGGCCCTGACGCTGAGCGAGGACGGCAAAGTGAACATCGATGATGTTCAGCTTCGCGGGGACGCGCGGACAGCCGCGTCGCAGATCGAAGGCGGAGGTACAGGTGAACCAGGTGGCGATAGAGATTTCAGCGACACGACCCTGATAGGGCAGCTCAATGACGTGCAGCGAGATGCCATCGTTAAAGCACTGGAAGAGGCCAGATATAACAAGACCAAGGCGGCCAAAATTCTGGGGATCAGTTTCCGCGCCCTGCGCTATCGCATCAAGAAACTTGGCATCGAATAATTCGGCGAGGCCAAAGCCTGACAATTTGCGTCACATTCTGCCGCGACCTGACGCCGGCCCTCGAACTCAAGCCGATACTATGTAAAACAGGTCGGCAGGGTCGCAACAATAACTCTATTTTTTTCAATTAGTTAAAGACTTATATGCAGTTTTGGCACGGCCTTTGCATTGTAAGGGTCGTCAGCGAGTTTTTTCGCTACACAACTGACTAACGCAATTAATTGAAAGGATGACATCCATGAATAAAGTACAGCAGGGTTTTACCCTTATCGAACTGATGATCGTTGTAGCGATTATCGGCATTCTGGCCGCGATTGCTATCCCGGCCTACCAGGACTTCACGATTCGTGCGCAGGTCTCTGAAGGCATGAGCCTGGCCTCCTCGATCAAGACGTCTGCTTCCGAGTTCTATCAGGACCGCGGCAGCTGGCCGGCCAACAACACTGTTCTGGGTGTCGGCTCCATCACGGGTAAATACGTGTCTGACGTATCGGTGGTGAATGGCTCGATCGACGTCACTTACGGCGTACAGGCTAACTCGAACATCTCGACGCAGAAGCTGTCGATTCGTCCGGCGCCTAACAACAACGGTGACATCGCCTGGGTTTGCGGCAAGCGCGCCGTACCGGCCGGGCACACCGTTGCGGGCACCGACGTGACCTCGTTCACGGGTAGCACGCTCAAGTACCTGCCATCTAACTGCAAGCCCTGATTGGGCAAGCGGTTGCCAAGAGTGGCAAGCTTGAAGTAATCAAGGGCCCCTCACGTCGAGGGGCCTTTTTTTTGATAAATTTTCGAATCTGGCCCGGCGATTCTTCCGCCAGGCCGGGTAAATGACCGGTAAAACACGATAAGATGGGCGTGGCGGTCGCGAACATGTTCTGCAGGAACCGGGTGCTGCAATGATTGACGCGAAATCTATGATTCGAAACGGATTTACTCTCATCGAGCTGATGATAGTTGTCGCGATCATCGGCATCCTCGCCACCATATCCATTCAGGCCTACCAGGACTACACCATACGCAGCCAGGTGACCGAAGGCCTTACCCTCGCTTCTTCTATAAAGACGGCCTCTTCAGAGTTCTACCAGGATCGCGGCACATGGCCGACTAACAACGATTCTCTGGGCGCCGGCACTATCTCGGGTAAATACGTCACCAGTGTTGTGGCCAACAGCGGCTCTATCGATATCCAGTATGGCAACCAGGCCAACGCGACCATCAGTGGGTCGGTGTTGTCTGTCAGACCGGCCGTGAACAACAACGGTGACATCGCGTGGGTATGTGGCAAGCGGCCGGCTCCCACGGGCCACACCACTGCGGGCACGGACGCGACGACCTTCTCCGGTGCAACCCTCAAATTTGTGCCATCGAACTGCAAGCCTTGACTTAGCCAGGGATCTGACAGGGCTGACGGACGGTGCATATCTTCAAAACTTTGAACTGCGTTCCTGCCCCGGGTGGCCAGATTATGTTTAGATTGGCAGGGTCTGGGATGCAATTTCGCATTCAGGGAGAGGTGACGGCTATGCGCAGGGATGGATTCAGGAAAAACAGCAGAGGGTTTACTCTCATTGAGCTCATGATTGCAGTCGCAATCCTTGGACTGCTTGTGTCACTTTCAATCCCCGTTTATCAGGACTACACGGCACGAACCAAGCTTTCAGAAGTTATCCAGCTTTCTAAAACCGACCGCACGCTGGCGGCCGCCTATTTTTCAGAAACTTCGACGCTGCCGAGCGACCTGGCCAGCCTCGGCATTGAGACCAGTGAAACGCGCAGTGTGTATCTGGTCGGAAACGTAACCGCGACGGTGGACACGAGCACAAATAGTTTTTCCATCATCTACCCCGTCGGTAACCTTGGCGGTTCATCGGTTCCCGGGACGCTTGTCTGGAAAGGCACGGCGGATGCCGGCGCCGCGATGAACTGGGATTGCACCGGAGGCACGCTGCCGAACCGCTACAGACCGCCTGCCTGCAGACCGTGACAACCCGGCGCAGTCTGCAAGAAGGAACTCACAAGACAAAGGAAAAAAGACAGGAATTCAGGAAAGGACAAAGCGGCTTTACGCTTCTGGAGCTGGTCATAGTGGTTGCAATCGCCGGCATATTGGCGGCTATAGCTATACCGTCGTATCGCAACTACATGACGCGATCAAAGGTCTCAGAAGTGCTGACGTTTGCTTCTTCGGACAGACAGCGAGTGATGGAGTATTTTGTCGAACAAGGCGATCTCGTGGTCAACCCGGAGGGTATGGGGCTCAATCTGACCAGCGATCGCAGCCAGTACCTGGACGGCGAAACGAAAGTCAGGGCGGCGGCAGACCCTTTGAGGGTGGTTTTTGTCTATAACCTGGGTGGACTTGGACCAACGGACGGCGAAGGAACAATTGAGTACGAGGGCATCCTGAAAGATTCCGGGGTCCTGTGGAGCTGCACCGGCGGCTCTCTGCCGGCGAAATATCGTCCGCCGGCTTGCCGGCCCTGACACCTGGATGGTGCTGTAAAGAATTATGAGATTGTTGCCGCAGGAAACTGATTTTGCGATAGAATTTGCTCAGAGACGCACGGAGTATATGAGATCATGGCAGTGACAGGCACAAGCTACGCTTTAAGCGGTTTACCCCGGCGGCTGGTGCACGACGGCATCATCGACGAGGCGGTGGTCTACGACGCGCAGGATGCCGCGAAAAAGAGCAAGACAGCCTTCGTTAAGCACCTTATCAACAACAATCTCGCAGCCGCACGCGATATTGCCATCGCTGCGTCACATGAATTTGGCACGCCGCTGCTCGACATTGCCGCTTTCGAGCTGGACATGGACGTGGTGAAACTCGTCAGCGAAGACCTGCTGAACAAACACCGGGTCCTGCCGCTGGTCAAGCGCGGCAAGAAGCTTTTCGTCGCGGTTTCCGATCCCACCGATCTGCAGGCGCTTGACGAAATCAAGTTCCAGACAGGCTTCAGCGTTGAGGCTATCGTTGTTGAGGAAGACAAGCTGGAGGAATCGGTCAAGGCGGCCGTTGAACAGCTCGATACTTCGATGACTAATTTCGACGATGACTTCGACCTCGAAAATCTCGAAATTACGGGCGGCGATGAGGGCGTCAACGACGAGATGACCCGCGATGACGTTGACGACGCGCCGGTAGTCAGGTTCGTCAACAAGATCATGCTTGATGCTATTAACGGCGGCGCCTCGGATATCCACTTCGAACCCTACGAAAAAATCTATCGAATTCGCGTACGCCAGGACGGCGTGCTGCACGAAGTCGCCCAGCCGCCCGTTACCCTCGCCGGCAAGCTGGCGGCAAGACTCAAGGTCATGTCGCGGATGGATATCGCCGAACGCCGCGTACCCCAGGACGGTCGCATCAAGATGCGGCTTTCGAAAAACCGCGCGATCGATTTTCGAGTGAATACCTGCCCGACGCTTTTCGGTGAAAAAATCGTTCTGCGTATTCTCGATCCGAGCAGTGCGCAAATGGGCATTGAGTCCCTCGGCTATGAGGACTTTCAGCGCGAAATCTACGAGGAGTTCCTGGCAAAACCCTACGGCATGATTTTGGTCACGGGGCCTACGGGTAGCGGTAAAACTGTATCGCTGTACACCGGTCTCAACATCCTCAATACGGCGGACCGGAACATCTCTACAGCAGAGGACCCCTCGGAAATTAATCTCGTGGGCGTCAACCAGGTCAATGTTAACCCGAGGGTGGGCCTGACTTTTGCATCGGCATTGAAGGCGTTTTTGCGCCAGGATCCCGACATCATCATGGTAGGTGAGATTCGCGACCTTGAAACGGCGGAAATCGCAATCAAGGCTGCGCAGACGGGTCACCTTGTTCTGTCTACGCTGCACACCAATGACGCACCTAAGACCCTTACACGTATGGTCGACATGGGCGTTAAGCCATATGCCATTGCCACCTCGATAAGCCTGATCATCGCCCAGCGTCTTGCACGCAAACTCTGCAACAACTGCAAAGAAGAGAAGGAACTGCCGAACGAGGTCCTGCTTACCGAGGGCTTCTCAAAGGAAATGGTGGACGAAGGACTGCAGATCTTTGGTCCCGTCGGATGCAAACAGTGCACCAACGGCTACAAAGGGCGCGTCGGCATCTACCAGGTAATGCCGGTTACGGAAGAAATGGGACGTGTCATCATGGAAGGTGGCAACGCAATGCAGATTGCGGACGAGGCGGAAAAGCAGGGCATCTGGGACCTGCGTCGCGCCGGCCTCGAGAAAGTCAGGAACGGTGTGACCAGCCTCGAAGAAATCAACCGCGTCACTATTGAGTAAAACCATACGGAAAGGGACAGGCATTAATCATGGCTCAAGCGACAGCGAAACCCGCGCTCTTTACCTATAAGGGCACCGACAAGCGCGGCAAGAAAGTCAGCGGTAAAGTGACCGCGCCGAATGAGGCCGCCGTGCGAGCCGAACTCAGGCGCCAGGGCGTTGTGCCCGTACGCATCAACAAACAGCTTCAGCTTTTTGCCGCTCGCGGCAAGATAACGGCTATCGATATCGCCGTATTCAGCCGCATGATGGCGACCATGATGGCTGCCGGCGTACCCCTCGTTCAGTCATTCGAAATCATGGGCGCTGGCCACGAAAATCCAGCCATGCAAAACCTCATTCTGGCTATTAAGACAGACGTAGAGGGTGGTACTGCGCTGGCCGACGCACTGGCAAAACATCCGCTGTATTTCGACGACCTGTTCGTCAATCTCGTTACAGCCGGCGAACAGGCCGGCGCGCTGGAGACCTTGCTCGACAAGATCGCCACCTATAAGGAAAAGACCGAAGCTATCAAGAAGAAAATCAAGAAAGCGCTGTTTTACCCGGCGTCGGTTCTGATCGTAGCGGTTATCGTTACGGCAATCCTGCTGATTTTCGTTATCCCCGAGTTCGAAAACCTTTTCCAGGGCTTTGGCGCCGACCTGCCGGCTTTCACGCGCATGGTCATCGATTTGTCGAATTTCGTACAGGCCAAAGGCTGGCTGCTCGCCATTATGATTGGCAGCGCGGTAGCCGCGTTTATTTACGTAAAGAAGAGATCTCGCGCCATGCGTCATCTTCTCGACAAGATGATGCTCAAGATGCCGATAATCGGGGCCATCCTTAACAAGGCAGCGATCGCTCGCTTTGCACGGACGCTCTCAACCATGTTCAGCGCCGGCGTGCCGCTTGTGGAAGCGCTGCAGTCCGTCGCTGGTGCAACGGGAAATATCGTTTACGAGCAGGCCGTACTTACCATCAGGGATGAAGTATCCACTGGTCAGCGCCTCGCACGCGCCATGGAGGACTCCGATATGTTTCCGAACATGGTGGTGCAGATGATCGCCATCGGCGAGGAGTCCGGCGCACTCGACCAGATGTCGGCGAAGGTCGCAGACTTCTACGAAGACGAGGTTGATGCGGCCGTTGACAGCATGAGCAGCCTGCTCGAGCCGCTCATCATGGCCATATTGGGCGTGCTGGTTGGCGGCCTTGTGGTCGCTATGTACCTGCCGATATTCAAGATGGGTGCGGTGGTTTAGGCCACCCGCCCGGCGTTGCGCGCGGCGACGGCGCTGCAAGCCTCGCTAATCTGGCAGATGCCGTGATCGAACTCCTGCAATCCTCGCCCGGCGTTTTCGTGAGCGTTGCGCTCATTTTCGGTCTGCTCATCGGCAGTTTTCTCAACGTGGTTATCTATCGCCTGCCAGTGATGATGCAGCGGGCCTGGCGTGCCGACTGCATCACCTATCTCAGCAACCAGGAGCCCGCGCCGGGGATCGATAAGCCGGAATACGACCGGCTGTTTGGCGCACTGGCCGACGCCACCGATCAAAGTCCCTTTAATCTTGTTTTTCCTCGCTCTGCCTGCCCGTCCTGCGGACACGCAATCAGGTCCTGGGAAAATGTGCCGCTTTTAAGCTACCTCTTCCTGCGCGGCCGCTGCGCACAATGTCGCACGACCATCAGCCCTCGTTACCCGGCAATTGAACTGATCACCGGCCTCGCCAGCGCCGCGATTGCCTGGCGCTTTGGCTTTGGTGTCGAAGCCGCAGTTGCGATGCTGCTGAGCTGGAGCCTGATAGCGTTGACCATGATCGATTTTGATCATCAGCTGCTGCCTGACAGCATTACCCTGCCCTTGCTGTGGCTGGGACTCGGCCTGAGCCTTTTCCACGACAGCGTGACCGCAAGTGTCCTGTTTATAAGCCCCCGGGACAGCATCATAGGAGCGATCGCGGGATACGCGCTGCTCAGAGGTGTCTACGAACTCTTCAAGCTTGTAACGGGCAAAGAGGGCATGGGCTTCGGAGACTTTAAGTTACTTGCAGCGCTGGGTGCGTGGCTGGGCTGGAAACTCCTGCCCCTGATCATAATGCTGTCAGCAGTGGTTGGCGCCGCCGTCGGAATCGGGCTCATGGTATTCAAACGGCACGGCCGCGAAGTTCCCATCGCTTACGGCCCGTATCTGGCCGCAGCAGGGTGGGTAGCCCTGATGTGGGGCGATGAACTGATGCGTTTCTATTCAGAGCTTGTCAGCCTTTAAAACACGCCATGAATAAAAAAGCGATGAAGCACCCTGGTCCGCTGCGCGTCGGGCTTACCGGTGGTATCGCAAGTGGCAAGTCCCTGGTCGCAGATTCATTTGCGCGCCTCGGGATCCAGGTCATCGACGCTGACGAGATTTCCCATGCCCTTCTCGCGCCCGGTGCGCCGTTGCTTGCCAGCATCCGGGAAGAATTCGGCAGCGAGATATTTGATCCAAACGGTGAACTCAATCGCTCGCGTTTGCGACGCCTCGTCTTTGATTCGGAGTCTTGCAGGCGCAGGCTCGAAGCAATTCTTCATCCGGCAATTCTCAAAGAGTTGAATGCCGCTGCCGAGTCGGCGGAAGGTCCCTACCTGATCATGGTGATACCGCTGCTCGTGGAAGTGGGCGCTGCTGACATGGTCGGCCGCGTTCTGGTTGTGGACTGCACAGTTGATACCCAGATCGAACGTCTCATCGGCCGGGATGGCATCGACCTGGCCCTGGCGCGAAGCATGGTGGCCGCGCAGGCAACGCGCGAAGAGCGCATTGCGCTTGCCGACGACATCATCGACAACAACGGCAGCCCCGAAGAAACAGATCGCATGGTCGCGACGCTCGACAGCTTCTACCGTCAGCTGGCGGCCTGAACCATAATGCCAGCCTGTCGCCTGCCCGACCCAGGGCAGACCAGGGATCCCCGTCCGCAGCGCCAAAGCGCAAAAAGTTGTTAAAACGAAGCCCGGGGCCCCGCGACAGGGCTATTGGCAGCTAATAGCGTTTGCCGTGGCACCCGGCCTCATGGACAATACGCCGATGGCCGACCTGAACCATGCGATGCCAAATGCCAGCGATTCCGAGCGGCTAGTGATCTATGAGCATCCGCTGCATGAGCGGGTGCGGACCTTTCTGCGACTGGAATTCCTTTTTGAGCAAGCCGGCTATCATGCCGCGAGGGACTCCGTGTGGAGCAGCCGCGCCGCCATTTCGAACCTGCTGGATATCCTGGCAATCATCTCACGCGGTGACATTCGAAGTGACGTCCTGAAAGAGCTCGAAAAGCACGCCACCGTGCTGGGCCAATACCAGTTCCGGCAAGATGTCGATACAGGGCGGCTGAACGCGTTACTTGAAACCATCGCCAGTTTGCGGCAGTCGCTGGGCGCCGCAGGGGGTCAGCTTGCCCAGGAACTCAAAGACAACGAGTTTCTGAATGCCGTTAAACACCGAAGCGGCATTCCAGGCGGAACCTGTGAATTTGATTTGCCAGACTACAACTTCTGGCTGAATCGCTCGCACGACGCTCGCATGAAGGACTTTAAGAACTGGCTGTCTTCTCTCGAACCACTTAACAGCGCTATTCGCGAACTGTTGTGGCTGACGCGCGAAAGCGCCCAACCGACGCAGGAAAAGGCCGTCGGCGGAATGTTTCAGAAATCGCTGGAGAAAGGCGTGTCATGCCAACTGATCCGGGTGACTATGCTGCCCGGCGGCGACTGCTTTCCGGAAATCAGCGGGAGCCAGCATCGCTTCACAATCCGATTCCTGGACTGGCAGAATATCGGCTCGCGGCCCGCCCAGGTGAGCGATGATATCGGCTTTTATCTCGCCTGCTGTTAATGGCCAAAAAGCCACCGACAAGTCAGTGTCCGCGCTGCGGCAAGACCGTCTCCTGGGATGACCGGTTTCCGGAGCGGCCCTTCTGCTCCGAACGCTGCAAGCTCATAGACCTCGGGGGCTGGCTAACTGAAACTCACAGAATTCCCGGCAGCGACGAAGACGGGGACGGGGTTGCTGAACGAGACGACTGAAGTCAGTTGGGCGGCCGGCCGCAGCGCCTGTGCCCTGCCGGCCCTTATTTAAGCCGACCGTGGCACTGCTTGAATTTTTTGCCCGATCCGCACGGACACGGTTCGTTCCTGCCAATCTTGCGCTCAGTGCGCACAAACGGCTGAGCCTGTTCAGTCGCCTGCCGAGGCGCCGGCGCTGAGGCCGTCATACTCGGAGCCGCCGCATGTCTGGCCTCGCCCGGACGAGCCGAGCGGCGCTGCTTCTCGACGGCCTCGACATCCTCTTCGCTGCGAATCTGCACTTTCGAAAGAATGCTGATCGTGTCGTGTCGCGCACGATCGAGCATGGCAACAAACATTTCGAAGGCCTCGCGCTTGTACTCCTGCTTGGGATTTTTCTGAGCGTAGCTGCGAAGATTTATCCCCTGCCTCAGATAGTCCATGGCGGCGAGATGCTCTTTCCAGTGCATGTCCAGCTGCTGCAGCATGACTGCTTTCTCGAAATGACGCATGGTCGGCGCGCCGATCATTTCGACTTTGTCCTGGTAGGCTTTTTGAAGCAGCGCCTGAATCCTGCTGCGGAGTGATTCCTCGTGCAGCGAATCGTCGGCATCGAGCCACGCCTGAATATCCGCCTCGAGACCAAACTCTCTTTCCAGTGCCTGGCTGAGCCCGGCGACATCCCAGAGTTCTTCGACGCTTCCTCGAGGAATGTATTCATCGATCAACGCGTCAGCCGTCTCTGCACGGTCTTCTTCAACCCATTCGGAGACGTCATCTTCCGTCATTAACTGATTGCGTTTCAGGTATACGACCTTGCGCTGATCGTTGGCCACATCGTCGTATTCGAGCAGATTCTTGCGCATATCGAAGTTATGCGCCTCGACTTTGCGCTGCGCGCGCTCTATCTGCCTGCTGAGCAGATTACTTTCTATGGCTTCGCCGGACTTCATGCCCACCCGGGCAAGCAGCGCCTTGGAACGCTCCGGGTCGCCAAATATCCGCATCAGCGAGTCTTCCATGGACAGATAGAAACGGCTCGACCCGGGATCACCCTGCCGGCCGGAGCGCCCGCGCAGCTGGTTATCGATGCGCCTGGACTCATGCCGCTCCGTACCGATGATATGCAGCCCGCCCGCGGCTAGCACTTCTGCGTGGCGCGCTTCCCACTCGCTGCGTATGGTCTGACGCTTCGCTTCGTCATCGTCAGCGACTTTTGCAAGCTCGGCATCGAGACTGCCACCTAGCACAATGTCGGTACCACGGCCCGCCATGTTGGTCGCTATAGTGACCCGCCCTGGCCGCCCGGCCTGGGCCACAATTTCCGCCTCTCGCTCGTGCTGCTTCGCGTTCAGAACCTCGTGCGAGATGTTGCGCTTCTTGAGGACACCGGACAGCAGTTCGGAAGTCTCGATGGAAGTTGTGCCCACGAGCACCGGCTGGCCGCGCGTGACGCAGTCTTTTATGTCATCAATGATGTTCTTGTACTTGTCCTCGGCGGTCAGGTGAACGAGGTCAGCGCGGTCGTCGCGAACCATGGGCCTGTGCGTCGGGATCACCACGACCTCAAGGCCGTAAATCGTCTGAAACTCGTAGGCTTCCGTATCGGCGGTACCGGTCATACCAGAGAGCTTCTCGTACATGCGGAAGTAGTTCTGGAACGTGATCGACGCGAGCGTCTGATTCTCGCTGCGCACCGCCACACCCTCTTTCGCCTCTACCGCCTGGTGCAAGCCGTCCGACCAGCGCCGGCCCGGCATCGTTCGCCCGGTAAACTCATCCACGATTACAACTTCGCCGTCCTTGACTATGTATTCCACGTCGCGCTTGTACAGCACCTGGGCACGCAGGGCGGCGTTGAGGTGATGCATGAGACTTATATTGGCAGCATCATAGAGCGTGTCATCATGGCCAATGAGTCCGGTCTCTTTGAGTATCTTCTCTACCCTTTCCTGGCCTTCCTCGGAAAGATGCACCTGCTTGGATTTTTCGTCAGCAGTGAAGTCTGCGGGCTCGACCAGACGTGCAACCGGCGCCTCGCCCTCTTCGCCTGTCAGCACCAGGTCTTTATCGAGATCGGCCGCCCGCGCGCGTGCCGCGCCGATCGCCATTACCTCCCCGCTTGATGCTTTTTCATCGCGCAGCTCGACTTTGTCCGCCTCAATGTCTTCGTTTCGCGGAGCGCCCGGAAACTTGTCGGCGCGCAGCTGCGGAGTGATGGCATTCATCTTCTCGTACAGCTCTGTGCTGTCTTCCGAAGGCCCGGAGATGATCAGCGGTGTGCGGGCCTCGTCGATCAGAATAGAGTCGACTTCATCGATAATCGCGAAGGACAGTTCCCGCTGTGCCTTGTCGTCTGCGCGGAACGCCAGATTGTCGCGCAGGTAATCAAAACCAAACTCGTTGTTGGTGCCATACACGATATCCGACGCATAAGCTGCTCGCTTTTCCGCGGGCTCGAGACCCGCTTTGATCACGCCTACCGTCATACCGAGAAAACGATAGATCGGCCCCATCCAGTCGGCGTCGCGCTGCGCCAGGTAGTCGTTAACCGTGACAATATGCACACTCCCACCGGACAGCGCATTGAGATAGGCCGCCAGTGTCGCAACCAGGGTCTTGCCTTCGCCGGTGCGCATTTCAGCAATCTTGCCCTGGTGCAGGGCGATGCCGCCGACGAGCTGTACGTCAAAGTGACGCATTCCGAGCGTACGAACCGACGCCTCGCGCACCGCCGCAAAGGCGTCCGGCAGCAAATCGTCCAGGCTTTCACCATCCGCGAACCTTTTCCGCAACGTCTCGGTTCTTGCGCGCATCTCGTCGTCGCTGAGTCCCTTCAGGGAATCTTCGATATCGTTTGCGCGTGCGACCTGCTTTGCGTACTTGCGCAGCAGCCTCTGGTTACGGCTGCCAAAAATGCTGGCAAGAAATTTTTGCACCATGGATCCTCTCAGCTGCGCGCTTGCCCTGCGCACAAAGGCGGCCCTCAGGGACCGCCTTGAAAAAACGGGCATTATAAAACATATGAGGGCCGGTTCGCCGGCAGTAAGGCAGTAAGTTGGGGACGAATCAGGGCATTTCAAACGCGCCCATGGTGATTCGGATCGGGGCTAAAGGCCTGGAATCAGCCGTTATCCTCTACATAGCTAAGCGGATTGACCACTTTGCCGTCGCGCAGGACTTCAAAGTGGAGGTTTGGCCCCGTCGCGCGACCCGTCGAGCCCATCAGGGCAATCACCTGGCCCTTCTCGACGCGGTCTCCAACGGCCACGAGATTTTCGCGGTTGTGCGCGTAGCGGGTAACAAAGCCATTGCCGTGGTTAATTTCCACCAGCTTGCCGAAACCAAAACGATTGTCGGACCAGGTCACGACGCCAGCGGCCACGGCAACCACATCGGCACCATCACGACCGGCAAAGTCGACGCCCTTGTGCCGCGCTTTGCGGCCCGTGAAGGGATCCGTCCGTATGCCAAAGAATGATGAAATATATCCGGATTTAACCGGCCGGCCAGCCGGATGCACCTGCTCGCGCAGATTGCGATCCATAAGCATGTTCTCAAGTACCGCCAGCTGCCTTTCGCGATCGCTTACCTTGCGATCGAGATCACCAAGCATAGCCACGAGGTCGGGCACATCGGTGCCCGCGAGTTCTATGCCGGGTTCCGGGCCGCCCTGGGCCGGTGGAATACTGAAATCAAATTCGCCGTCTTCCAGACCCGCCATGCCTGTCAGGCGCCTGCCGAGCGCATCCAACCTGATCACGTGCGCCTGCATCTGACCAAGTCTCACGGAAAGCGCGTCAAGTTTTTCCTGCGCGATTCGCCGCGCATCGGAAATCTCGCGCGCCTGCTCGTCAAGCTGGCCTTTAAAACTCACAAGACTTTCTTCCGGCGTCGGCTCCACGTACCGGGCGGCGACTTCATAGCCGGCATAAAACGCACCGCCCAGAAGGGCAAGCAAAGAAGCAGCCAACAAAAGTTTCCACGGCAGGTAGCCGAGGTCCAAGCGCCGCGTCCTGCCGTTGACAGGTGAAAGTAAAATAACGTTCATAAACCTACTGACTCGCTGCCCTTGGGCACCCCATCCGTTCGAATTTTTTTTCGCCGGTCAGTCTGGTGACGCAGCGCCCCGAGGCACCGCCACGACCCTAAAGTCGGGCCGACTCGCTGCGGTAACCCCGCTGTCCCTGACTCAAAAGCCCTGGATCGGTGGCTTTGCGTCCCCGCCTCACGGAGGGTTTGCCTTGAATTCACAGGTCGATCATGATGCATCAAGGCACCCGCCATGATCAAGAACTTAACGAATTAAGTAGCATCCGCCGATGTCAGAAACGCCAAAACCCGCCAAATTGGCCGAATTGCTCGCCTCCGGAGGTCAGAATCTGGGGCGCCTGCTTGCGCGAACCCGCGACCTCGAGGCCCTCACGGGCAAGGTTCGGGCCGCTCTGCCGGCACCGGACGCCGACCATGTGGTCGCAGTAAGCGCCAGCGGGCACGAGTTGGTGGTCACGGTGGATTCGGCGGCCTGGGCGGCGCGCCTGCGATTCAGTGAGCCGGCAATCCGGGCTGCCGTCGGTCAGTCGGCCGAAGACAGGAAACTGGTGGTCAGGGTTCGACAGCCGGCCGTGCCGTAAACGTATCCTGAAGCAGGGCCGCAGAAATTCAGGCAGCGACGACCGGGCTGGTGTAGGACACCGGGGCAACCTGAGAATCAGCAAAGCTGACAACCTCAAAAGCGCTTTCCGTAGCAAGTAGCTTTCGCAGCAAGGCATTGTTGAGACCGTGCCCGGACTTGAAAGCGCGAAACTCTCCAATCAGCGTATGCCCTACAAGATAAAGGTCTCCGATTGCGTCGAGCATTTTGTGTTTGACGAACTCGTCTTCGTAGCGCAAGCCGTCGTCGTTCAAGACACGAAAATCGTCGAGGACGATCGCGTTGTCCATCGTGCCACCCAATGCAAGATTGTTTGATCGCATCATCTCGAGATCGCGCGTGAATCCAAAGGTGCGCGCACGGCTGACTTCTTTCAGGTAAGCGGTTGTTGAAAAGTCCATGATCGCGGACTGGGAGTGACGCTTGAATACCGGGTGATCAAACTCGATCTCAAAATCGAGTCGGAATCCCTCATGCGGCAGCAGTTCTGCCCACTTGTCGCCGTCCTCCACCCGAATGGTCTCGCGGATGCGCAGAAACTTCTTTGCCGCCTTCTGCTCCTCAATCCCGGCAGACTGCAGCAGAAACACAAAGGGCCCGGCGCTACCGTCCATAATCGGCACCTCGGCGGCACTGACATCGACGTAGGCGTTGTCAATTCCGAGGCCTGCGAATGCGGACATCAGGTGCTCTATGGTTGAGACTTTCGCCTCCCCCGCCTCGATGACCGTGCCGAGCATCGTCTGTCCGACACTGAGCGCCGTCGCCGGAATATCCACCGGGGGATCAAGATCCACGCGCCTGAATATTATTCCCGAATCAGGCGCCGCGGGCCGCAGGGTCATGAAGACCTTGTCGCCGGTGTGCAGGCCTATACCCGTCGCCCTGATTGAATTTTTTAATGTTCTTTGTCTGAGCATTTAATTACCCCGAAGCTAAACTTCACGTGCGAAGAGGGGGTCGGCTCTGGAGGAAACAGACCCACCTCTCGACACGCGTGCCAACACCCCGCGCTCTTGGCAACGATTTCGACGCGTGGCGCCAGCCTGCCCTGTTAGACGCTGATCGAGAGCAAAAATCAGCGCGCAACGGTATCACAGCCCGGGAACCAATCACAACTACATGATTCTTAAGCATAAATACCTGGCAAGGCCCGTCTTCCGCCCTCAGTCCGCCTGCCTGCGCAGGAACGCCGGGATATCCAAAAGCTGCTCGCTGGGTGCAGCCGGCACGATATTGTCGCCCACGGCTCGCTGCTGCTGACGCTGCACGGTTGGCTTCTCCAGGTCTGAATAGTTGACCTCACCGCCGCTGCCCTTGCGGACTACGCGCATGCTCGGCTGCTGACGCTGCCCTGCCGGCAGGCCAATTCCTGTGGCGACGACGGTTACACGGATGCTGTCGGCCATCTCGTCATCGATAACCGTACCCACGACAACGGTCGCGTCGTCCGAGGCAAACTCGCGGACAGTTTCACCAACTTCCTGGAACTCGCCAATGGACAGATCCGGTCCCGATGTCACGTTGACCAGGATGCCCTTGGCCCCTGAGAGGTTTATGTCCTCGAGCAGTGGGCTGGAAACGGCAGCCTCCGCGGCCTCCCGCGCACGATCCTCACCGAGCGCCGCGCCGGTGCCCATCATTGCCATTCCCATCTCCGCCATCACGGTACGAACGTCTGCGAAATCAACGTTGATCAATCCCGGGCAGGTAATCAGTTCAGCGATGCCCTGCACTGCGCCCTGCAGGACCTGGTTGGCTGAACGGAAGGCGTCCAGCAGTGTCGTATCAGGGCCCAGAACGGTGAGCAGCTTCTGGTTTGGTATGGTGATCAGCGAATCACAGTAGCGCGCGAGTTCCGCAATACCCTGATCAGCAATCGAGCCGCGTTTCGCGCCTTCGACGCCGAAAGGCTTGGTTACGACGGCCACGGTCAAAATACCGAGTTCCTTAGCCACCTGAGCGACGACGGGGGCAGCGCCGGTTCCCGTACCACCGCCCATGCCTGCGGTGATAAAGAGCATGTCACTGCCCTCGATCACCTCGATGATGCGATCCCTGTCTTCCATCGCGGCCTGGCGTCCGATCTCGGGATTGGCGCCCGCTCCCAGACCCTTGGTGATATTGCAGCCTATTTGCAGGCTGGTTTTCGCCATGTTGTTTTTCAATGCCTGGGCATCCGTGTTCGCGCAGATGAAGTCCACGCCTTCGATGCCCTGCGAAACCATGTGAGAAACAGCGTTTCCGCCGCCACCACCCACGCCGATCACCTTGATGATCGCATTTTGACTATATGAGTCCATTAGTTCGAACATTTGTCTTTCCTCCAGATTTGAAGACAATCAAGTCACTTAAAAAATCAAAAATTTCCCTGAAACCACGCTTTCATGCGTTCCCAGACCTCAGCAAGGCCGCCGCTCAGCTGTGACTCAGCTGCGATCCTCGAATAGTTTTCCAGCCCGTACAGCAACAGGCCGACGCCCGTTGCGTGGATAGGATTGCGCACAACCTCGACGAGTCCCGCGACGTGCTGCGGCACACCCAGGCGCACCGGCATGTGGAACACTTCCTCCGCAAGCTCCACAGCCCCTTCCATCTTCGCGCTGCCGCCGGTTATAACCACGCCGGCCGCAATTAACTCCTCGAAACCGCTGCGCCGCAGCTCGTCCCTGATCAGGGTGAAAAGTTCTTCGTAGCGCGGCTCGACAATTTCTGCGAGGGTCTGGCGCGCGAGGCGCCGGGGCGGTCGGTCGCCCACGCTCGGCACTTCTATGGTTTCGTCCGGGTTGGCAAGCTGCGACAGCGCGCATGCGTATTTCATCTTGATTTCTTCCGCATACTGCGTCGGCGTCCGCATGGAAATCGCAATGTCGTTGGTTACCTGGTCGCCGGCGATGGGAATGACGGCGGTATGCTGGATAGCGCCACCTGAGAAAACAGCGATGTCGGTAGTACCGCCACCAATATCAACCAGGCACACACCAAGTTCTTTCTCGTCCTCGGTGAGGACCGCGAAACTCGACGCCAGCTGCTCAAGGACAATGTCCTCAACCTGTAGCCCACACCGCTGCACGCACTTGATAATGTTTTGCGCCGCGCTCGCGGCTCCGGTCACCATGTGCACGCGCGCCTCCAGGCGTACGCCCGACATGCCGATGGGTTCCTTGATACCTTCCTGCTGATCGATGACAAATTCCTGCGGCAGGATATGCAGGATCTTCTGATCAGCGGGAATGGCCACGGCTCGCGCTGCATCGATAACACGGTCGACATCGCCGGCGGTAACCTCTTTGTCGCGAATCGCCACGATGCCGTGGGAATTCAGGCTGCGGATATGGCTGCCTGCAATGCCCGCATAGATTGAGTGAATCTCGCAGCCCGCCATAAGCTCGGCTTCTTCGACGGCCCGCTGAATGGACTGCACGGTAGATTCGATATTTACAACCACGCCTTTCTTGAGGCCGCGCGAAGGGTGGCTGCCAATGCCTATCACTTCGATACCGTCGTCATCGCCGACCTCACCCACAATGGCGACCACCTTCGACGTCCCTATATCGAGGCCGACAATCAGTTTCTTTTCCGCTTTCTTGGTCATTCAGATCGACTCTCTTGCTGCTGGCTCAATCGCATTGAAAGGCGCGCCGGGCCACCCGGCTGTCAAGGCAGCTGCCGCACCTGTTGAACTCGAAATTTCCTGCCCGCCGGATTCCCGCTGTGGCTGCTGACCTTCCCTCCACGCGATGGCGAAGCCGTTGCTGTAGCGCATGTCGATGTACTTGACGCGCGCCTGCAAATCCTGAATCCGGGGAACCACGACGTCGGCGAGGCGCAGCAGTCGCTGCCGTGTCTGCTGGCGCCCGAGTCGAATCTGCAGACCGCCGCCCAGCGTAATGTCCCAGGCTCCTCGTGCGCCGAGTCGCAGAGATCTCACGTCTAAGCCGAGGGGAGTAATCAGCCGATGGACCTCAAGATAGCGCTGAGCAACCCGCCATTCGCTGCCATCGGGACCACTAAGGCCCGGCAACTCGGGTAGCTCATAACGCGCCGCGGAAATGAACAGCTCCCCGCGCGTATTCAGGAGGCCTTTTTCGCCCCAGCGTGCCGCCGCAACCTGCTCGGTAATGGTCACCCTGAGCTGCGCCGGAAACGCCCGTTCGACCCTTGCTCTATCAACCCACGGCAACGCCTCTGCGGCAGCTCGCACCGCATCAAGCTCGACGGCGATAAAGCCCGCGCCGTCAAACTCTGCGAGGGCCGCTCGCACGTCCAGCTCTGTCACACGCTGTCCGCCACCGTTCACTTCGATCACCACGGGCCGGTCGAGGAGCCGCCCCAGGCCAGCAACCGTTGCGGCAAGCGTCAAGACGACAAAACTCACCACCGCGATAGCCCGCCACGGAAGCGGTTTGCGCTCAACCGCAGGGGGGCGTGAGCGATTAACTCGTGCGTTGCGCTTCTTGATGATCGTGCTCATGCGCTGGCCCCGCTGCCCGAATGATCCAGACTGGTTTCGAGGATTTGCCAAGCCAGTTCGTCGAAATCGGCACCTGCGGCTTGCGCCGCCATCGGCACGAGGCTGTGACTTGTCATGCCAGGGATGGTGTTCACTTCGAGGAACAGCGCTTTATCACCATCCAACAGGAAATCGACCCGGCCCCAGCCGGCGGCGTCTACGGCGCGGAACGCGCGCATCGCCAGTGCGCCAAGCGCGTCTTCGCGGGGCTCACTGAGACCGCTCGGGCAAAAGTAGCGCGTGTCGTCGCTGAAGTACTTCGCCTGGTAGTCGTAAAAGCTGTTGTCGGTCTCAATGCGGATGATGGGCAGCACGCTCTCGCCAACAACCGCGGCCGTGTATTCGTCGCCACTGATCCACTGCTCGGCGAACACCGTGTCGTCCAGTTTCGCCGCCGCTCGCCACGCGGGAACCAGCTGATCCGGCGTATCCACTTTGCTAAGCCCGACGCTGGAACCTTCGTTGGCAGGCTTGATAATCAGTGGCAGCCCGATTTCGCTGACAGCGCGCTCGCAGTCCTGAGAGTTCGACAGGACCTGGTAGCGCGGCGTGCTGAGCCCGCTGCCTTCCAGCAGCATCTTTGTCCGAAGTTTGTCCATCGCCAGCGCCGACCCGAGAACGCCGCTGCCGGTAAAAGGAATGCCGAGATGCTGCAGGGCGCCCTGTATGCTGCCATCCTCACCGCCGCGGCCATGCAGCGCGATCCACGCACGATCAAATCCCCCGGCCATCAGCTTGACGAGCACGTCTTCTTTTGTGTCCACCGCGCGGGCATCAACGCCGCGTCGTTTCAAAGCGTCAAGTACGGCGCGTCCTGTCATCAGGGAAATCTCTCGCTCCGCAGAGCGACCACCAAGCAGCACGGCAACGCGGCCGAACAAGCGTGCATCGGATACTCTTGCGCTGGCCAGCTGACGCGTGATCATGGCGCGTCTCCGACAATTCGCACTTCGGGAATGAGCTCTGTTCCGTGATCCTCGACAACGCGCTCGCGTACGTGGTCGATCAGCACCTCGATATCCCGGGCGCTGGCGCTGCGGTCGGTAATGATGAAATTGGCATGCTTCTCAGATACCCATGCGCCACCAATTCGATGGCCTTTGAGTCCGCTCGCCTCAATCAGCCGGGCGGCATGATCTTTCGGGGGATTACGAAATACTGAGCCGCAGCTTGGTTCACCGATAGGCTGGCTTGCTTTGCGACGAGCCAGGAGATTTCGGATATCGTCCTGTTGCACGTTCGCACGCGGCTCGAAACGCAGGTAAGCCGACAAGAACCAGGCCTCATCCGGGGCTGTGACTTCGCGATACCCAACTTCGAACTCTTCGCGAAGCCGCTCACTGACCCTGCCGGACCGGTCAATGACCTCAACCTTTTCAACATGGTCCCAGGTCTCGCCACCGAATGCGCCAGCGTTCATCGCAAGGGCACCGCCAACGGTACCCGGAATGCCGGCGAAGAATTCTGCAGGGCCGAGCCCCCACTTAACGCACTGTCGCGCGAGCTTGGCGCAGGCAACGCCCGCACCCGTATGCACAAGCCCCGGATCATTTTTTGAATCTGGGCGCCGCAGGCCCCCGAGAACCTTATGCGTGGCAATAACGGTGCCGGACCAGCCGCCGTCGCGCACCAGCAGGTTGCTGCCGAGACCAACCCAGAGCAGTGGCTCATCCGGCGCGAGCGAGCAGAGAAACTCTGAGAGATCCTCGACATCCGCCGGCGTGAAATATTGTTTCGCCGGGCCGCCCACTCGCCATGAGCTGTGGCGCGCCATTGATTCTGCCGTGCGCAGTTCGCCGCGAATTTGCCTGGTGTCCGTCATGACGCGCATTGACCTGATAGCTCCGCCAGCTGTAAACGCAGTGCATCTGGCAGCGCCCGGGCTACGGTGCCAATGTTGCCAGCACCAAAGGTCACGACGATGTCGCCAGCTTTCATAAGCGGTGCCAGCACTTCCGGAAGGCGGCCAATATCCTCGAGAAAAACCGGTTCGACCTTGCCGCGACTGCGCACCGCACGGGCGATGGCACGACCATCCGCACCCTCAATGACAGTTTCTCCGGCCGCATAAACCTCGCTGATCAGAAGCACGTCACAGCCGGCCAGCACGCGCGCAAAGTCATCGAGCAAGTCGCGGGTCCGCGAATAACGGTGCGGCTGAAACGCAACCACCAGGCGCCTGCCCGGCCATCCCCGGCGCACGGCATCCATCACCGCGCGAATCTCCGTGGGGTGGTGTCCATAGTCATCGACCAGCAGGGCCGGACCATCGGCCGTCATAACCTCACCGTTTATCTGAAAACGACGCCGGATGCCCTGAAAAGAGGCCAGCGCCCCCAGTATGTGCGCATCGTCGACATCCAGTTCCCGACCAACAGCCACCGCCGCAAGTGCATTCAGCACGTTGTGACGGCCAGGCAAATTCAGGTCGACGCGCATATCGGCGTAGCCTGCCTGTTTTACGGTGAAGGCGGTCACGCCACTGTCGCTGTTGATATCGACCGCGCGCAGGTCGGCGTCTTCGGAAAAACCGTAGGCGAGAATCGGCCGGCCAACCGCTTCTCGGATTTCACGCACTACCGGGTCTTCCACGCACAAAACGGCGAGGCCATAGAATGGCAGATTGTGGAGAAACTCCACGAAACCATTGCGCAACTGCTCGAAGGAGCCGTCGTAGGCTTCGAGATGATCGGCGTCGATGTTGGTAACCACGGCAATCATCGGCTGCAGGTGCAGAAATGACGCATCGCTCTCGTCGGCCTCGGCCACCAGGTAGCGGCCGGCACCGAGGCGCGCGTTGCTGCCGGCGCTTACCAGCATCCCACCAATCACGAATGTTGGATCCTTGCCGCCCTCGGCCAGCACGCTCGCGACCAGGCTCGTTGTCGTCGTCTTGCCGTGCGTTCCGGCAACTGCGATGCCGTAACGAAACCGCATAAGCTCAGCAAGCATCTCGGCCCGGCGAACCACCGGAAGACGGTTCTCCTGCGCAGCGAGCAGTTCAGGATTGTCTCTGCCGATCGCGCTGGACACCACCAGTACGTCCGCGTCAGAGATGTTGGACTCGGCATGGCCAAGGTAGACCGTCGCGCCCAGGTCCTGCAGGCGGCGCGTCACCGCGCTCTCCGCCAGATCGGAACCTGATACGGTGTAGCCCAGGTTCAACAGGACCTCCGCGATCCCGCCCATACCAACGCCGCCGATGCCAACGAAGTGCAGGTGATTGATACGGCGCATGCGGTCGCTCATTTCGAATCCCCGCTTGCCAGTGCCGCACATGCCTCGGTAAGCGAGTCGCCTGCTGACGGCTTGGCCAGCACGCGCGCCCGCTCTGCCATTCTCAGCAGAACGGTGCGATCCGCGAGCAATCGGCCGATGCACGCGCCGAGACGTTCTTCGCTCATCTCGCTTTGCCGAAGCAACTCTGCTGCCCCCGCGTTTACGAGAAACTCTGCGTTGCGTGTCTGGTGGTCATCAACCGCCGACGGAAACGGAATCAGCACGGCGGCGACGCCAACAGCAGCGAGCTCAGCCACCGTGATCGCGCCTGCCCTGCATACGACCAGGTCTGCCCAGGCGTAGGCCTCGGCCATATCCTCGATAAAAGGTTCGATGGTGAATTCAAAACCTGCGTCGGCGTAGGCGGCGCGCGCCGTATCGAGGGTCTTCACGCCCGCCTGATGACGCACAACGGGGGCTTGTTGCCATTTCCACTTCGAGAGCGCAGGCCCGATCCATGTGTTGAGCGCCAGGGCACCCTGACTCCCGCCGATGACCAGCAATCGCGGCGGGCCTGTCCGGTCCGCAAAACGCTGCTGCGGGGGCGCCACGGCGATGATCTCCCTGCGAACCGGATTGCCGATCGTTTCCGCCTGCGCGCGCTCGCCAAAACTGCCGGGGAATCCCTCCAGGATTCGCGTCGCGAAACGCGCTAACACACGGTTGGTGACGCCTGCGACTGCGTTTTGTTCGTGAATGACCAGTGGCCGCCTGGAAAGCCAGGCCGCGATGCCGCCGGGCCCACTTACAAATCCGCCCATGCCCAGCACCGCCCCTGGCTTCCTTCGGGCAATCACGCGCAGTGACTGAAGCAATGCAATCAAAAGCCGCAGGGGCGCAAGCACCCATGACATGAAGCCTTTGCCTCTGAGCCCCGAAACGGAAATCCACTCCATTGGAAAACCGGCGCCCGGCACCACGCGCGCCTCAAGACCCTGGCGAGTTCCAAGCCAGACGACGTCTATTTCCTGATCGCGCAGCGCGTGCGCCACGGCGAGTGCCGGAAACACGTGACCACCGGTGCCTCCCGCCATAATCATGACCGAGCGCGTACTCATGCTGCGCGCCTCGCCCGCCGGCGCAGGCGCGGGGGCAACGGCGCGCGCTTCGGTCGCGCCTCGTGAGCGACGCGCAGCAGCAAACCAACCGCGGCGCATGAAACCAGCAGGCTCGACCCGCCAGAGCTGATCAGCGGCAGTGTCAGCCCCTTGGTGGGCAAGACGCCCATATTTACGCCGATATTGATAAACGCCTGCAGCCCGAACCAGATACCAATTCCACGGGCGAGCCAGGCGCCAAAAAACGCTTCCGCATGCATCGCAGACTGCGCGATGCTGAATGCACGCCACAGCAGCGCCATGTAGAGCGCGATGACAACAACGACGCCCGCCAGGCCAAATTCTTCTGCCAGCACCGCGAAAACGAAATCGGTATGCGCCTCCGGCAGATAATAGAGTTTCTGCACGCTCGCACCGAGGCCTACTCCGAACCACTCGCCACGACCGATTGCGATCAGCGACTGGGTGAGCTGATAACCGCTGGCATAGGCGTCGGCCCAGGGGTCAAGAAAACCAGTCAGGCGCTGCAAACGATAAGGCGAAGTCAGGGCCAGTGCTGCGAACGCACCGCCTACGATCACAAACAGAAAGAGAAAATGGCGCAGTCGCACGCCACCCAGAAAGAGCATCCCCAGCGCCGTGCCCAGCAGCACGGTTGCCGCGCCAAAATCAGGCTCCAACAGCAACAGTGCGGCGGCCAGAAGCATGAACACCATGGGCTTCATGAAACCTTTGAAGTTCTCTCTTATCGAGTCTGGATGCCTGACCATGTATCCGGCGAGATACATAATCAGAAGCAGGCGCGCAGGCTCGGAAGCCTGCAGACTCAGAGGTCCGAATCGCAGCCAGCGCACGCTGCCGTTTACAGAATGTCCCAACCCCGGAATCAAAACCGCGGCAAGCAAAAGCAGGGCGAATGCGAGGAGCACGTAACCGCTGTGCACCCAGAATCGCAGCGGGCAGGCGAGCATCAGAAGCAAACCCATGACGCCCAGTCCGGCGTACGCGCACTGCCGCACCAGGTAGTAGAACGGCGACTCCAGCTCGCGATCAGCAATGACAATAGACGAGGACGCGACCATCACAAGGCCCGTCATCAGCAGTGCCGAGAAGATCCACACCATCGGCAGATCAATGTGCAGCGCGCGAGTCTGCCTGCGCATAGCCGGGGTTACGTGCGTCGCGATAGCGCTCATGGCGTGAGCCTCCGCACTGCGCGCGCGAACACATCGCCACGTTCTTCAAACCCACTGAACATATCGAAGCTTGCACAGGCTGGCGACAGGAGCACCGTGTCGCCATCATTGCAGATCTCCGCCGCCGTCCTGACGGCATCGTCCATGCTTTTTTCGTAGTGCACTGTGCAGCGGTTCTCCAGCGCGTCGCCGATCAGGCTTGCGTCCCGACCGATGAGTATTGCGCTGTGTACTCTGCCCGTCGCCGCATCCGCCAACTCAGAGAAGTCCGCTCCCTTGGCCTCACCACCTGCAATCAATACGAGGTTGCCGCTAAGCCCCCTGATCGCGGCAACCGTCGCCCCTACGTTGGTGCCCTTTGAATCATTTACCCAGGTTGCACCACAGACGCTCGCGACTCTCTGCATTCGATGCGGCAGTCCGCGATATTTGCGAAGCGCCTGGGCGGCCGCCTGCGCCGGTGCGCCTGCTGCAGAGGCAATCGCCAGCGCCGCGAGCGCGTTGGCGACATTGTGCCGCCCGATAAGCGGGATCTCGGCAGCGCGAAGCAGCGCCATCGAACCTCGGGCAAGCCACGGCTCGCCATCTTTGTCCACCAGGCCAAACTGCTCTCTTGCGGGGGCATCGAAGCCGAAACTGACGGTCGTGGCATGCGTGGGGATTCTCATGACGCGCGGATCATCCCGGTTCACGACCGCTATGTGACATTTCTCGAATATTTTCGCCTTCGCCGCCGCGTACGCATCGACGCTGCCGTGGCGATCTATGTGGTCTGCAGAAATATTGAGCACGGCGGCAACCGCCGGCTCCAGCGTGTACACGCTCTGGAGTTGGAAACTCGACAGCTCGAGCACGTAAAAGTCCGGGGCCTCATCGCCGATCAGCGCGAGAGCCGCGGGACCAAGGTTGCCGCCGGCCCTTACATTGCGCCCGCTTGCTTTCAGTAAAGCGGCGACCATGCCGGTTACGGTGCTCTTGCCGTTGGAACCCGTGATCGCGAGGATCGGCGCGTCAGCGACGCGCGCAAACAACTCGATATCGCCGATGATGGGGATAGCACGTGCGCGCGTCTCGGCGAAAAACGGCAGGCTGAGGTCGAGCCCGGGTGAGGCAACGACCTCCCCGACTTCATCGAGCACGCTGGCGGGCAAGGTTCCGACATAAATACGAATCTCCGGATGCTCGCGCTGCAGCGCTTCGAGGCCAGGCGGCGATTCACGCGTATCCGCAACGGTAACCGCAACACCGCGGCGCGCCAGGAACCGGGCGACCGACAGGCCGGTTGCGCCAAGACCTGCTACCAGCACTTTGGCAGCTGTAACGGCCTGGTTGTTTTGCAAAGCGTTTACCATCTGATGATTCATCAACGCAGCTTGAGCGTTGCGAGACCAACGAGCACGAGGATCACGGTGATGATCCAGAAGCGCACGATGACCTTGGGCTCTGCCCAACCCTTTAATTCGAAATGATGATGAAGCGGAGCCATTCGAAAGATGCGCTTGCCCGTCAGCTTGAACGAAGCAACCTGCAGCACGACGGAAACCGTCTCCATAACAAACACGCCGCCCATGATGAGCAGAACGATTTCCTGACGAACGATCACGGCCATAACGCCCAGCGCGGCGCCGAGCGCCAGTGCGCCGACATCGCCCATAAAAACCTGCGCCGGGTAAGTGTTGAACCAGAGGAAACCGAGGCCCGCGCCGACCATCGCCGCGCTAACAATGAGGACTTCTCCGCTCCCCGGAATGTACGGAATGCCGAGATAACCCGAGAAATTGATGTTTCCTGATGCGTAGGCGAAAACACCGAGCGCGCCACCCACCATCACCGTCGGCATAATGGCCAGGCCGTCCAGACCGTCAGTCAGATTGACGGCGTTACTGAAGCCCACAATCATGAGCCAGGCGAGCACAACGAAAAACACGCCAAGGGGCAGCATGACGTCCTTGAACAAGGGCACGATTAGCTGAGTCTCAACGGGCTCGCGCGCAGTAAGAAAAAGTACCAGCGCAAAAACGACGCCGAAAAACGATTGCCAGAAAAACTTTGCCTTCGCGCTCAGCCCCTTTGAGTTACCGAGTGTCAGTTTCTTGTAGTCATCAACAAAACCAATCGTGCCGAAACTGAAGGTCACGCCCAGAACGACCCAGACGTAGCGATTTTCGAGATCCGCCCACAGCAGAGTCGCGACAATCATTGCCACCAGGATTAGCGTGCCACCCATGGTCGGCGTGCCGGCTTTCAGAAAATGCGACTCCGGACCATCGTCGCGCACGCTCTGGCCAATTTGGTGAAAATTGAGCTTGCGTATCATCAGTGGCCCGAGCAGGAGCGCCATGAGCAGTGCCGTCAGGGCGCCCATAATCGCGCGCATCGTCAGGTAGCTGAACACGTTGAAGCCCGAGTAGATGCTGGTCAGGTAGTCTGTCAGGTAAAGCAGCATCGGCTCAGCCCCCGTTCGCCTGTCGCTGCGCGCCATTGGCGTTTGCAACCAGCGCGTCAACGACCTGTTCAAGTTGCATTGAACGTGAAGCCTTCACCAGCACGGTGATGCCCTCGCCAACCTCACCCCGCAGCGCGTCGATGAGTTCTGCCGCGCGTGGATACCAGGTGGCGCCTTGCCCGAAACTCTTGACTGCCTCTGCTGATAGCTCACCGGTCGCCAGCAAGCGCTTGACGCCGCTCGCGCGCGCGAGCTTGCCTGCGGCCGCATGCTGCCCGGTGGCCCCTGCACCCAGCTCGCCCATGTCGCCGAGGACAAGCCAGGCTTCGCCACCGAGATCCCTTTGCACGTCCAGCGCCGCCCGCAACGAGTCCGGGTTCGCGTTATAAGTGTCATCGATAATGGTTGCGCCGGTTGCGGCGACGCGCAGCTGCAAACGCCCGGCGACGGTTTGGGTCGCTGCCAGGCCTTGCCTGATGTCATCGAGAGTTGCACCGGCCGACCAGGCCGCGGCCGCTGCTGCGAGCGCATTGCGCACGTTGTGCACACCGGCAAAAGGAATCGTGATTTCAGCTTGCCCGGCGCGGCTCTCAAGCCTGAAGCGCGTGGCCACCCCACCGTCGCCACCTTGCAACTCGATGTCTTTCGCAAAGAAATCGGCGTCGGCGTCAATGCCCACAGAAACCACCTGGCGGCGCCCGATAAGCCCGCGCCACATATCGGCAAACTCGTCGTCCGCATTCAAAACAGCAACGCCGGCGGGACCGAGGGCCGTAAACAGCTCGCCCTTCGCGCGCGCCACTCCCGCTACGCTGCCGAAACCTTCGAGATGGGCGGGGCCCGCGTTGCTGACGACGCCCACCGTGGGCAGCGCGAGCGTCGCGAGATAATCGATTTCGCCGGCGTGGTTAGCGCCCATCTCAACCACCGCGGCGCGGCTTCCCTCGTCGATCCCGAACAGAGTCAGCGGGACGCCAATGTCGTTGTTGAGGTTGCCGCGAGTCGCCAATACCGGCCCGCGCTGCCGCAGGATGCTGGCAATCATTTCTTTGATGGTTGTTTTGCCGTTGCTGCCTGTTACGGCAATCAGCGGTATGTCGAAGCGCTGGCGCCAGGCACGCGCGAGCCGACCGAGGGCGACACGTGTATCTGTGACGATGACCTGCGGCAAATCCAGCGGCATGAATTTTTGCACAAGAGCGCCAGCCGCTCCTTTGCGCGCAGCCTCTTCGACATAGGCGTTGCCGTCGAAATTCGGACCGCGCAGCGCCACGAACAATTCTCCGGGCCTGAGACCACGCGTGTCCGTAGAGACCGATTGGAAAAGCGCATCGTCACCCTTCAGTTTGCCGCCCGTTACGTCTGCAAGAAATGACATATGGAGCGGCTTCATGCGGACACCTCCTGTGCCCGGGGGACAATACCCAGCAGGCCTGAGACTACAGCCCGGTCACTGAACGGCTGCCGCCCGGCTGCGGTAGTCTGGTAGCTTTCGTGGCCCTTGCCGGCGACGATGACGACGTCTCCCTCACCGGCAACCGCAATTGCCGATTCGATGGCCGCTGCCCTGTCGCGTATAACGCGAGCCTGTGACCCTGCGCCGGCCACAATTGCATCAACAATGGCGTCGGGATCTTCGTTTCGAGGGTTGTCATCAGTGACGATAATCTCGTCCGCGAGGCGCGCCGCGATCCGTCCCATCTCCGGTCGCTTCCCGGGGTCGCGCTCGCCACCGCAGCCAAAAACCAGCAGCAGTTTTCCGCGGGCGTGGGCCCGCGCCGCGAGCAGTACTTTCTCGAGTGCATCCGGCGTATGCGCGTAATCGACAACCACCAGCGGGCCCTGCTTGTTCCTGAACGTTTCCATGCGACCAGCAGGTGCCGAAACATTTTCCAGCGCCCTGATCGATTCCCTGAAACTGAAGCCCCAGCAAAGCAGAATGCCAAGTGCAACGAGAAGATTGCCTGCATTGAACTCGCCGACGAGGCGGCTGTGCAGCCGCGCTGCGCCATAGCTGCCTTTTACCTGGAAGGTAATGCCCGACTCGTGAGCGTCAATATCGCCGTAGCTTAGCCAGTCGCCTTCCTTGTTCTCCGATCCCGGCGCCGCGATCAGAATGCGATGCGTCCCCTGCGGCGTTGCGGCTGCGATACGCGCGCCCGCCGGATCACCGCAGTTAATGACGGCATGTCCCGGAGTAAAGCGAGTGAAGAGCTCTGTTTTCGCAAGCGCGTAGCGATTCATGTCACCGTGGTAGTCAAGATGATCACGGCTCAGATTGGTGAAGCCTGCACATTCGAAACGAACAGCGTTGACCCGACCTTGAACAAGCGCGTGCGATGACACTTCCATTACAACGTGACGGATCCCGTCGTCGCGAAAGCCTGCAAGCTGTCGATGTACGCCAACAGCGTCCGGCGTTGTCAGGAGCGATGCTTTGAGATTGCCGGGGCGGCCGCTACCGAGTGTTCCTATGATTCCGCAGCCGGGCCCCAGCGTTTCGAGCGCCTGCGCAACAAAGAAAGCCGTGGATGTTTTGCCGTTTGTTCCGGTGATGCCGGCGACGTGCAGGCTCGCCGACGGCTGACCAAAAAACCGATCCGCAACAATGCCCGTCGCCTCGCGCAGACCGGGCACGGATACGCCGGTAATCCCGTCCGGCAATCCTGGCGCGCTTGCGCCTGCTGAAGGCTCCCAGGCTATGGCGGTGGCACCGCGAGAAATTGCTTCGTCTGCAAACTCGAGTCCGTGGCGCGCCGTGCCGGCACACGCAAGGAAGAGGCTCCCGGGCACAACTTCCTGAGCTGTTTGACTGATATCCGTTACGGCGACGTCCGGCAGGGTCTCGCCGGCCAGGTCCCCGAGCAGATTCGCCAGGGTGTTTTCCGGCCTGCTTGTTGGCGCAGCCATCACGGCTCCGTCCTCGCCTGGATCGTGATGGGCGGATTGGTGGATTCCAGCGCAGGCGGCGCGATATCGTCTGGCGCTACGTTCAGAATTCGCAGCGCCCCGGCAGCAACGGCGGCAAACACTGGCGCCGCAACCTCGCCGCCGTGATATGCCTCGCCGGCCGGCTCATCAATCATGATGGCAATTGCCACGCGCGGCTGCTCAGCAGGTGCTACGCCAGCAAAGACCGCGTGATAGCGGTGCTGGGAATACCCCCCGGGCTCCGACTTGCGCGCAGTACCGGTCTTACCCGCAACGCGATAGCCGCGCACCCGCGCCTCGCTGCCGGTGCCCTCGTCCCCTGTTACCGACTCCATAATATCGATAAGCCGTGACGCCGTTGCCGCCGACAAAACCCTCTCACCTTCGGCAACGCCTTGCTCCCGGGTCATCACAACCGGTCGACGAATTCCCAGCGAACCGATGGCGGCGTAGGCCTGCGCAAGCTGCAGCGTTGTGACCGTAAGCCCGTAGCCGTAGGACAAGGTTGCCTGGTTGATCTCTCGCCAGTGCTGATAGTGATTGAGAAGGCCCGCAGACTCGCCCGGGAATCCGCTGCTCGTCAGTCGCCCCAGTCCAAGCCTTGAGAGCGTGCTCCACAGCACTTCGGGCTCCAGCGCCAGGGCGATATGGGTCATCCCGACATTACTCGACTTCGTGACAACGCCAGTCACGTCAGTCATTCCGTAATCGCGCCGATCGCTTATGGTCTTGTTGCCAACCCGCACAAATCCCGGGTGTGTGTCCACCGCCGTGCCAGGCTCAAACCGGCCGCTTTCAAGGGCCGCTGCAACGACCAGCGGTTTGATGCTCGAACCCGGCTCATAAATATCGGTAACGGCCCGATTGCGATAGCTGGACACCGGCGCGTCAGAACGATTATTCGGGTTGTACGATGGCTGATTGGCAATTGCGAGAACTTCGCCGGTTTGAATGTCGAGTACCACCACAGAGCCTGAGCGCCCGCCATGCTGGCGGATCGCCGAGAGAAGCTCCCGATAAGCAAGATATTGCACGCGCAGATCAATGCTCAGCGCCAGGTCTTTGCCTTCTTTGGGCCGGCTGATGCTCTCTACGTCACGCACAGTCTGGCCCAGCCGGTCTTTCAAAACGCGTTTAGCGCCATCCGTGCCGGCAAGCCAGTGATCGTAAGCAAGCTCCATACCCTCCTGACCACGATCATCAATATCGGTAAAGCCCACGAGGTGTGCGGTTACCTCACCCGCCGGGTAATAGCGGCGATATTCCCTGAGCACATGCACCCCGGGGATCTCAAGCTGCATAACGCTTGCCGCCTGGGCCGGGCGCATGTGTCGGCTCAGGTAGACGAACTCCCTGTCGGCGTTTTTCTCGATCTGCCTGACAAGGCTCTGGTGATCACGCTCCAGTGCGCGGGCCAGCACCGCGAGCTTGTCTTTGACCTTCACGAGCTGTCGGGGGTCGGCCCAGATCGTGTCAACCGGTGTGCTGATGGCCACCGGCTCTCCGTTGCGATCCGTAATGCGCCCGCGGTGCGCCGATATCTTTTCGGTGCGCAGGAAACGCGCCTCACCCTGCGCGGCCAGGAATCCGTTATCAAGAACCTGCAGGTCCACGGCGCGCGCCACCAGCGCTGCAAAGCAAAGAGTAAAAAGCCCCAGCACGAACGGTGCGCGCCAACGCCAACCAGATGGCCTTTGCCGATAACTGCCTATCGGAATGCTTGTACGGTTCTTCATGGGCGCAAGATCACAATTTCAGCGGGATCGGGTACGCGCATCTTCAGACGCTGCCGCGCCATTTGCTCGATGCGCGCATGCGTTGCCCAGGTGCTTTGCTCGATCAGCAACCGATCCCAGTCGATGTCCAGTTCATCACGCTCGTCATAGAGCGCCTGCAAGTTAATAAATGCCTTGCGGGATTCATGCCGTGCATAAACGACGCCAAGCGCAGACGAGATTGTTCCCGCCCACAGCAGCACGAGGCCCAGCCAGGCGCTGCGAGAGAGCCCGTCATGTTCCGCCATCACGGCAGACGCTCCGCGATCCGCATGATGGCGCTGCGCGCGCGCGGATTCGCTGCTAACTCTTCACGACCGGCGCGCACCGCCTTGCCAACCAGCTTAAGTATCGGACGCGCCTCCGGCGGTATGTCCGGCATGCCCGCATACATCGGGTCGGGTCGCGCGTGTCGTCGCATGAAGCGTTTCACGATGCGATCTTCGAGCGAATGAAAACTGATCACACAAAGGCGCCCGCCGGGCGCAAGGATTTTTACTGCCTGACCGAGACATGAGTCAAGCTCTTCCAGTTCGCGATTGACGTGCATGCGGATTGCCTGAAAGCTGCGCGTTGCCGGATGTTTGTGACGCTCCCGCGACGGGCTTGCCTTGTCGATTAAGTCAGCGAGCTGCCGGGTCGTCTCGAGGGCGCTCCCGGCATCGTTCCTGATTGCCACAATGGCGCGTGCGATGCGGCGATGAAATTTTTCTTCGCCGTAGTCTCGAAGCACCTCCGAAATTTCTTTTTCGCTGGCGCGGCCGAGCCACTCAGATGCGGGCATCCCGGCGCCGGGGTCCATCCTCATGTCCAGCGGACCGTCAGACTGGAAGCTGAATCCTCGCGCCGGATCGTCCAGCTGCGGCGACGACACGCCGAGATCCATCAGGACGCCGCCCACCTGCGCCTGCCAGCCGAGCTCCGAAACGCAGGTCTCCAACTCGCTGAACGGCGCTTGTCGAATCCGCACCCTTGGGTCACCCGCAAACCTCTCACGCGCGTAGTCAATCGCGTCCGGGTCACGGTCCAGTACCAGCAGGCTGCCTTCTTTACCAAGACGCGCCAGCATTTCACTGGCGTGGCCGCCACGACCAAATGTCGCATCGACATATTTACCGTCCATAACTATGTTCAGCTTCGCTAATACTTCGTCTAGAAGTACTGGCTGGTGTGAAAACTCCAAGGCCCACCCCTAGAGCGACAGAGACTCAAGCTCACCGGTAAGGCCCTGATCAGGGTCCTGCTCCTGCAGCCATGCATCCCTCTTGGCATTCCAGCTTTCTTCGTCCCACAGCTCGAAACGATTGCCCTGCCCGATCAGCACCGCCTTCTTTGTAAGGCCGGCAAACTCCCGCAATTCGAGTGGCAGCAAAATCCGACCGCTGCCATCGAGATCAACCTCTGTGGCGTAGCCGACCATCAGCCTCTGCAGCTTGCGCGCCTGGTGATTGAGGCTCGGCAAGCGCATTAGCTTGCGCTCGATCTCCTCCCAGTCAGGCATCGGATAAATCAGCAGGCAGTAGTCACGGTCGACGGTAACGACCATTTGCCCGCTGCAACGGCTTGTGATTTGCTCGCGATAGCGCGTGGGAACCGAGAGACGTCCCTTTGCATCGAGCGTTATTTTGCTGGCACCACGAAACATGTTTTTAGCTCAGGGGGCAGGGTCGCAACCCATTTTTTCCCACTTTTTACCACTTCGTGACACTATGCTGTCGACATATTTAAGTGTCAACATGCTGCTGCAAAAAACTGTTTCCCCACAACCACTTAGGGGGGCAAACCGGTGAAAGTTTGAGCAGTTTGAACGGGGCTTTCAAGCCTGAAATCAGTAGCTTGTGAGCACTTCTTTCGGCTGGCCTCAAGAACAGCGCACGAAGGCCTGTTTGCCACTGCTATTCCGGCTGTAGAACGCGATTAGCGCAAAGCTTTAAATATCAGTTAGTTAGGCGGGTTATCCTGATTTAGACCCCGTGGCAAGGAGTGGGAGCCGGCCGTTAAGCCGGGTTCTGTCGTGGGCAGCCATTCATCTGGGTCGCATGTCGCCATGCGCCTCAAGCAACCTACCCGGGGACACGCGCGGGCCGCGCGCTGCGGCACAAGGCCGCCTGCCCCCCTATTTGGTCTTGCTCCGGGTGGGGTTTACCGTGCCGCGGCATGTTGCCACCCGCGCGGTGCGCTCTTACCGCACCTTTTCACCCTTACCGGCATCCGAAGATGCTTAGGCGGTATTTTTTCTGTGGCACTTTCCGTAGGCTCACGCCTCCCAGGCGTTACCTGGCACCCTGCCCTGCGGAGCCCGGACTTTCCTCGGCACAATAATGCGCCGCGACTGCCTGGCCGACTCCCGAGCGCAACCATAGAGCCGTGCCACCTTGCTTACAACCCGTATATGCGGTTTAAGCCTCCGAATTCGAGCTACCGCAGATGCGCTGCGTTATGGCGTAAGCCTCGTTTCGGCCCGCGCCGGTAAGCCTCGACAAGACCCTGGCGGCATCTCTCGGCGACAGGTGTTCCAGCAAAATGCGCGCGGTGTCTTCAAGCTCTCGCTCTTCGGGCCGTGCCGCTTCGACCCCCGCCACCAGCAGCACCAGCTCTCCCCGTGTCATTGTGGACTCACCCTTCGCGCGCTCGAGAAGGGTCTCAAGGGACCCACGATAGACCTGCTCATGAATCTTGGTCAGCTCGCGAGCCAGCGCCGCATTTCGCAGGCTGCCAAACACATCGCACATGGCCTGCAGATCGTCGAGCAGACGATGTGGTGCGACATAAAAAATCATCGTCGCCTGCAGATCCGATAGCGTCTCGAGCCGGGCTGAGCGCGCCCCCGCGCGAGCGGGCAGAAAGCCCTCGAACCAGAATTGCTCGCCAGGCAGCGCCGCCACCGACAGCGCCGCTATGGCGGCGGCCGGTCCGGGGATCGGCGAAACCGGGATGCCCGCCGCTGCCGCTGCCGCCACCAGGCGCGAGCCCGGATCACTCAGCAGCGGCGTGCCGGCATCGCTGATCAGTGCAATAGATGCGCCCTCCTCCAGCTTCTCGATAATAGCCGGGACCCGGCTGGCTTCATTGTGCTCGTGCAGCGAAATCATCCCCGTGCCGATGCCAAAATGGTCGAGGAGCTTGCGGCTGTGGCGGGTGTCCTCCGCCGCGATCATACTGACCGATGACAGGATGTCCCGACCACGCGCACTCAGGTCGCCAAGATTGCCGATCGGGGTAGCGACCACATACAGGCATCCCTTCATAATTTGACAGCACTCCTGACAGCTCTGACACTGCACCCATGTACAGATACACAAGCATCCTGCACTCCTCGCCGCTGACGGCGCAAGCATCCGGTTGCGCAGCAAAGACGTGGCGATCGCTTGCCTTCGTGCTTGCGCTTGGGCTGCTGGCCGCCTGCGATGTCGTTCCTGAGCGCCGTGGCGAAACGGACGACCGCTACATACAAACACGAGCGGAGCGCCTTGAGCGATCAGGGCGCCACGATCTGGCCGCTGAGCTTTATGAGCAGCTCGCGGGGCGCGATGACGCGAATCAGCGGTTCTGGCTCGCAGCTGCGAATCAGTGGCACGCTGCCGGCGAGTGGCGCGACGTCGAACGCGTTTTAAGTGAAATCACTGTGCCGCTCAGCGAAGACCAGTTGCTGCAGAAAGCCCTGCTGGGCGCCTCTGCCGCACTTTCACTGGAGGCGCCCGCAAGAGCCCGCATGTGGCTGTCTGGCCTGCCCGGGGAAACGCCGGACAGAGCCCGGTCTGCTTTGAAATGGATTGAGGTGCGGCTGTCTCTGGCAGAAGGAGACCCGCGCAAGGCCATTGAACTCAACGACGAACGAGAGATGTGGCTCGCAAATGCAAAAGACATCCTCGCCGGTCGGCGCGCCCTTTTGGCGGCCCTTGCCGATGAACAACTCCTTGGCCGCTCAGCGCCAGCAAGGCCGGATGAAGAGGTATATGCAGGCTGGCTGGATCTTGCCATGATCCGCTCCGGCGCTGATCGCGATCCGTTTGTCGTGCGCTCTTCACTACGTGAATGGGGCGAACGCTACCCCGAGCACCCGGCCCAGGTCCTGTTGGCAGAGCTCCTGGCCGAATACAGGCAGTTGCTCGATTATCCCGAGCGACTGGCGGTACTGTTACCACTGAGCGGGCGTTTTGCCACAGCGGGTCAGGCCGTTCGTGACGGGATGCTGGCCGCCTACCTGCGCCAGGACGAGACGCGTCCCGAACTGCATTTCTTCGACACCGGCAAACATAACGTGGTTGATTTGTACGCCCGTGCCGCCAGTGAAAATGCAGACTTCATTATTGGCCCCCTGACCCGGGATGCACTCGACGAGCTTGCCGCAGCGGCGCCCTTAAGCGTGCCAACGCTCGCGCTGAACAATTTGACGGAACAATTACCACGACCCGGCCTTTACCAGTTCGGGCTTACACCGGAGGACGAGGCGCGCCAGGCAGCGCGTCGGCTGCTGGCGAGCGGCCTGGTGCAGGGAATTGCACTGGTCCCGGCATCTGACTGGGGCGGTCGCATGCTGGCAGCATTCAGCGAAGAACTCGAAACCGCCGGGGGCATACTCCTCGACTACCAGGAGTACGCACCGCGCGACGACGACTTTTCCGCCCCCATTACAACGATCCTGCACCTGGCAGAGAGCCGCGCACGCTATCGAAGCCTGTCCGGCGTACTCGGTCGGCGCCTCGAGTTTGAGCCGCGCCGGCGTGAGGATGTGCAGTTCATATTCCTCGCGGCGACGCCCGAATCGGGGCGACTCATTCGCCCGCAGCTCCGATTTCACTATGCATCCGACCTGCCCGTATTCTCCACCTCGGCAATCTACGAGCCCCGCCCCGGGCGCAACGGCGACCTGAATGGCATCAGCTTCGTGGACATACCGTGGCTGATCGAAGGCGCTGAGGATACATCTGCGCTGCGCGAGCAGCTGGCGGCGTTGTTCCCACAACGCATGCAGAGCTGGCCGCGCCTTTATGCCCTGGGGTACGACGCCTATCGACTCGTACCCGCGCTTTTTAGTGGCCGACTCACGGAAGATGGTGTGATCAAAGGACTGACCGGCGATCTGACCATGACGCGTGATGGCCAGATAATGAGAAAAATGCGCTGGGCGCAGTTCACAGGGGGCGCGCCGGCCTTGCTTGAAGACATTGCGCCGCGCGAGACGGTAGAGCCGCGCGAGACGGTAGAGCCGCCGGAGCAATTTTGAGTGCCGCAACGGCGCGCCACAGAGGACAACTCGTAGAGCGGACTGCCGAGACCTGGTTGAAGCGGCAGGGCCTGAAGCCGATCCTTAGAAACTACCAGTGCCGGGCAGGTGAGCTCGATCTGGTCATGCAAAAGGGCGATCAGCTGGTCATCGTTGAGGTCAAACACCGGCGCCATGGCGCACTTGTCTCGGGTGCGGAGTCAGTAACGTTGTCGAAACAAAAGAAAATGACGCTGACTGCGATGCACCTCCTGCAGCGACATCCGGAGCTGTCCGAACTCGCGGTTCGATTTGATCTCGTAGCAGTGACCGGGAATGGCGGTGATCAACAGGTCGAGTGGATACGCGATGCTTTCCGACCGGGGCTATAATGCCGGCTGCCCCCGTCGAAAGAACGAAAACATGAACCCTGAAAAACGCATACTCGGATTCTTTTCAGCCAGCGCCGAACTGAAGCTGGAGGCGGCTCCGGCCCTTGCGCCGCGCATTCTCAAAGCCGGAGAAGCCATGGCCCAGTGCCTGCTGGGCGGCGGCAAGATTCTCAGCTGCGGCAACGGCGGATCGGCGGGCGATGCCCAGCACTTCAGCTCTGAAATGCTGAATCGATTCGAACGCGAGCGACCGGGTTTACCGGCGATAGCCCTGTCAACGGATACCTCGACCCTGACATCCATAGCCAATGACTATGAATACGCGGAGGTGTTTTCCAAACAGGTGCGGGCACTGGGCCAGCCGGGTGACTTACTGCTTGCGATAACGACCTCGGGAAACTCCGAAAATATTATGCGTGCCGTTACGGTCGCCCACGAGAAAGGTATGCCGGTTGTCGCACTGACAGGACGAGAGGGCGGCAAACTCGGCGCGACATTGAAAACTGCTGATTTTGAGCTGCGAGTGCCGGCGCAATCGACAGCCCGCATACAGGAAGTGCACCTGCTGATAATTCACTGCCTGTGTGACTACATCGACCATCGCCTGTTCGGCGACGCCGGCTAAGCGCTGGCCCGCGCGCGACCTGAAGCGTAAGGCGGCCCTGGCTTATTTAACAACCCGAAGATGGGAACGCACGTTGCTGTCGCCCCCGGGCTGCTCGTCCGGGGATCCGTCGGGCGGGCTGGGACCTTTGACGTCAGATGAAAATATCATGCCCTGACCTGACTCTCTGGCGTAGATTCCGAGTATGGCGCTTACTGGCAGCTTGATGAAAAAGGGGCTGCCACCAAACCTGGCCTCGAACGCGACGATATCGTTTCCCAGCATCAGATCGCGCGTTGCCGTCTCACTGATATTCAGTACTATGCGGCCGTCCCGTGCATGGCCAGAAGGAATTTCCACGCCCTGGGCGCCGGCGTCTACGACGATATGGGGCGTCTGGCCGTTATCGGCCATCCACTCGTGCATGGCGCGGATAAGGTAAGGGCGGCGCGAACTTAAAGATTGGTCAGTCACTGTCTACCCGCCCCACTTTAGTTCAGGCGCGCATTTCCTGCTCGAGTTCGGTGAGGCTGCTCTTGAAAGAGCGCCTTCGGAACACGCGCGAGCAATACTTGTCGATGGCCTTGGACTCGCCCTCAATATCGATATCGAACTGCTTCAGACGCCAGAGTATCGGGGAAATGCTGCAGTCTACAAGCGAAAACTCATCACTCAGAAAAAACTTCTTGGCCGAGAAAACTTCAGCGCTCGCAAGTATGCTCTCGCGCAGAATTTTGCGCGCCTTGTTGGCTTTGCGTTTGTCCGACTCGCCGATGGTCACGGCCAGCGTATACCAGTCTTTCTCAATTCTGTAGAGGGCAAGACGGAACTGCGCTCGCGTGACCGGATCGACTGGCATCAACGGTGGATGCGGGAATCTCTCATCGAGATACTCGATGATAACGCGCGAGTCATACAGCACGAGATCCCTGTCCACCAGCGTTGGCACGCTGTGGTAAGGATTCAGATCCAGCAGGTCTTCGGGAAGCTTCGGTCCATCAACGTTGACAATATCCACGTTGATGCTTTTTTCCGACAAAACAATGCGTGTTCGGTGACTGCTCGGGCAGGTGGGATTGGAAAACAAGGTCATTACCGACCGCCGATTGGCGACGAGAGCCATATCCATACTCCAGGTTAAAAATTAAGCGCGCTGCTATCAGCGAACATCCGACCAATACTCCTTCTTGAGGAGCAAGGCCAGCACGAAGAACACCAGGAGGAACGCCAGGACCCAGCCGCCCATGGCGCGACGCTTGAGCTGCACGGGCTCACCGATGTAGGCGAGGAAGTTGACGATGTCGCGCACGAACTGCTCATATTCCCTGGGTGTCAGGCTGCCCTGCGTGACCGGCTCAAAGTCCTCAAATACTTTATGTACGTTGCCGCCGTCGTCGAGCTCATCACGAAAAACTGCGCGCTGAAGCCCCTGCAGCTCCCACAATACGTGGGGCATGCTTGCGCCTGGCAACGCCAGGTTGTTGCTGCCGACGGGCGACTTTTCATCGACGTAAAAAGTCATCAGGTACGTGTAGAGCCAGTCTGCGCCCCGCGATCGTCCTGTGAGGGACAAATCAGGAGGTGTTCGTCCAAACCATGCGCTCGCCTCATCGGCAGGCATCGCAATGGTCATGGTGTCGAATATACGATCGCCCGTGAACATCAGATTTTCGAGCATCTGACTTTCGCTGAGCTGCAGGTCTTTTGCCAGCTGGTTGTACCTGACAAAGCTCGCCGAGTGACAACCCTGGCAGTAGTTCACGTAGTTACGTGCACCGCGGCGTAGCGATGCCGTATTTGTCAGGTCGTTGTTCGCATGCATCAGCGTCTGGCTGCCGCCAGCAGCAATGGCGCCGGCGGGCATCGCAAGGAGTATTACGAAAAGCAGGGTCAACCTGTTAACCATGATAGGTCACCCTGTCCGGAACCGGCTTGGTTTTCTCATTACGTGTATAAAACGGCATCAGTATAAAGAACGCAAAATACACCAACGTAAAGAATCGCGACAGCCATGTGTAGGTGCTGGTCGGCTTCTGCAGCCCCAGCCAGCCCAAAGCAACGAAACTGATCGCAAAGCTGAAAAGCGCAACCTTGAAAGTGGTGCTGCGATAGCGAATCGAGCGCACGCTGCACTTGTCCAGCCACGGCAGCAGGAAAAGCACGACGATGGCCATGCCCATCAGCACCACGCCCCCGAGCTTGTTCGGGATTGCCCTCAAAATGGCGTAAAACGGGGTGAAGTACCAGACTGGCGCGATATGTTCCGGCGTCTTAAGCGGGTCGGCCGGCTCAAAATTGGCGTGCTCGAGGAAATACCCGCCCATCTCCGGAGCAAAAAAGATAATTGCCGCAAAAATTGCCAGGAAAACCGTGATGCCGACAAGATCCTTGGTTGTGTAATAAGGATGAAAGGCAATGCCGTCCAGCGGTATGCCGTCTTCGTCCTTGAGTTTCTTGATATCCACGCCGTCGGGGTTGTTCGAGCCCACCTCGTGGAGCGCAAGGATATGCGCGACGACCAGCATGATGAGGACCAGCGGCACCGCCACTACGTGCAGGGCGAAGAACCGGTTCAGCGTAATATCAGAAATGTAGAAATCGCCTCGAATCCACTCGGCCAGGCCTTCACCGACAACGGGTATGGCCCCGAACAGCGACACAATGACCTGCGCGCCCCAGTAAGACATCTGACCCCACGGCAACAGATATCCCATGAAGGCTTCGGCCATCAGGGCAACGTAAATGAGCATGCCGAAAACCCACAGGAGTTCTCGCGGCTTTTTGAACGACCCGTACATCAGCCCGCGAAACATGTGGAGATAGACGACGATGAAAAACATCGACGCCCCGGTGGAATGCATGTACCTGATCAGCCAGCCCCATTCAACGTCACGCATGATGTACTCGACGGATGCGAACGCCTCGGCTGACGACGGCTTGTAGTTCATCGTCAGAAAAATACCGGTAACAATCTGGATGACGAGAACCACCATGGACAGAACGCCGAAGTAGTACCAGAAGTTGAAGTTCTTTGGTGCGTAGTATTCTGAAACATGTTCGCGCCACATCTTTGACATGGGAAAGCGATCATCGATCCAGTTGCCAAACGCCGCCAGGCGGCCACCCGTGTACTGCGATGCTGATGCTTTGCTGTGCTTCATGCCTGCGACCCCGTATCGTCGCCAATCAGAATGACGGTGTCTGCCAGGTAGCGATGCGGCGGCACCGGGAGGTTCAGCGGGGCGGGAACGCCTTTGAATACTCTGCCGGCCAGGTCAAACTTCGAACCGTGGCAGGCACAGAAAAAGCCGCCCGACCAATCCGACCCCAGGTCTTCCGGCGCAACTTCCGGGCGAAATTCCGGAGCGCAGCCCAGGTGGGTGCAAACGGCAACAAGGACCAGAATGTCATCCTTGATTGAACGAAATTCGTTGCGGGCATAGGCAGGCTGCTGAGGCTCTTCTGAATTCGGATCCCGGAGTTCAGTCGCGCCCAGCTTCGTGATGCGCTGCAATTCACTCGGCGTCCGTTTCACAACGTAAATCGCCTTGCCCCGCCACTCCGCCTTTAGCATGGCGCCAGCCTCGAGCTTGCTGATATCAATATTTACGGCAGCGCCAAGCGCCTGTGCCCTCGCGCTGGGCTTCATCGAAGCCATGAACGGGGTGGCCACCAGTGCAACGCCCACTCCGCCAGTTACCGCTGTCGCTACGGTCAGGAAACGACGCCTGCCGAGATCAACACCCTGCTCGCTCATCGAGCGTTCTCCTTTACTTTTTTCAACCAGATGCCCTGCCGTTAATTCGTATCCGATATATATCTAAGCTTGATCCGATCGGCGAATTTTCAATAGCGATTTGTCGTCAATTGAACTTAGGACTTTACAATTTAGGGCTTTACAACTTAGGTTTTTACAACGTAGGGTTTTCATCGTCATCGCACTGCGTTCGATTTGAACGCACAACAAAACGTCACAGTTTGCCAATAGCAGTGTTTGCCCGCTCGGGCTGCTCAGCGCCCACGCTCCAAAGGGATATCGATCCTCAGGCTAACCCCGGATTATACACATTTCGCCCTGGCGCTGACCACGTAACCCCCTGCCCGCGGCCTGCTTCCAGCTGTTAGAATTTGGACGACGTTGGCGGGCTGGTCGGGGATTCGATTGAAAAAAACACTGGTTTTTCTGCTGCAGTGGGTGTCAGCCGGCCTTGCCGTCGCTTTCATCGTAATGCTGTTAAGACCCGACCTGGCGGGCCGCGCAGGCGACAGCGCAAGCTACGGGCCGGCCGCATCCGGTTCCTTCTCGCGAGCGGTCGCATCCGCCGGGCCCTCGGTGGTAAATATTTATACGCGCCGTCAGGTTATAAGAGGAGGCGGAGCCGAAACCAGACGTCGCAGCATCCCGCCAGCGCCATTGAGAACTATGCCCCCGGCGATTCGCTACGAAAACAGCCTCGGCAGCGGCGTAATCGTAAGCCCGGATGGCTACGTACTCACAAATAACCACGTTGTCGACAAGGCGCTGGAAATTGCCGTCTTGCTGGCTGATGGCCGTTATGCTGCTGCCGAGGTTCTCGGCAGCGATCCGGATACCGATCTGGCGTTGCTCAGGATCGGGCTCGACGAGCTCAAGGCCATTAAATTGGGCCGCAGTGAAGCCGTGCAGGTTGGCGACGTCGTGCTGGCCATAGGAAACCCCCTGGGACTCGGACAAACAGTTACCCAGGGAATCGTGAGCGCGACCGGTCGCAGCCGACTTGGCCTGTCGACTTTTGAGGATTTCATCCAGACCGATGCGCTGATTAACGACGGCAACTCCGGCGGCGCGCTCATCAACGCACGCGGCGAACTGATCGGCATAAACACGGCGGTCCTGTCCCAGCGGATGAGAACGCAGAGCACCGGCATCGGTTTTGCCATCCCCGTCAGCATGGCCCGTGGGGTGATGGCCCAGCTGATTGAGCATGGTCACGTTATTCGCGGCTGGCTCGGCGTCAGCTCGCTCGAAGTGACGCCGGAACTCGCGGAGGCCGCGGGACTCAGGTCAGCCCGGGGTCTTTGGATTGAAGAGGTGTATGCGGGCACGCCGGCCGAGGACGCAGGCCTTAGGCGTGGCGACGTCCTGACGCACGTCAATGGTCGCGAAATCTTCTACGTACAGGAAGCACTAAACCTTATCGCCGGCATGCCGCCCGGGGATATCGTAGAGCTTGCCGGCAGTCGCGGCGGCCGCGAATTCTCTGCCCGGGTCAAAATCTCGGAGCGCCCCTCTCCCGGCAGTTGACCCTCAGCCCGGCACCCGGCTTATTCGGGCACCAAGATGGGCAAGTTTTTCCTCGATCTGCTCGTAGCCGCGGTCGACGTGGTAAATCCGGTCAACCAGCGTATCCCCCCGCGCCACGAGCCCTGCAAGAACCAGGCTGGCCGATGCCCTCAGGTCGGTTGCCATAACGGGCGCCGCCGTGAGAAAGGCCTTGCCATGGACAGTCGCCTTGTTGCCGTCGATTCTGATATCAGCGCCCATTCTCTGCAGTTCCAGCACATGCATGAAACGATTCTCGAAAATTGTTTCCTCAATAACGCCGGTCCCCTCAGCGATCGCATTCAGGGCCGTGAACTGCGCCTGCATGTCCGTAGGAAAACCCGGGTGGGGCGCGGTCGTCAGCGAGACGGCACGTGGACGTCTGCCACCACCATCGACTTCTACCCAGTCCTCGCCCGTGGTCACCTGCGCGCCGCTCGCCTCCAGCTTTTCCAGCACTGCCTCGAGGTCGGTCGGTCGCGCCTCACGTACCCGGACACGCCCGCCGGTCATCGCACCGGCAACAAGATAGGTGCCGGTCTCGATCCGGTCAGGCAAGACTGCGTAGTCGACGCCCTCAAGCTGCGCGACGCCGTCAATAACTATTGTGTCGGTACCAGCACCCTCGATGCGGGCGCCCATGGCAATAAGAAAGTTTGCGAGATCCAGCACCTCGGGCTCCCGCGCGGCGTTCTTCAGCACGGTTCGACCGTTAGCGAGTGTCGCGGCCATAAGCAGGTTCTCTGTTCCCGTCACAGTCACCGTTTCCATGACGACCGTTGCCCCGCGGAGCCGCTTGCAGCGCGCAACGATATCGCCTTTCTCTACGTCGATTTCTGCTCCCATCTGGCGAAGTCCGGCAACATGAATATCAACCGGACGCGCACCGATAGCACAGCCACCGGGCAGCGACACGCGCGCCTCCCCGTAACGCGACAGCAAGGGGCCAAGCACCAGGATGGATGCGCGCATGGTCTTAACCAATTCATAGGGCGCACAAAGATCATGAATGGGGCGCGGGTCGACTTCGATGCCCATGCGTTCGTCCATGGTCACACGAACGCCCATTTTCCCCAGCAGCTCAAAGGTAGTTGTTACATCCCGCAGGTGCGGCACATTCGAAACCCTGACCGGCGTGCTTGCGAGCAGCGTGCCGGCAAGGATCGGCAATGCGGCATTTTTTGCTCCTGAGGCCCGAATATCACCGGCAAGACGCACGCCGCCGGTAATCGAAAGCTTGTCCATCAGGCAGGACCGCGCGCGGAGCCCGAATCTGCTTCCGATGGCGTCAAGGTCCGCAGGGACAGCGCATGAATCTCCCGCCCCATTGCTTCGCCAAGCGTGGCATACACGAGCTTGTGGCGTTCCAGCGTTCTTTTACCTGCAAAGCTCTCGCAAATGACCAGCGCCTGAAAATGTGCGCCGTCATCGCCTGTCACGTGTACTTCGGCTTGCGCCAGGCCGGCGCTAATCAGCCGCTTGATCTCATCCTTATCCACTCGCAGCAGTCTCCTGGTGATCGTCGGCCGCAGGGCCGGGTGTGAGTTGGCGCATACTAGCGCAACATGGCTGGCGCCGCTCGCTGCAGGGCAAAAGTGTATGATTGTCGGCCGCTGGCGAGCACCACAACCAGACGCGAGGGCGTTTGATAATTCATGCTGGTTTATTCCATCACAATCATTGCGGGCTTTCTGCTGCTGGTCTGGGGCGCCGATCGCTTCGTACTGGGAGCCTCGGCGACGGCGCAAAACCTCGGCGTCTCACCATTGCTGATTGGCATGACCATCGTCGGCTTCGGCACATCCGCACCCGAGATTCTCGTATCGGCGAACGCCGCACTTTCGGGCAGCCCCGGGCTGGCCGTTGGTAATGCCATTGGCTCCAATATCGCGAATATCGCCCTGATACTGGGTGCTACCGCCCTCGTTATGCCCCTGACGATTCGCTCGGCGACTCTGCGGGGCGAGCTGCGTATGCTGCTCGCCGCCACCTTCGGCGCCACGTTGCCATTTGTTGACGGCAGGCTGAGCCGTCTCGATGGTTTAGCCCTGCTTGCTGGACTGGGGCTCATGATTTACCTGCTTATCCGGCTAGGCGTACGCAGCCGCATCAGTGACCCGATGCTGGCCGAAGTCGAGGCCGAAATCCGACATGACATCAACATGCCCACAGCGATGATGTGGCTGGCCGTCGGGCTCGTTGTCCTGCTGGGCGCTTCGCGCGCCCTGGTGTGGGCTGCCGTCGGAATCGCCGAGGCACTGGGGGTCAGCGATTTGGTCATCGGGCTGACCGTTGTGGCCATTGGCACCAGCCTGCCGGAGCTCGCTGCCTCACTGACGGCGGCCGTACGCAACGAGCACGACCTGGCCATAGGGAATGTCATCGGCTCGAACATGTACAATCTGCTGGCAGTTCTGGGCGTTGCAGGAGTCCTGGCGCCACTGAACATAGAAAGACATGTGCTCATCAGGGATATACCCCTGATGATCGCATTGACTCTCGTGCTTTTTGTCATGTCATTGAACTATCGCGGCAAAGGGCGAATCACGCGACTTGAGGGTCTTGCTTTGCTCGTGACTTTCGTTGCTTACCAGCTGTTTGTTCTTATGGATGTAAGCTGAGTTTCTTATGGCTGCCGCGAGCAAAAAAAAATATGATGAAAAGCAGGCGCTCGCGACAGCGCGCGAAGTCCTGGAGATTGAAGCCGCCGCCGTTGCCGCACTGGGCAGCCGGCTTGCCGACGACTTTGGCGCCGCTGTCAGGCTCTGTCTCGAATGTAGCGGGAGAATTGTGGTAACCGGTCTGGGGAAGTCCGGACATGTTGGCGGCAAAATCGCGGCCACGCTGGCGAGCACGGGCAGCCCTGCTTTTTTTGTGCACGCCGGTGAAGCCAGCCACGGCGATCTCGGCATGATCACAAGAAGTGACGTCGTACTTGCCATATCCAATTCCGGAGAGACAGCCGAGATCATTGCCATACTTCCGCTTTTCAAGCGTCTCGGTGTTCCGGTCATAACCATTACCGGGAACGCCGACTCGACGCTCGCAAAAGAAGCGGATGTCAACCTCGACGCGGGCGTCAGCGCAGAGGCCTGCCCCCTGAACCTCGCGCCTACGGCCAGCACGACCGCGAGTCTCGCCATGGGCGATGCGCTCGCCATCACCCTTCTTAAGCTGCGTGGTTTTACGGAGGAGGAGTTCGCACTCTCGCACCCGGGCGGCAGCCTCGGGCGTCGTTTGCTGCTCCGGGTAGGCGACCTCATGCACAGGGGCGAAGAAATACCGCGGGTAGGCAAAGACACGGTGCTAAGCGAGGCCTTGCTGGAGATGACCCGGAAGGGGCTGGGTATGACCGCAATCGTCGACGAAGACAGTCAGATTCTAGGGATCTACACCGACGGTGACCTGCGCCGGAGTCTTGACGGGCAGATCGACGTGCATCGCGCCTGCGTCGCCGACGTCATGACCCGAGGCTGCAAGACCATACGCAGCGACGAGCTGGCCGCCGTCGCCGTCAATCTGATGGAAACGCACAAGATCAGTGCCTTGCTGGTCGTCGACGAGAACGATCGGCTGGCAGGCGCGATCAACATCCATGACCTGCTGCGCGCCGGTGTAATGTGAACAGCGATCAGCTTGCAGCACTCAGCAATATTCGTCTCGCCATATTCGACGTAGACGGCGTGATGACTGACGGCAGGCTCTACCTGCTTCCGGATGGCCAGGAAATGAAGGTCTTCAATTCACGCGACGGCCTCGGGCTCAAGCGCCTGCTTCACGCAGGCGTCGAGCTGGCGATTATTTCGGGGCGAAGCGCACCCGTAGTGGCGGAACGGGCGGCCGCGCTGGGGATCAAACATGTTTACCAGGGCCATGAGAACAAGCTGCCAGTGTTCCAAAAGATAATTGCAGAAACAGGCATCAGCGCAGAGCATTCTCTGTTCACCGGCGATGACCTGACAGATCTGCCGGTCATGCGTGCGGCAGGACTTGGCATCGCAGTGGCCGACGCAGAGCCGCAGGTACTGGCTGAAGCCGATCTGGTGACGACGCGCAGTGGCGGCTGCGGTGCGGTACGAGAAGTCTGCGAAATGTTGCTCGCTGCCCAAGAGCCCGCACAAGGAGCGGCGCCAGAGTGACGCTGCGAAACATTTTAGGCGGAGCAATGCTGGTGGCAGCGGCCGGGGCCAGCTGGCTGCTGGTCAAAAGCGTCAGCGGTGACCGGCCAGATACCGCCGGCGCCACGCAGGAATCGAAAGGTTACTATATAAAGGGCGCTGCGATTCTCGGGACCGACGAGGATGGCGGGCTGCTTTACAGGGTGGAGGCCACGGACATCAGACATATGCCAGGCGAGAACATGGTGGCGCTGACCGACGTAACCGTGCGCTACAGCGCGGCCGGCCAGCCGGCGTGGTCGGTTACGTCAGCAACAGGCAGCATCGACGATGCAAGCTCCGAGATCAGCCTGGAAGGAGAGGTGCGCCTCCGCAACGAGAGCACAGCGCAAGAAGAGCCTTATCTCATCGAAACGGATACGCTTCTGTTCAGCCCGCGCCGGCGCTACGCAAGTACAAGCGCACAGGTGCGCATCACCCAGCCCGGCGTGCTGCTTACGGCAACCGGCATGGAAGCAGACCTCGAGAAAGAAATGTTGCAGCTAAAGGCGTCGGTAAGTGGCCAGTTCAGTCCCTGACAAATTGCGCTTGCTGCTGCTGGCCGCTGCCTTGCCAGCGTTAAGCTGGGCGCAGCTTGCGGGACCGGGGCTGCCCATATCGCTTGACGCCGACTCTTCCGAGTTCGACCGCAAAAATAACGTCATGATTTTTAATCAGATCAGCATTCGCCAGGGTGACCTGACGATCAGCGCCAATCAGGCACGATCTTCGAATCTTGATTTCGGCAACGCCGAATGGGTGTTCTCGGGTAACGTCCTCATTGAGGGCCTCGACACGCGCCTGCGCGCAAGCACAGCGACCCTGCGCTTTGTTAATCACGACCTGCGCAGCGCGCGCATAGCCGGTAAACCGGCCGCCTTTGAGCAGGAAAGGGCTGAATTTGATGAGCCCGTTCGTGGCAGTGCCAGCGTCATGGAATATGATTTGGCCGCTAAATTGATAAAAATGAGCGGCAGCGCATGGTTACAGGAAGGAAATAATGAGATTCTCGGAGAGGTTATTGCTTACAACATCGCAGAGCAGCGCGTAATAGCGACCTCCGATGAAGCGGGGAGCCAGCGAGTGCAAATCACAATTACGCCGGACGAAAACACCAGGATTGAGATTCCAAAACCGCCAGTCGACAAATGAGTACATTTAAAGCCGTCAATATCCGCAAGAGCTTCAAGTCACGAGCGGTCGTCAAAGATGTCTCTCTGGAGGTAAGCAGCGGCGAAGCTGTGGGACTGCTTGGGCCAAACGGCGCCGGCAAAACGACGTGCTTTTACATGATGGTCGGCCTGATTTCCTGTGACGGTGGCGCCATTGTCCTGGACGACCAGGAAATTACGCGGTTGCCCATGCACGGTCGGGCGCGACTCGGCCTCGGCTATCTGCCTCAGGAAGCTTCCGTGTTCCGCAAGCTGTCCGTGGCGGAGAATATTCTGGCCATACTGGAAACGCGCGCAGACCTTGATCGTGCGCGCCGCGAGCAGCTGCTGGAGGAGCTTCTGGAAGAACTCCATATTACCCACATCCGCAACAGCATCGGCATGAGCCTGTCGGGTGGTGAACGCCGGCGTGTTGAAATCGCGAGGGCGCTGGCAACGAGCCCCGAGTTCATACTGCTTGATGAACCTTTTGCCGGCGTCGACCCGATCTCGGTGCTGGATATTCAGCGCATCATCACGCAGCTCACTGCCCGCGATATCGGGATTCTGATCACCGACCACAACGTTCGCGAGACGCTGGGTATCTGTAGCCGCGCCTACATCCTGAGCGATGGCCAGGTAATAGCAACAGGGTCGCCTGACCACCTGCTTGCCAACAAGCGGGTTCGCGAGGTGTACCTGGGTGAAGGTTTTCGACTATAAATGGAACTATGCTGAACACGACTGTCTGCCAGATGGCTTCGTCCGCAAATTTTCCGCGGCCTGTCGTATGCTCGCGCCACCGCGCACTTTCAGCTGGCTGTCGCCGGCCGTCAGCGTCTGAAGACACCACATCTTTGTTTGAGCAAATTTCATGCTGAAGCCTTCGCTGCAACTTAAGATTGGTCAACAGCTGACCATGACCCCCCAGCTGCAACAGGCTATCCGCCTGCTGCAGCTGCCGGTTATGGATCTTCAGTCCGAAATCCAGGGGGCACTCGAAGAAAATGTGATGCTTGAATCCGTTGAGGAACTGTCAGAGCCAGGCCTCGGGGAAAACTCGGGCGAGGGGCAGCAGGAGGGCGACGCAGAGCGATCAGATGACGTTGAGGTAACCTGGGGTGACACCGCAACGCTGCCCATACCCGAATCAAGCTGGTCCAGCACCACGGGGCCGCGAAGCAACGAAAACCGCGGACCCCTGACTCAGGATTTCGCCCCACGCGCGGGACAGTCGCTTAAGGAGCACCTGCTGTGGCAGCTGCAGATGGACCGCTTCGATACACGGGAATATGCGATCGGCCGCGCCATTATCGATGGCATCAGTGATGACGGCTACCTGGAAGATGACCTCGCGAGCCTTTGTGATCTGCTGAAACCTGATCTGCTGGTGAGTGAAGACGAAGCCGAAGCAGTATTGCTCAGGATTCAGCAATTTGATCCGGCCGGCGTCGCCTGTCGGGACGTCGCAGAGTGCCTCGAGATTCAGCTCGACCAGCTGGACGAAGAAACAGAAGGCCTCGAAATTGCGAGGCGCATAATTCGTGAGGGACTCGACGACCTTGGGGCGCAGCGCTTTCCTGCACTGCGACGCAATCTTGGCTGCAACGAAGACGAATTCGAGGCCGGCCTCTTGCTCGTCAGATCCTTGCATCCGCGACCGGGCTCATCCGTGCACGCTGCCGACTCCGAGTACGTCATTCCTGATGTCTTCGTCCGCAAAATAGATGGTCGCTGGCACGTCGAAATCAACAGCTCAATTGTGCCGGAGCTGCGCGTCAATCAAAGTTATGCCGGGCTTGTCGGACGCAGCGGTGACCATGCCGTGTTGAAGACTCAGCTGCAGGAAGCCCGTTGGCTTGTGCGCAGCCTGGAGATACGGAACGATACCGTTCTGCGCGTGGCCGCTTCGATCGTAGAGCGGCAGCACGAGTTCCTGGAACGAGGCGACGAGGCAATGCGCCCGATGATTCTCAAGGATATTGCCAAATTACTGGATATGCACGAGTCAACTATTTCGCGCGTCACGACAGCCAAATATATGCATACCCCGCGCGGCATTTTCGAGTTTCGTTATTTCTTCTCCAGCCACGTCGGCGGCAGCGGGGACGGCGAAGAGGTCTCGTCGACCGCGATTCGCGCGATGATCAAGAAATTAATTGCAAATGAGAACCCCGAAAAACCGCTCAGTGACAACAAAATCGCAGTTATGCTCGCCGAAGATGGCATCAATGTTGCGAGGAGGACGGTCGCGAAGTACCGTGAATCAATGTCGCTTCCCTCGTCAAGCGACAGAAAGCGCCTCGCTCTCAGACAATAAAACAACCAACAAGGAGCCAGCAATGCAAATGAATCTTACCGGACACCATGTCGATATTACTCCCCCGCTGCGCGACTACGTCACAACAAAGATGGAAAAGGTGGAAAGGCATTTCGACAACGTGACAGATGCCCATGTAATTCTTACGGTTGAAAAACTCCGCCACAAAGCCGAAGCCACAATTCATGTCAGCGGTGGAAATATTTACGCGGAAGCGGTTGAGGAAGATATGTACGCGGCGATTGACGCCATGGTCTCCAAGCTGGATCGCCAGGTTAAGCGCCACAAAGAAAAGCTGAAGGCGCATCATGCGCGCGGCTCCGGCAAAGAGAAATACGCCTCCTAAGGGCGAAAAGCTGCCATGAGCATGGCCGACCTTTTGGAGCCCGCGAGAGTGCTTGCGAACGTCGAGGCGCGCAGCAAGAAACATGCACTTGAGATTTTGAGCGAGTTAATTGCCGGTATATCAGACGAACTCGAAAACGAACAGGTTTTCGAGGCCCTGGTAGAGCGCGAGCGTATCGGCAACACCGGCATGGGCAAAGGCGTTGCGATTCCGCACGGCAGGGTCAGCGAACTTGGCAAAACAACCGCGGCTTTTCTGAAACTGGGTGAGGCAATCGACTACGGCGCACAGGACGGCGAGCCGGTGAAAATGATACTTGCTATCGCCGTGTCCAATGACGAAGATCCCGATGCCTTCGAGGACGTGGCCCTCTCCGCCCGGACCCTGGCGGATCCGGAGCTGGTCCGTATGCTGGAAGAAGCCAGCGGCAGCAGGGCGCTCTACGAACTGCTGACCGGGCATATCCCGGCCGGTAACGCTGCAGACAATGCTCAGACCGTTAAAGAGACACCGCCGGATAGTGAAAACCGGCCAGACGGCGGGGATCAGGATCACGAGGACAGCAGCGACGATGCCGCGCGCCCCGACTAGGCATTCCGCCCGGGTCAGTCTCGCGGGATCATGAAGCTTATTCTTGTAAGCGGACTCTCCGGCGCTGGCAAGAGCGTAGCGCTGCATAAGCTTGAGGACCTCGGGTATTACTGCGTCGACAACATTCCAGCTGCCCTGCTGAGATCATTTGTTGAACTGACAATGGCGAGCGGAGACGTCATGTATCGGCGCGTCGCGGTCGGCGTCGATGCCCGCAATCGAGCGGCGGACATTGATTCGCTTCCGCACCTTGTAAATCAGTTGCGCAGCGATGGCATCAATTGTGAGGTGGTATTTCTAAACGCAGACGAGAACGTGCTGGTCAAGCGCTATGGCGAAACCCGCAGGCGCCATCCACTCAGTGGTTCCGGCAGCAGCCTGCGCGACGCCCTTGCGGGTGAGAAAACACTGCTGGTGCCCATCAGCGAAGCTGCGGACATCGTCATCGACACCAGCAGCATGAGCGTACATGACTTGCGTGAGATGATTGAAGACCGGATCGAAGGCGACGGCACCGGTTCAGAAACGCCCAGGTTTTCACTGCTTTTCGAGTCTTTTGGTTTCAAGCACGGCATTCCGGATAACGCCGACTTCGTTTTCGACGTTCGCTGCCTGCCGAACCCTTACTGGGAGGCGGCATTGCGCCCCGGCACTGGCCTCGATGAGCCAGTGGCAAAATTCCTGGAGGGGCACGCCATGGTGGAACGCATGATCAGTGACATCGCCCGCTTCATTCAGGAATGGCTGCCACCGATAAGCGTCGCCGACCGCAGCTATCTGACGGTGGCCATCGGCTGCACCGGAGGCAGACACCGATCGGTGTATGTCGTCGAGCAACTCGCAGAAAAATTTCGCAGGGAATATCCGCAACTCCTCGTAAGACACAGCGCACTGCCCGCCCCTTAGCCACCTCCCCGATTACCTGAAGGCCATTAGACCCTGCCAGGTAAACCCACTACACTCGGCCACATCGTTTTTTGCTGAACAACAAGCCATGAATGCAGCAGCCGAAGAATTTCGCGAAACACGCCTGCAGGCCGTGCGCGGCGCGCTCGAAAGTGGCGCCGTTCGCAACGTCCAACGCATGCTGCATTCCCTGCATCCCGCAGAGCTCGGCCGGTTGCTCGAATCGCTGCCGCCTGCGGAGCGCACAATCGTCTGGCAACTGGTCGATCCGGATGCGAAGGGCGATGTTCTCCTCGAGGTTAATGACGAAGTCCGCTCAGGGCTTATTGACAACATGGAGCCAGAGGCACTGGTTGCCGCTACGGGCGACATGGAGGTCGACGACCTTGCTGACGTGTTCGAGGACCTCCCCGAGGCCGTCATTACGCAGATTCTGCGGGCAATGGACGTGCAGGACCGGGAGCGCCTCGAATCGGTGCTTGCCTACCCCGAGGACAGCGCCGGCGGCCTGATGAATACCGACACGGTCACGGTGAGGCCGGATGTCTCCCTGGACGTCGTACAGCGCTACCTTCGGTTGAGAGGCAATCTGCCCGACCGCACTGACATCCTGTTCGTGGTCAATCGATACGGCCAGTACCTGGGCAGCCTGGGCCTGTCTGCTCTTCTCGTCAGCGACCCGCAGGCAACCGTGGCGGAACTCATGGACACCAGCGTAGAAGGCATTGTTGCCAACGTGTCCGCCTCAGAGGTAGCCAGGCGATTCGAGGAACGCGATCTCGTATCCGCGCCGGTAACCGACGAGGACAACAGGCTGCTGGGACGAATTACCGTTGATGACGTTGTCGACGTCATCCGTGAAGAAGCCGAACACTCGCTGATGAGCATGGCCGGCCTCGATGAGGACGAGGATATGTTTGCCCCGGTCGTGACCAGCGCCCGCAGGCGGGCCCTGTGGCTCGGTGTCAACCTCGCCACCGCCTTTGTCGCAGCGGGCGTCGTAGGCCTGTTCGAGGCCACTATCGACAAAGTTGTCGCACTTGCCGTGCTGATGCCCGTCGTCGCCAGCATGGGCGGAATCGCAGGCGGTCAGACGCTGACTCTGATGATCCGTGGCCTCGCGCTGGGCCAGGTAGAGAAGTCTAACGCGCGTTTTATGATGGGCAAGGAAATAGCGGTCGGCATCCTCAACGGCATATTCTGGGCGCTGGTTGTCGCCGCCGTCGTCATGCTCTGGTTTGGAAACTGGCAGATCGGCGCGGTCATAGCCCTTGCAATTACCATCAACATGTTTGTTGCCGCCATTTCCGGGGTTGCGATACCGCTGTTGTTGCGGCGGCTTGGGGTTGACCCGGCGCTCGCGGGTAACGTGATTCTTACCACCGTCACTGACGTCGTCGGTTTCTTTGCTTTTCTGGGACTTGGCGCGCTGCTGCTTATCTGAGTCAGCCGCAGGCCGAAGATCAGTTTCCGAGCGCGGCCTCAAGATGACGAGGTGCATCCAGCACTTCAACCGCCTCCCCTGAAATAAACGGCAGCAGATGGTCCCTGCGCGCCATGGCATCTTCATAACCCAGCTCTATCAGTTCGCGGCAATAGGCCTTCTCGAACAGCAGGTAGCTGATGAGCTGGCTGCTACCGGCATTGAATGCGCCAAGCCCGCGCAACAGCAGCCGAACAGACCGTGGGAACTCGGACGCATGCCGCCTGGCGATTTCCCGAATGTCCTTGCTCGGCACGATGATCATCGTATCAATGCGCTTTAGATTTTCACCTAGCGACTTCTCGAGCGTGCCGGGCGGGAACTGCGCAACGATCCTGTTGATGCGCGTAAGGCGCTCGAGATCTGCGTAAAGCCCGTCCAGAAATATCGTATCCAGCATGTAACCTGCAATCTGGCCAAAGCTGGGAAGCGTGGCGCCCTCGGTCTCGCCGCGCTCGCGGCTGCCCTCATCCCGCACACCAACCACCAGCAGCCGGTCAGCGCCAAGATGCACAGCTGCTGACAGCGGCGCCGACTCGCGAATGGCGCCATCGCCAAAGAACTCGTCGCCTACCCGCGTGGGCGGGAAAATAAACGGCACCGCAACGGACCCCATAAGATGATCCAGATTTATACGAGTCCGGCGTCCCTCGCGACGCGAGCGCAGCCAGGGCTTCAGGTCATCGCAGCCTTCGAAAAAAGAAACGGCCCGGGCGCACTCGTACCCGGACGCTGTGACAGCCAGCGCGTGCAGTGCGCCCGACTCGATGGCCTGCTCAATACCACCAAAATGAATATGGCCTTCCAACAGTTCGCGCAGCGGCGCATTATCGAGGAGCGACCTCGGGTTACCGACGCCAAGCCCGCCGGTGGTAAACGTGAGTAACCAGTGCAGGGATGACTTCAGCATCGTCCATGAGTCGGCGCGATAGACCTGCTCAATGGCAAAATTGCTCCAGACCGCATTAAGCCGCCGCACACCACTTTGAAATCGTCGAGCGTTACTTGCAAGAACCGTGGCATTGATTGCGCCAGCGGACATGCCGGTCATAATGGAGAAGGGGTTCGGGGACCCTGGCGGCATCAGCTCCGCAATCGCCTTCATCGCCCCCACCTGGTAGGCGCCACGGGCACCCCCGCCCGGCAGAACCAGGCCGATCCGTGGATGCCTAAGGGATTCACCAGCCATAGGTGGAATCCTATTTCATGTGCCCCGCCGGGGCCAGCGACGCCGTCACGTTTTCCTGTGCAGCGATTTTATGCCTGGCGCGTTTTCGGCTATGCTGCGGCCCCCGTTTGAAAATGGCAGGCCCTCATGAACGCTCTTTTTTCCCGCACTGTGTTTGCAGCCCTGTTGATATTTTTAGCTGTACCGCTCTCGGCCAGCGCTGGTGCGCCAGCCATCGGTGACGATGCTCCCGCCTTTCGCCTGCAGGACCAGAACAACGACTGGCATACGCTGGAAGACTACCAGGGCCAATGGGTCGTACTATATTTTTATCCGAAGGCCGATACGCCGGGATGCACAACCGAAGCGTGTTCGTTCCGCGACGACATTTTCAAGTTCAAGAAAATGGGCGCGAAGATCGTTGGCGTCAGCCTCGATGATGTCGCATCGCAAAAGGAATTCGCAGAAAAATATTCTTTGCCATTCGCGCTGCTGTCGGACGCAAAAAGTCAGACCGCAAAGGACTACGGCGTCCTAGGGAACCTGGTGCTGGCAAAATATGCCAAACGCGAGACTTTTATCATCTCTCCCACGGGCAAAGTTGCAGCACACTACAAGAAGGTCAACCCGGACAAACACTCCACAGAAGTTCTCGAGGATCTCAAGATGCTGATGAAGGAGCAGGCAGGCGAGGCACATGACGCGCCCTGACAGGCCAGCAGATCCGGGCGAATGAAGCCAGCCTGATCCCGGCATGCCCAGCGCGGACGCCCGGAGCGAGCGGCCTGACGATCCGCATCGGGAACAAAGCACTGCGACTTCCGTCACGCCATCAGGAGCAGGTCTGCGGAGCTAAGATTTTTGCGCGGGCTTTTCGGTATCGCGCGTAAGGCGCACAACCCCTCCCGATCGGGCAACGCCTCCCTTTCTCAGGGCGCCGGGACGAGGCGAAGCTGATATCGCGGGGGGCCCGGCAGAAATGACAGCGGCTCGCCTTTCGCCCATGAATTATGCTGCGAGCCATAGTATGGCGACAGAGGGTGGCCACTCTGACCGCCCGGCATGTGCAGGTATCCCTCCTCTTCGCGACCCGGCGAAACACCGAGCCGCTGAGAAGCACCAAAGCCTGGCGCCTGCACACGCGGCATGTTGTTGTCGCCCGGCAATGCCAGCGCGGGCATGTTGACCAGCTGGCCCAGACCGGGCACAAACTGTGACAGTGGATGCGCTACGCGAACGCGGTTGCGTTCACCCCAGACCCGGTCAGCAAGACCGCCGGAATAGCGCTCCTGATAGTAATCAACGGTGTCGTCAACGACATCAAGCATCCAGTCTCGCCAGCTCTCGTAACGCGTCGGCAGCAGGTGGGCAGGCTGCTGCTCAAGCAGTGTCCAGAGCGCACCTTCCCACTGGCTGCTGTAGATCGAAGTCGACGGCGCAGCTTCACGGGCCTCCGTCGTCAGTTCTTCGAAAACCTCGTCGAACAAAAAAACGCGCCAGGCGCGCACGAGGCGGAACCCCGCCGAGTCAACGCTTGCCCTCGGGTGCCAGTCGGCGATTGCGGCGCGCAGTTCGGAGCGCCCGGGTTGGCCCTCGAGTGATTCGTCGTCAAGAAGTTCGAGCAGCAGCTTCTGCCAGCGCTCCAGGAACAATGCCCGGTCATCCAGCTGCAGCCACAGCATGTCGGCCTCGTTCGCTGATTCCATTGCGGTCAGCGAATCCCGAATCTGGGCCGCACGGGCGCCCAGGTCGTAGCCGCCGTCACCCAGAAACCTGAGCCCTTCGGCATCAACGACGCGGGCGTTCGCCGTCCAGATCTGGCCACCGGGCGGGTTGAAGATCCGCGGATACTCCCGAGCCTCGTACCAGCCCTGCCAGCCGACACCCGGGTCCGCCCATGAGGATGCGTAGCGCGAATCGTAGCCCGCGCGCCGGGGAACACGGCCGAGAATCGTCCAGCCGATGTTGCCCTTGCGGTCGGCCACCACGAAGTTTTGCGGTGGCGCGCCAATGCCGTTGGCAATCTCGAGGGCGGAAACAACGTCTTTCGCTCCGGCTAAATCAATGATCCCGGAGTTGACCGCCTCCGGCTCGTGCGCAAGCCATTTGAGCGCAAGCAGCCTGCCCTCGTGATCTTCTCCAATAACAGGCCCCCAGCGAGTCCATTGAAAGCTCACCGGCTCAGCATCCCCGCCTTTGACCGGAATGCTCTGTTCATACGTCGTAAATGCCTCGTAGCCGTCGCCCACGCGGTAACGAGACGCATCCTCAGGATCAACCTCGATGATTACGAGGTCCGACCAGTCACCATAGCTATTGGTAAAACCCCAGGCGACGTTCCGGTTGCTCCCGACGATGACGCCAAACGTGCCGGGCAAAGTAACGCCCGTCACATCAATGGCCGGGACGTCGTCTGCAGAACCGCGAATTACCAGCCTTGCCTGGTACCACACGTTCGGCAGGCCATGCCCAAGATGCATGTCGTTGGCGAGTATCGCCACGCCGCTTTCTGTGCGGGAACCATGCAGCGCCCAGTTGTTGCTCCCCGGCACCATGTCGTGCCCTTGTTCGCTGCGATCCGCAACGCTGGCCGTCTTCTCCGGCTGCGCAGGCGGCAGCGTATAAACGTCTGCCCCCGGCACCGGCAGCGGGCTGCGCGCTTCACCCACAACCGGGGCGTCCCACGGCGTGCCGTCCTGCGTCAGGAAAGCGAAGTAAGGGGCCGGGTAGACATCGCGCAAGGCCGTCAGCATCCCATCACGGGACGCCAGCTCATCAGTGAGCTGAAAGAACATTGCATAGACGACCAGCAGCAGGTCTTCGGGCTGCCACTCTCGTGGATGGGCGTTAAGCAGTAAATACTCGAACGGCCTCGCTCTCAGCTGCGCAAGCCCGGCATTGACGCCCGCGGTGTAGCTTTCAATGAGACGGCGTTCACTCGGCTCCAGTGTCTTAAGGCGTGCGACCGCAAGATCACGCAATCGATGCCTGCGGCGCGACTTATCGAGAGGCACAGGCCCTTCACCCAGCAGCTCCGCCAGTTCACCGGCAGCTGCGCGCCGCGCCATGTCCATTTGAAAAAAGCGCTCCTGCGCGTGCAGATATCCCAGCGTACGCGCCAGGTCAGACCAGTTTCCGGCGGTAATGCGGGGCCGTCCGTGAAGGTCTCTCTCGATGCTGACCGGCGCCTTAAGCCCGGCAATGCTGATTTCGCCCTCGATGGCAGGCAAGCTTCCGCGCAGTGCCAGCGACAACGCCACGAAAGCAAGTGAAAGCACGACGAAAATGGCGATCACAGAAAAGCCGAGGTAGCGCCAGCTGCGTCGGACGAAGCTCATGAGACCCTGACGTCAGTCGTTGCGGGTGTCGGCGGGCGCGCTTGTTGACTCAGGGTAGAGCCAGCTTGCGATCGCCGGGAGGAGCAGCAGCGCACCCAGCATATTCACGATGAACATGAAGGTCAGCAGGATACCCATATCGGCCTGGAACTTGAGCGGCGAGAAAATCCAGGTGCCTACACCGACGGCGAGTGTAACGCCGGTCACCAGCACGCCGTTACCGGCAATGCGCAGGGTCTTGAGATACGCGTCCGGCACGTTCATGCCTCGCTTGGTGCGCAGATGGTTGAAGCGCGCGAATATATAAATGCCATAGTCCACGCCGACGCCCACGCCGAGGGCGACCACGGGCAAGGTCGAGACCTTGAGGCCGATTTCCAACACGGTCATCAGCGCATAGGCGAGCAGCGACACCAGACCTAATGGCAGGACAATACAAAGCACCGCCCGGAAGCTTCTGAAAACCGCCCAACAGAGCAGGATAACGGCGGAGAACACGCCAACAAGAATCGGGAACTGCGCTGCCTCCACGTCCTCGTTGGTGGCCGCCATAACGCCAACGTTGCCGGTCGCCAGCCGGTATTTCACCTTGTCGCCCGGATTTTCAGCGCGGTACGTCTTGACCGCCGCAACGATGCGCTCGATCGTCGTGGCCTTGTGGTCGGTCGTAAACATGTGCACCGGCATCACGCTGCAGTCTGCGTTGAGCAGACCACTGCTGGTGGGCACATATGTCGTGACCTGCACCAGAACCGAGGTGTTACGAGGGATCACCCGCCATTTCAGCGACCCCTCGTTCCAGCCCGCATGCACGAGCTTGCTGACCACCGGCAGGGAGATCGCGCTCTGCACGCCGGGAATGTTGCTCATGTACCAGGTGAAATCGTCAATTTGCTTCATCACGTCATAGTCGATGCAGCCGTCCTTGGGCGCCTCTACGATGACTGAAAGAAGGTCCACACCGATGGAAAACCGCTCGGTGATAAGCCGGCTGTCGATGTTGTACTGCGAGTTTGTGCGAAGTTCCGGCACGCCTGGATGCAAATCACCGATCTTGATGCCGGTGCCCTTCCACAGCCCGAAACCGAGCAATACAAAGGCCACTGCGAGTACAACCGTCGCGTGGCGGCGCTCCGCCACCCAGTCCAGCGCAATCCAAAGTGGCTCAAAAAACTTCGCCGCGCGCACGAGTCTGAGCTTGTAATCTTCATCGTAATTGACATAGCTGAGCAGCACCGGCAACAGCCAGAAATTCGTGAAACCAATCACGATCACGCCGATACTGGCGATAATTGCCATTTCCTGGATCGCCTGGATCTGGATCAACAGGATGGTAATGAAACCGATGGTGTCACTGGACAGGGCTATGTAGCCCGGCAGCAGCAAGCTGCGGAAGCTCGTCTTTGCGGACTCCAGCCCGTTCTGGCCTTTGAACACGGAGGCGCGCGCCATGCTGACCATCTGCACCGCGTGACTGACGCCGATCGCGAAAATAAGAAACGGAACAAGTATTCCCAGCGGGTCGATGCCGAAGCCGAACGCAAACAGCAGGCCGAGCTGCCAGATCACCGCTACCGTCGCACAGGCAAGCGGAATCAGGGTCAGACGCCACGAGCGCGTGTAGAAGCCAACGAACAGCGCGGTGATGATGAAGGCGACGCCAAAAAACATCACCACCATGCGCGCGCCATCGGATATGTCACCGATAGCTTTAGCAAATCCGATTATATGAACGTCTACATTTTCATCCTGGAACTTGTTGCGAATCTTGGTTTCAAGTTCTTGCGCCACCATCATGTAATCGAGGGGTTCACCGCTGACAGGGTCTGCCTCCAGCAGCTCAGCGCTGATGATTGCACCGGAAAAATCGCTGGCTACCAATCGGCCCACGATGCCGGCCTTGAGTACGTTTTTGCGAACCTGCTCAATGCCCTCGTCGGTGGGCCTGAAGTCTGCGGGCACAACGTTGCCGGCAGAAATACCGTCAGCTGTCACCTCGGTGAAACGCACATTGGGCGTAAACAGGGATGAGACGCGCGTCCGGTCAACGCCTGAGATGAAGAACACCTCGTCGGTCGCGAGCTTCAAGGTATTCATGAATTCCGGCGTGTAGATGTTGCCGTCGCGGGCTACCAGCGCAACGATAACCCTGTTGGCACCGCCAAACTGGTCTCGGTACTCCACGTAGGTCTGCATGTATTCATGATTGACCGGGACGCTTTTGGTAAAGCTGGTATCAATGCGAAAACCGGACACTACTGAAAAGAGCATTGCTGCGGTGATAATGGCAAACAGCCAGATGATGGCGATGCGATTGCCGAATATCAGCCGCTCGAGAAAACCTGCAATGTCAATTTTGGCCATGCCTGTTGCTATCCTGCCCTAAGGGGCATCGCCGCTGCTTGCTGACTGACCGGGGACAATAGTATTCACCCCATTTTCGCCGATAAGAATCAGTTCGCCAGAATTGCCGGGCATCAGGGTTGCCAGCGCCTTGCGGTTTTCCTGCTGGAGCAATGAAAAGACCGGTGGGCCGCCGCTCGTGCTTTCAGCAACAAGCAAGGTACCGCCGAGGCCCACCACTGCGGGAGAGCCGTCGACGATAGCTCCGCCCATGAATATGGCATCGGTGTTGACATCAATCTGCTGCCAGCTTTGACCACCGTCGGCCGAGTAAAACAGGTTGCCTCTCAGGCCATAAACCAGAAGGCTGTTTTCACCCAGCGGCAACGTCCCGTAGAACGAGCCTTCGTAGGGGCTTGGCAGTTCCTTCCAGGTTTCACCTACATCATCAGATCTGAAAATGTGACCCGCCTCGGCGGCAAGAAACAGGGCGCCGTCGGGCGCGGATCGGATATCGTTGAGATGCAGATCGCTGATGGGATCTTCATCATCAAGGAAGTCCATCATGTCTGCGATGCTGACTTCCTTCTCTTCTTCGTCCGTCTCGTCTGCAGCCTCGTCGTCGCCCACGACTTCGAAAAACCTGTCTTCCCAGGTCTCACCGCCGTCGAAAGTCTCGAGGAAATATCCGTAGGCGCCGATCACAATGCCGTGCGAAGAGTCCTCAAACCAGACGTCAAGCAGAGGCCGCTCCTCGTCGGGCGCAAAATGCACACGAGTCCAGGTGGCACCGCCGTCACTGGTCTTGATGATGACGGCGTCGTGGCCAACAGCCCAGCCGTTTTCCCGGTCGCTGAAGAATACGCCCGTCAGCGTTGCCCGGGTCGGTACTCTCACTTGTTCCCAGGTATTGCCCATATCTTCGCTCAGGAGGACATGGCCACGCTCACCTACAACAACCATCAGGTCATCGATAAGTGTGCCATCAAGCAAAAGGGTCTGCGGAGCAAGAGGGGCAATGATGGACCATTGCAAATCGTCTGGCGCATCTTCTGCCAGCGAGTCATTCACAAGCCCGAGCGGCATCACCAAAACGCTCAGGCAACACCATGTTCTCAGCCAGCTCAGACTCAATAACATGCACGGTCCCCAGTGCTCGCCGACTGCCGTATCGGCAAAGAGACCGCCGGGCCTATGCGCAGCCCGGCAGTCGCATCATTATTTTTAGCGCGTCCCGGCCCGTCGCAGGGCTGCAGGCGTAAAGTCAGACAACGTCAGTGGCGGACTGAAATCGTAGGTAAACGATTCTTCGTTGTTAAGGCCAAGCGCCAGATAGCGCCCTGACTGCAGGTCCGTCGTCACTTCCAGCGTTGTCCAGTAGTTGGGCTCATCGTAGTAATTGATTCCGAAGCCTTCCTGTACACGCCACAGCTCGTCGCGATTGTCATAGCAGTCCACCGCTACAATCTGCCAGCTGTCTTCGTCGATGTAGAACGTCCTGCGCTTGTAAATATGGCGCGTGCCGTCCTTCAGCGTCGCATCTACGACCCATACACGGTGCAGCTCATAGCGCAGCAGCTCAGGATTGACGTGCAGCGGCGCAAGAACCTGGTCGTACTTGACCTTGTCGCTGTGCAGCTTGTAGTTGTTGTACGGGACGTACATTTCTTTCTTGCCGACCAGCTTCCAGTCATAGCGCTCGGGGCTACCGTTGTACATGTCAAACTGATCGCTGGTTGCCAGACCGTCGGAACCGTCGCGCGGGTTATCGAAGGCGACGTTCGGCGCCCTCCTCACCCGACGCTGGCCCGGGTTGTACAGCCACGCCTTGCGAATTTCCTTTTCCTGGTCAAGAGTCTCATGCACCAGCAGAATCTGTCCGGCAAGACGGGCCGGCGCAGTGATTTTCTGTCGGAAATAAACAATGACGTTGTTCAGCGCCTCTTCCGTCATGCCGGGCTCAAAGTACGCACCCTTGAACTCGTCTTCGAACTTCACCAGCGTATAGCTGCCGTCACGCGTCACCGCCGCCTGGCCGATGTTGCGAGCAGCGTTTACGGTGCGATAACGCAGTATGTGGTTCCAGATTGCTTCCAGACCATTCGCCGGGATGGGGAACGGCACGCCGCTGATTGTCCCAGTAACCGCATTGCCGCTGGGCTTGAGCTCAGCCGTTGCTGCGGCAGCGCGCGTCGCCTCGTAAATACGTTCCGGAAACGCAGCGGAGCGGCGGGTCTGATATACGTTCATAGAATACGAATCGTAGGCGGAGAGCATCGCCTTATGGCCCTCAGTCAGCTTGTCCGCGTACTGGGCCATATTGCCCTTGTCGACCTTGAACTGAACCTGATCGGCTGCAAACGGATCGGGATGGTGCCCGCCCGTCTTGAAGTCGGGGAATCCAGCGTCTGCGGCCGACTTAATTCCGCCCGTCCAGGCCGGGATCGTTGCGTCCGCGTTGCCGGCACGTTCGGCTCCCATGGGCGTGAGATCGGTGCCGAGACGAGCCAGCTGATCGGGGGGCAGCTTCGCCACAGCCGGGCTGCTCATTGCCAGCGTTAACAGCGTGGCGGCAAGTAAATGTTTTGCATCTCGATGCATCATGCAATCTCCTTAAAACTAGAACGCGTACTTAACGACGAGCGAAATAAAATCTCGATCGTTCACCAAGTTATACCGCTCAGCCCCGAAAAAGTTCGTAAACTTAAGTTGAGCTTCCCACGCAGACTGGTAAGTAGCGGTCAAACCCAGCGTGTACGCCTTGCGGTCTTCCAGAAAGTTTCCGCCTGGCCCGGGAGAAACACCCGACACGTCATGATTCCATGCAATGCTCGGTGCCAGGTTTATGCCTTTGTAAACGCTGTTGTAGCGCAGCGCACCAACAAGACGATAACCCCATGAGAAGTCGTCGGCGAAATGACTGGCGTCTTCGATAACGCCAACGGCCGTTGGTGAGTGCACGGTTCCGGTGGCCGCTAGGTCAGCGTTGCCACTGATGAACGTACCCGGGCCATCAAAGCGCAGCACGTCCTTTGAGGGCATATCGTGTACCCAGTTGAAGCCAACTTCACCCAGAATAACCAGCTGGTCGGCCCCAAACCGGCGCGGGTAAATTTGCGTGGCCGTAAACTGCATCTGGCTCACATCCAGCCGTCGATAACCCTGGATATTCTCCTCGACATCAAAGTCACCGAGCTGCCCGAATGTGCCGAATACGGTTCGGCCGAAATCATCCAGGGGCGCGAGGGCTGCAAACAAAACCTCCAGGTCATCCACCTGCAGGGGCACGTCCTGGCGGAATGAGTACTCGCCTTGTAACGCCGTATCACCGATGGTGGTGTTGAAGCTCACGCCGTATAGCTTGATATCTTCCGGGTACTCCGTGTAGTAGCCCGAGCCTTCGGCCAGGGAGTCGGTCACGAAATTCGGTACGTCTGCGGCGCCTATGGCACCGGCTAGCAGCGCGTCTACGATAAATGTCGCGGTTGCGGTCAGCTCGGCCGTCACCGCAGCGTCAACGCTGCCGCCCTTACCAATAATCTCGCCCTGGCCGCGCGCGACCGCCGCAGCAATCGCCGCGTCGCGGTCACCGGCCGGCACGCCCAACGGTATGCAGCCGCCGGACAGACAGGTCGCGCCTGTCCCAACCGCCCAGGCGTTGCCGTAGCCCTGAAAGTCGGTGGTGCGACCGCTCGCGATGGGCAGGCGGCTGTGATAGTTCACGAAGTAGAAGCCCAGGTCGGTGCCGCCGAAGATCTCGGAGTAATAGCGGAAATTGATGCCGAATTGGCCCTGGTCATCCGGACGCGGGGTCGTTTGACGACGAACGTCAAGAAAATTGCCTTCGGGTACGCCACCAAAGCCGAGCATCACAAATTCGGCGCCCGGGCCGCCTATGTCCGAGCCGCTGAAATATGTGCCGGTCGGATCAGGGATCGTGGGCTCCCAGCGCAGCTGATAGAAAGCTTCCATGCTCAGCGCATCGGTAAGCCCGATGTTGCCCGAAATCATGGGAACAGGGATGAGGGCCTCACGGAGTTCGCCGCCAGGTGTACGAATAGCACTAACGTCGATGGGGTTGATCGTGTTGATGCTGTTCTGGATAAAGGTGCTTTCGCCCCAGCTCAGCACCTGCTGGCCGGCGCGTATTTCAGCCGGCATATCGGAGACGTCAAAATTTATCCAGGTGTAGGCATCGAGCAAACGGATGTCCGAACCGACCCTGTCAAGCGCCTGCTGAGAAAGCGGTGTCCTGTCACGAGGGCCGCCGTTTTCGTTTTCGGTGTCGTAAAAATAGGTACCGCGAACGAACGCGCCGATATTTTCATAGACCATCTCGACTTCGCTGACGACCTTGAAAATATTGCTGATGGTGCCCGTGTCGTAGTTGAGGTTACCGTCGTCAGCGTTAACACCAAAAGCTGTGCCGCCGTTGGCGATACCGATGATCGCCGGGTCTCTGCTTTCGACCCGCCAGGCGTTGCCCCAGGACAAGGTGGTGTCCCAGCTTCCGGTAATGGTGCCGTCCTTGAATTCGAACTGGATGGCCTGAGCCGGCGTGGCCAGCAACATACTGACGAGGAATCCTGCACCGAGTGTACGCAGCAAGTGAACACGCCCGGAAGCCGGCTTGTTATTCATAATTTTCCTCCAAAGAGATCGCACGAATCCTGCAGGCTTGTTTAGATCTGATTATGCCTGACCAGTCGGACCCGGGAAACGCGGGAATCGATGACCGCGTAACACAGTTATAAGTCGTGCCAGCGCACGGCCCCCCGGGCATTGCTGTACTAAGCCCTGCGAAGCGAATATACACGGGTTTTTTAGAAAAAGAATTGTGCACTGCACACAAACTCGCTGGAGCGTAGTTTCTAAGCAACAATCGGGCTCGAAGCGTTATTCTGCCTTGGCTTCCGGGTGTGTCGAAGTCACTCGTTGTTGCACCGCTCCGGGCGCCCCCAACCCTTTAATTACTGCGCTTCTTCAGGCGCAATATCCACAAGATCCGTATCGCCCGCGCGGATGATTTTCATTGTGTTGGTGCCACCGCTGACCCCTCGAAAATCACCAAATGTCACGATGATTACGTCACCTTGCCTGACCTTGCCCGCCTTCTGCAGTCGCTGCGCAGCAGCATCCACGACGTCTTCCCGCTCCACCGACACCACATCAAACGTCACCGGGTAAACACCTCGGTAGAGCGTGACCCGACTGCGCGTCTTCTCATGACGCGTAAAGGCATAAATCGGAATTCCGCTGCTTATCCGCGACATCCACAGGGCAGACGAACCTGACTCTGTGAGCGCAATTATGGCGCGCGTCGGCAGGTGATTCGCAGTGTACATACAGGCCATGGCAATGGCCTCATCTGCGCGCTTGAAAAGCGCGTTGAGGCGATGACCCGACGTCATCGTGGCCCTCTGTTTTTCGGCGCCGACGCATATCCGCGCCATCGCCTCGACCACCTTTACCGGGTATTTGCCGGTGGCTGTCTCGGCGGAAAGCATAACTGCGTCCGTACCGTCCATCATCGCATTGGCGACGTCCATCACTTCCGCGCGCGTCGGCACCGGGCTCGTGATCATAGACTCCATCATCTGCGTCGCCGTAATCACCACCTTATGGGATTCGCGCGCAGCATGAATAATCTGCTTCTGGACCGCAGGCAGCTCTTCGTCTCCTATTTCGACGCCCAGGTCGCCCCGCGCGACCATCACGGCATCGCTGACCGCAAGAATGTTCTCGAGGTTGTCTATCGCCTCTGCGCGTTCAATCTTTGCGACGATGCCGCCAACGCCACCCTCCTTTTCGAATCGCCGGCGGGCTTCCTCAACGTCGTCGGCGTCTCTCGGGAACGACACGGCGAGATAATCAACGTCGAGCTTCGCCGCCAGCACAATGTCTTCGAAGTCTTTCTCAGTCAGCGCCGCAGCCGACAGGCCACCGCCTTTGCGGTTAATGCCTTTGTTGTTTGACAGTCGCCCCCCCTGCTGCACGCGGCAGCGTATGGCACTGCCCTCAACGGCCATCACCTCGAGGCTGATCGCACCGTCGTCAAGCAGCAGAATGTCGCCCTTGCTGACATCCTGCGGCAGATCCTTGTAGGTCAGCCCTACCTGCTTCTCATTTCCGTCATCGCGCCCAAGCTCAGCGTCCAGCGTGAATGACTGGCCTTCCTTGAGGTCAATGGGGCCGTTGCGAAAACGATCGATGCGGATCTTGGGGCCCTGAAGATCCCCCAACACGCCCACGGATTTGCCGAGTTCAGCGGCCGCCGCGCGCGCAGCCTTCACACGCTTGCCATGATCTCCGGCGCTGCCGTGGGAGAAATTGATGCGCACGACGTCGACACCAGCCTGCAAAATTGCGCGCATGATTTTCGGGTCATCGGTACCCGGGCCGAGAGTAGCAACAATTTTTGTGCGCCTTGTCATCGGTGCTGTCTGGTCTTGCATGAGGCCCTCCGGCAGCTAATCTTTGTTCCGGGCACGAGCCTCTAAAACAGCGACGGCCGGCAGGGTCTTGCCTTCCAGAAATTCAAGGAATGCGCCGCCTCCGGTTGAAATATATGACACGCCGTCTGCGACGCCGAATTTGTCTATGGCCGCAAGGGTATCGCCGCCGCCCGCCACCGAGAACGCAGCGCTGCCCGCTATGGCCTCGGCCAGCACGCGGGTACCGTCGGCGAAGGCATCAAATTCAAAAACACCGACTGGCCCATTCCAGACGATAGTGCCGGCGTCGCTCAGCATTGCGGCGTAATTTCGTGCCGTCTCCGGACCAATATCCAGCACCATCTCGCCAGGCTCTACCTCGCTTACCGCTCGAACCACCGGGTTTGCATCGGCAGCGAAGTGATCCGCGACGACGACGTCAACGGGCTGGGGAATCGCTGCCCCGCGCTCCCGGGCGATTCGCGCGAGCTTTTGCGCCTGGGGTACGAGGTCGGGTTCGAAAAGCGACTTGCCAACTTCGTGCCCTTCGGCCGCAATAAAAGTATTGGCAATGCCTCCGCCCACAATAAGCTGATCAACCTTGTCCAGCAGCGACTCAAGCACCGTCAGCTTTGTCGACACCTTGGAGCCGCCGACTATGGCCACGAGAGGGCGCGCAGGCTCGTGCAGCGCCTTGCCCAGTGCGTCCAGTTCACCGCACAGCAGCGGACCTGCACAGGCGATCGGCGCAAGCCTTGCAACGCCTTCCGTTGACGCCTGCGCGCGATGCGCGGTGCCAAAGGCATCCATAACAAATACGTCGCACAGAGATGCGATGCGTCTTGCAAGGTTTTCGTCGTTGCTTTTTTCGCCAACGTTGAAACGCACGTTTTCTAAAAGCGTGATTTCTTCTGCGATGAGTTCTACGCCGTCGAGCCAGTCCCGAACCAGGCGTACCGGCCGGCCTGTCAGTGCCTGCAGAGACCCGGCGACCGGAGCGAGGCTCGCCGCTTCCTCGAAGTGCCCTTCCTTCGGGCGCCCGAGGTGCGACATCACCATGACCTTGGCACCCGCCTCCAGTGCCGCAACGATCGTAGGAACTGCCGCGCGTATGCGGGCATCGCTCTGCACAACACCGTCGGCAACGGGCACGTTCAGATCCTCACGGATCAGCACACGCTTGCCGCCAAGCTCTACATCTTGCATGCGCAGCATGTCTAGTGCCTCGCAGCGGCGCAGGTCATGTCAGCGCGCCTTGATCAGCGCGCGGGTCGTATCCAGCATGCGGCAGGAGAAGCCCCATTCGTTGTCATACCAGGAGCAGACCTTCACAAAGCGCTTGCCCATCATGCGGGTAAGCGACGAATCATACGAAGATGACGCGGGGTCGTGGTTAAAGTCGATGGATACCAGCGGCTCATCGATGTAAGCCAGGATTCCTTTCAGCGGACCCTCAGCGGCCTCTTTCATGAGCTTGTCTACTTCCTCGACGCTGGTGTCGCGTGCCGCTTCGAAGGTCAGGTCGACCATGGAAACGTTGATGGTCGGAACGCGAATTGCGAACCCGTCCAGGCGCCCCTTCAGATCAGGCAGGACAAGCCCGACTGCGGCAGCCGCGCCTGTTTTTGTGGGAATCATGGACATGGTCGCCGAGCGCGCGCGGCGCAGATCGGAATGATAGACGTCGGTCAGCACCTGGTCGTTGGTATAGGCATGGATCGTCGTCATCAAACCATGCACGACGCCAATTGCGTCATTAAGCGGCTTCACCAGGGGCGCAAGACAGTTGGTCGTGCAGGATGCGTTGGAAATGACCGTATCGCTGCCTTTCAGCGTGTCGTGGTTTACCCCGTAAACGATGGTAGCGTCGATATCGCCGCCGCCGGGCGCCGAGATTACGACCTTCTTTGCCCCTGCCTGCAGATGACCCGAGGCCTTCGCCTTGTCGCGGAAGAAGCCCGTGCACTCAAGCACGACATCAACTTCGAGTTTCTTCCAGGGCAGGTCAGCGGGATTCCGCTCCGCGCAAACGAGGATACGATCACCGTTAACGATCATATAGTCGCCTTCGACGCTGACCGTGCCCGGAAACTTGCCGTGCGCTGTGTCGTAGCGCGTCAGGTGCGCGTTGGTGTTTGCGTCGCCAAGATCATTGACTGCAACGATCTGCAGTTCCCCGGTGCGCTCGCCTTCGTACAGCGCCCGAAGTATGTTTCGGCCAATACGCCCATAGCCATTGATTGCAATCCTCGTCGGCATTTTTAGATGCTCCCCTTAGGTTCTCTGAAACAGATCGTTTCTGAATGTGTGCGCTTTTATAACATCGCTCGCAGCGTGCCCGCGACATTTTCCTCGGTAAATCCGAGAAATTTGAAAATTTCCCCGGCAGGCGCCGACTCCCCGAAGCGATCGATGCCGATCACCCTGCCCTCGTCACCTACGTAGCGATGCCAACCCGAGCTCACCCCCGCTTCCAGCGCCAGGCGGCAGCGAACAGCAGGCGGGAGAACGGTTTCACGGTACTCGCGGCCCTGGGCGTCAAAGACTTCTCGACAGGGCATAGACACGACCCGCACCCGGCGCCCCTCATTCCCCAGGGACTTCGCCGCCGCCACGGCGAGTTCAACCTCAGAACCCGTCGCAATAATTATCGCCTCGGGGTTCCCATCGCCTGACTGCCAAAGCGTATAGCCGCCGCGCGCAATTGCCGCAATCTGGTCATCGGCCCTGGTCTGCTGTGGCAGAGTCTGGCGAGTCAGCGCCAGTACCGCTGGCCCGTTGGCACGCTGAAGAGCCGCTTGCCAGGCAGCGACCGTTTCAACAACGTCGCAGGGACGCCAGACATGCATGTTCGGAATCAGCCGCAGGCTCTCTACGTGCTCGATTGGCTGATGGGTTGGGCCGTCTTCACCGAGACCCACCGAATCATGGGTCATTACGAAGATGTTTCGCAGGCCCATCAATGCTGCCATACGCAGCGCGTTGCGCGCATAGTCGGTGAACACCAGGAACGTCCCGACGTAGGGCAGGCAACCGCCATGCAATACAAGGCCGTTGCCGATGGCCGCCATGGCGAATTCACGCACGCCAAAATAGAGATAGTTGCCCGCAGAGTTGTCGGCGCTCAGCGTCGACGAGCCCGACCAGCGCGTGTTATTGGAGCCTGTAAGGTCCGCGGATCCGCCGATCAGCTCGGGCAGCCCCGGCCCGAACCCCTCCAGGGCAAACTGTGAAGCCTTGCGCGTCGCCATGTTTTTCTGCCCGGCCGCCGAACGGAGCAGTTCGTCGGCTCGTGCCGCGAATTCATCCGGCAACGTGCCGCCGACTCGCCGCGAAAACTCGGCGGCGAGCTCCGGAAAGGCCTGCGTGTATTTCTCAAACAGATCCTGCCAGCCGCGTGTGCGCGCGGCGCCTGGTTTCCGCGCATCCCAGGCCGCGCGAATATCGGTGGGTATCTCGAAGGCCGGGAATCGCCAGCCAATCCTCTCGCGAGCAAGGACAATTTCGTCCTCGCCCAGCGGGGCACCGTGGCTGTCCGCAGTGCCGGCCTTGTTCGGCGATCCCCACCCTATGACGGTCTTGCAGCAAATCAGGCTTGGCCGAGAGGCTTCGTCGCGGGCTGCCTGCAGCGCGCTCGTTATCGCTTGCGGATCGTGTCCGTCTACGTCGCGAATGACCTGCCAGCCATAAGCCTCGAAGCGTGCTGGCGTGTCATCGGTAAACCAGCCCTGCACCTCTCCGTCAATGGAGATGCCGTTGTCGTCGTAAATACAGATCAGTTTGCCGAGACCAAGGGTTCCGGCCAGCGAACAGGCCTCGTGAGAAATCCCTTCCATGAGGCAGCCGTCGCCGGCGAACACCCAGGTATGGTGATCAACGATGTCGAACCCGGGCTTATTGAACCGGGCCGCCAGGGCGCGTTCGGCGATTGCCATTCCGACGGCATTGGCCAGCCCCTGGCCGAGAGGACCGGTCGTTGTCTCCACGCCCGGTGTCAGGCCGTACTCGGGGTGGCCCGCTGTTTTTGCGTGCAGCTGCCGGAAATCACGAAGATCATCGAGGGACAGCGCATACCCGCTCAAGTGCAGCAGCGAATAGATCAGCATAGAGCCGTGGCCATTGGAGAGTACGAATCTGTCGCGATCCGGCCAGGCCGGGTCTTGCGGGTCATGGCGCAGAAAGTCATTCCACAGCACCTCCGCAATATCCGCCATGCCCATCGGCATCCCGGGATGACCCGAGCGGGCACGCTGAACCGCGTCCATGCTGAGGGCGCGAATGGCGTTTGCTAACTCCCGGCGGGTGGGCATTTGTTGTTCTCGGACGACTTTGGGGCGCGCATTGTCGCGTATGCCATGGCCACGGGCAACCGCGCGGGCTTACCCGGGCCTATTCACGCCATTTAATGGAGCAGCCGATACTCGCATGCTGCTCGTCCGGCCCCACGCCTGTCTCGGCAATCTGGCACATCGCATCGAAAAGCTCGCGCTTGGTGTCGGCGGGTGCTGGTCGCATACCGCTGGCATCGATGCGACCACGGTAGCGCAGCTCAAGGTTGGCGTCGAAGCCAAAAAAGTCAGGGGTGCAAACGGCACCATAGGCCCGCGCGATGTCCTGGGTGTCGTCGAGCACATAGGGAAACGGCAGCGCCTTGCTCTTCGCCAGAGCGGCCATGGCCGCAAAGCTGTCGGCAGGATAGCGATCCGTATCGTTGGACATAATTCCGACGCTGCCAACGCCGAGGCTCGCAAGTTCTCGGGTGTCGCGGACAATACGGTCGAGCACCGCCTTTACGTAGGGGCAATGATTGCAAATAAACATCACCAGCGTGCCGTTCGGGCCCCGGCAGTCCGCCAGGCGCCATGTTTTGCCGTCGACGCCCGCAAGCTCGAAGTCGGGTGCGACGACCCCGACGTCCACCGCCGGGGTCTCAAGAGCGGCCATTTAGTCCGCCCGCTCGTATAGCTAACTGAAACAATCTGGCCATTTCCACTCCGTGGTCTTTAATAATCTCAAGCCTCGCCCATCCTGCATTGCCAAAACAGGTGCGTGACAAGTTATACTAGTTCGCTTTTATGCGACGCATGGCCCGGCACCTGCCGGCGACCGGCCGCTCGCTTTCAATCGCAAAGAATACACCATGCTCAAAAATTACCAGTTCACCTCCGAGTCTGTCTCCGAAGGTCATCCGGACAAGATGGCAGATCAGATATCGGACGCAATTCTCGACGCCATTCTTGAGAAAGACAAAAACGCGCGGGTAGCCTGCGAAACTTTGGTCAAAACCGGTGTCGCAATCGTCGCCGGCGAAATCACTACCAAAGCCTGGGTCGATCTGGAAGAACTGGTGCGCGGCGTTATCGTCGACATTGGTTATGACTCGTCCGAAGTCGGTTTTGACGGGCACACCTGCGCAGTCATAAACATCATCGGCAAGCAGTCTCCCGATATCGCCCAGGGCGTTGATCGCAAGAAGGCCGAGGAACAGGGCGCCGGCGATCAGGGGCTGATGTTCGGATACGCGACTAACGAAACGCGCTCGCTCATGCCGGCACCAATTTATTATTCGCACCTGCTCATGGAACGCCAGGCGAAGCTCCGCAAGCGCAAGAACAATCCACTGCCGTGGCTGCGCCCGGATGCCAAGAGCCAGGTTACCTTCCGCTATGAAAACGGCAAGCCAGTTGCAATTGACGCAGTCGTGCTCTCCACCCAGCACGCCGCCGGCATCGGCAGGAAGAAACTTGTTGAAGGCATTATGGAAGAGATCATCAAGCCGGTGCTGCCTGCAAAGTTTTTGACGAAAAAAACCAGGTACCACATCAACCCGACGGGCCTGTTTGTAATTGGCGGGCCGGTTGGAGACGCCGGTCTTACCGGCAGAAAGATCATTGTCGATACTTACGGCGGTATGGCGCGCCACGGCGGAGGCGCGTTTTCCGGCAAGGACCCTTCCAAGGTCGACCGCTCGGCTGCGTACGCAGCGCGCTACGTGGCAAAGAACATCGTCAAGGCTGGCATCGCTGCTCGCTGCGAATTACAGGTCTCCTATGCTATCGGCGTCGCGCGACCAACATCCGTGAGCGTGGACACTTTTGGTACCGGCAAACTGCCGGACGAAAAGATTGCCAGCCTGATCAAAAAGCATTTTGACCTGCGGCCCTACGGCATTATGAAGATGCTGAACCTGCTGCACCCCATGTACCGGCGAACGGCAAGCCACGGCCATTTCGGGCGGGCGCCGCGCAAGGTAGGAAAAGGCCGGGGAAGCTGGACCGAGTTCAGCTGGGAGGCAACCGACAAGGCGGAGGAACTGCGGAAGGCCGCGGGCCTCTGATTAAAGCCGGCGCAGTGCGCCGAGGCTGTACCGAGGAGCGTTGCAACAGGATTTCCCTGCCAGGCTCGGACACAGCTTTAAAAACCCAACGCCGCTCGTTCAATCAGGAGATCAATCCATGATGAACGCTGTAGTAGACAAAGACTTTTCCGACTATCACATCAAGGACATCAGCCTCGCTGCCTTCGGCCGCAAGGAGATTGCGATAGCGGAAACCGAAATGCCAGGACTGATGTCGGTGCGCAGGGAGTTCGCAAAGGACCAGCCCTTGAAGGGCGCGCGCATCGCCGGCTCTTTGCACATGACCATTCAGACCGCCGTTCTCATCGAGGCCCTGGTGGATCTCGGTGCCGAGGTGCGCTGGGCGTCATGCAACATTTACTCAACGCAGGACCACGCGGCTGCGGCCATCGCGGCGAGCGGCATTCCTGTTTTCGCCTACAAGGGCGAAACCCTTGATGAGTACTGGGAATACACCCACCGCATTATTGACTGGCCAGCAGGCGGCGCGCCCAACATGATCCTGGATGACGGCGGTGACGCCACCATGCTGGTGATGATCGGCAGCAAGGCCGAAAAAGATCCGTCAGTCCTTGATAATCCCGAAAGCGAAGAAGAGAGCGCGCTTTTCGCGTCGATCCGCAAGCGCCTCGAAAGCCGGCCCGGTTTTTATTCGAAAATCCTCGCAAACATCCAGGGCGTCACAGAAGAAACCACGACCGGTGTCGCGCGCCTGTATCGGCTGATGAAAGACGGCGAGCTGCCGTTTCCGGCCATCAACGTAAACGACTCGGTAACGAAGTCGAAATTTGACAATCTCTATGGCTGTCGCGAATCGCTGGTGGATGGCATCAAGCGCGCAACCGACGTCATGATTGCCGGGAAAATCGCTCTCGTTGCCGGCTACGGTGACGTTGGCAAGGGCTGCGCGCAGTCACTGAGAGGGCTTGGCGCCATCGTTTGGGTCACCGAAGTTGATCCGATTTGCGCGCTGCAGGCCACCATGGAGGGCTTCAGGGTCGTTACGATGGACGACGCTTGCAGCGAGGCGGATATCTTCGTCACCGCAACGGGCAATTACCATGTGATCACCGAAGATCACATGCTGAAGATGAAAGACCAGGCAATCGTCTGCAACATCGGCCACTTCGACAATGAGATCGACGTTGCAGGGATCGAGAAATATGAGTGGGATAACATCAAGGATCAGGTGGACCACGTCATTTTCCCCAATGGCAAGCGCATCATACTGCTGGCCAAGGGCAGGCTTGTGAACCTGGGCTGCGCGACGGGGCACCCGAGCTTCGTAATGTCCAATTCGTTCACCAACCAGGTGCTTGCGCAGATTGAACTGTGGGAGCGCGGTGACAACTACAAAAACGAGGTCTATGTTTTGCCGAAGCACCTTGACGAGAAAGTCGCAAGGCTGCATCTCGACAAGCTTGGTGCCAAGCTTACCGAACTCGACAAGCGCCAGGCAGACTACATCGGTGTGCCGGTAGAGGGTCCTTTCAAGCCGGATCACTACCGCTACTGATTCGCCTGCGAAGCGCAAATTGACCTCAACAAGGGGCGGCTTTCGAGCCGCCCTTTTTTTTACCACCTGTACCGACATGCCGGGCGCTTGACCCGCCGGGGGTTTGCGGCCAACTTAGAGTGATGATTGCCGGAATACTGCTGTTTCTCCCGCTCACTGCGGTCCTGCTCATTGTGGAGCTCAGGCTCGATTCGGCTACGCGTGGCAGCCCTGTGCAAGGCTGGCTCGCCGAACATCTTTACCTGCCCCTGCTGCGCTCGGCAGCGCTGCTGATTTTTATTTTTGTCGCGCACCCCGAGCTGTTCGGCATTCCTGAAGCGCCCTCTCTTGGCGCATTGCTTGCTGACGGCCACTATCGATTTGATCAGCTCATTAATGTATTGCTGCTGATCGCGCTGCTGCTGCCAATGGTTCCGCTGCTCGATCGTGTTTCCGGCCTGACGCTCGCCTTGCAGGGCATGTGCGCAGTGGCCCTCGTGGCAAGCTGGATGGCTTCTGAAAGAGGCGTGCCAATCGCGCTCGCTCCCGACATCTGGCTGGTGGTCAGGATTTCAGCCGTGCTACTTGCAGCACGGATCGCCGGTGAATTGCTGGCGAGGGAATTCCTCGTAACCCGACGGAATCGCGAGCTCATCCTGGAAGCCCTGCGCATGCTTGCACAGCTGCCCGCCGTCGTCCTCTACGCGCATTTTCTTGGCGCCCAGCTCTGAGACCTGATGGCTGGATCGGTCTGCGGACCACGAATCGGTGCGCGAATGTTCCCGTGCGTTCTCCTGCTGACAGCACCCGAATGTGAGGATTGCACGTTCCCGTGGGGTTAAGATGTCAGCCTGGCCCTCAACGAAAAGCACACCATGTCAAATCCGCACCTTGAACAAAGCGAGGCCACGCTGCGGCTTGTGCAGTTCACTGATCCGCACCTGTTCGCCGATCGCAGGGGTGAAATGCGCGGCGTCAACACCTATGACTCTCTAAACAAGGTTCTGGATGCGGCGCGCAGGGATCACTGGACGCCGGACGCAGTTCTGGTTACCGGTGACATCGCTCAGGACGAGTCGCGCGCCGGTTATCGTGTTTTCCGCGAGCTATTCGATCCGCTCTCGCTGCCTGTCCTTTGCCTGCCCGGCAATCATGATGATCCGAAATTTATGCGCGAGGAACTCAAAGATCCGTTTATCGTGACCCGGGACGTGATGTTCGACAGCTGGTGCCTGCCCCTGCTCAGCACCTATGTGCGTGGCACTGCCGCCGGGGAAATCAGCCGCGACTCGCTCAAGCGCCTCGCCGCAGCGCTGAGCGCGAACGAGGAGAAACATGTTCTCATCTGCCTGCACCATCAGCCCGTGCCCGTCGGCAGCAAATGGCTGGATGGCGTCGGGCTAAGAAATCCCGAAGACCTGTTTTCGGTTATCGACAAGTTCGAAAACGTCCGCGGCATTCTCTGGGGCCATGTGCACCAGGAGTTCGACGCCGAGCGCAAAGGCGTGCGACTGATGGCAAGCCCCTCAACCTGTCGGCAGTTCCTGCCCGACAGCGACCAGTTCGCGCTGGACGACGGCCCTCCCGGCTATCGCTGGCTGCGCCTTGGTCCCGACGGAAAAATAGAAACAGGAGTCGTGTATGTCGATGACTGAAAAATTGCACCTGCGGGAATCGTGGCGTATGCCACCTGCCGTTGCGCTGGCGCTTTTCTTTCTCGCTTGCCTCCAGCCGGCAACAGCATCGGAGGAAGAGACGGGCATGCTCTGGCGCGTATCAGGGCACAGTAACAGCGTCTATCTGCTGGGTTCGGTGCACATGCTGCGCGAAAGTGATTTCCCCCTGCCCGGCGATATCGAATCAGCCTACACAGATGCAGAAGCGCTGGTGATGGAACTGGACATGGATGATCTCAATCCCCTCGCTGTACAGACGCTGTTCTTCACCCGCGGAACCTTGCCTGACGATACGACGCTAGCGGAAGTCATGGGAGAAACGAGGTGGCGCGAAGCAAGCGCTGCGGCCAGCGCCCTTGGCATAGACCTGTCCATGCTCAAGCGCGTAAAACCGTGGTGGGCCGCCATTACTGTCGTGCAGCTGCAGCTTGGCAAGATCGGCTTCAATCCTGAATTGGGGCTGGAAGGATACTTCACGCAACGCGCAGGCGCAGATGGCAAGCCTATCGAAGGGTTGGAAACCGCGGCCTTTCAGATCGGCCTTTTCGACAGCATGGATGAGGAACGGCAGGTGGAAATGCTCATGAAAGCGCTGGACGATGCCCAGGCGCTGGAGCAGGAAATGGACAAGCTGCTGCGCGCCTGGCGAAGCGGCGACACAAATACGCTGGCCACGATTCAGTCAGAATCTTTCGCAGACTTTCCCGCCCTATACGACGCCTTGATTCATCGCCGGAACAGAGATTGGATTACTGCCCTGTCGCGGCTGCTCGACGATGAGCGTGACTACCTGGTTGTGGTCGGCGCCCTGCACCTTGTAGGTAAGGATGGTGTTCCGGCCGGCCTTGCTGATATGGGCTACAAAGTTGTACGCGAATAGGCCTCAGATTTCGATCATTTCAAAATCTTCTTTGCCGGCGCCGCAGTCCGGGCATCGCCATGACAACGGAACATCCTCCCAGCGAGTTCGCGGAGCAATGCCGGATTCCGGATCACCCTGCTCTTCCTCGTATACGTAGCCGCAGATCACGCACATGTATGCTTTCATTAAATTCAACGTCCCAGACTGATTTCGCTCGTCGATATTGTCCCATTTTAATTGGCCCGGAGAAAGGGACGACGGATTGCCGCGAACGGCTATAATGCCGCGTTAAACCGGTTCACGGAAATCAACGGCGAGGGTCGAACGATGCACAGCCTGTTCAATGACGCGCAGCAATTTATCCCGGGCGGTGTGAATTCACCTGTGCGCGCCTTTGCCGCGGTTGGCGGCGAACCCGTGTTTATAGCTCGGGCGCAAGGCGCCTATCTGCATGACGAAAGCGGCAATCGCTACGTCGACTACGTTGGCTCGTGGGGGCCAATGATTCTCGGCCACGCAAACGCAGACGTAATAGCAGCGGTTTGCGACGCCGCCACACGCGGCCTGTCGTTCGGTGCGCCTACTGTCGTTGAAACCGAGATGGCGCGCACCCTCTGCAGCATGCTGCCGTCTATGGAACTTGTACGCATGGTCAGCTCGGGCACCGAAGCAACCATGAGCGCGATTCGTCTTGCTCGTGGCTTTACCGGGCGCGACAAGCTGCTCAAATTCGAGGGCTGCTATCACGGCCACTCCGACTCGCTGCTGGTAAAGTCGGGCTCGGGTGCGCTCACCCTGGGCGTGCCTACATCACCCGGGGTGCCGGCTGCGCTGGCCAAAGAAACCCTGACATCACCGTTTAATGACCTCGACGCCGCGACATCAATCTTCGAGCGCCACGGAGAAGACATCGCCGCCGTGATCATCGAGCCAGTCGCCGGCAACATGAATTTCGTGCGCCCTGTGCCGGGTTTCCTGGAGGGCCTGCGCAGTCTCTGCGACCAGCACGGGAGCGTGCTGATATTTGATGAGGTTATGACGGGATTTCGCGTCGCGAGGGGCGGGGCGCAGGAAGTTTTCGGCGTGCAACCCGATCTCACTACGCTCGGAAAGATCGTCGGCGGCGGTATGCCTGTCGGCGCATTCGGCGGGCGCCGCGACATAATGCGCTGCATCGCACCCGAGGGGCCGGTCTACCAGGCGGGAACCTTATCGGGCAATCCGGTAGCCATGGCAGCCGGGCTGGCCAATTTGAAGCCGCTGCAGGACAAAGACTTCTACACGCGTCTCGAGGCAATCACAAAGCGTCTGGTTAACGGCCTTTGCAAAGAGGCCGCGGCCGCGGGCATCCCTTTATATGGGGACGCGCTGGGCGGCATGTTCGGAATATTTTTTACCCCAACCAGCCCGGTCACCACCTTCGATCAGGTCATGGCATGCAGCCAGGACAACTTCCGGCAGTTCTTCCACGGTATGCTCGAGAAAGGCTTCTACTTCGCCCCTTCAGCGTTTGAAGCAGGCTTTGTTTCGGCCGCACATACGCAGGCAGATATTGACGAAACCATCGCCGCTGCCCGGGGCGTTTTCGAACAAATGCGTTGACGCCCGCGCGCTATTCAGCGCCTATCACCGTAACTTCGTGGGCCTGGGGCCCTTTGTCCGTTTCCTTGATTTCGAAAGCCACGCGCTGGCCGGCCGTCAATGATCGATGGCCTTTCCCTCGAATGTCCCGGAAATGCACAAAGATATCGGCACCATTGTCGACGGTGATAAACCCGAAACCCTTCGCAACGTTAAACCACTTCACAACACCCTCGTCTGACCCCCTGGCGTCGCCCGCTGCAACAACCTCGCCGCCATTCCACCACGAAGCCAGCAGCGAACTCGTAAACGCACTAATGAGGATCACGCCTCCTGCGAGCAACGCTACGCTGGTCGATCCCGACGCGGCAATGGCCTCAAGCGCGACGAGGCCGGTCGCAAACGCGGCAGCAACCGGCACTGCAAGTAACAAACTTATAAGCAAACATCTGACAATAACTCTAACCACGGAACACTCCCAGAATTCATTCAGCTTTGAATATCATTGGATTGTCGGCTCACAGAGTTCACTCTGCGCGGACTGAACACGCGCTGCTTACTACGCCGACCGCGTCAGGATAATGTCTTGCGGCAACTTTTGCACTACTCCGGGGGCAAAGACGCAGCCGCGCACCGCCAACAGCTGCCGAACTGACCTTCCAGGTGTTCGCCGCATGCCTTGCACACCCATGGCTCACCAGGATTTTCATAACTCTCGAGGATTGCGGCCAGAACGCGGCTTGCGGGTTCAAACTCCGCATCGTCTACCACCCAGATTTCAGGCCAGCAAACAATCGGGGGCAGCTCACCGGCTGCCTGCCCCGTCATATTCATGTTGCGGGTTATGCACGCGATACCCGCCTGATCAAGCGCCTCAGAAACCTGGTCAAGTACGACGGTGTTGTGACTCGAATATAGTCTTTTCAAGTTTCATTGCTCCGGGGGCTGCTTGCTCTTGATGGTCAGCTGCGAGATCACGGGTTTCAGCAGCGCCAGGCGCGCCTCGGCCGAGCGCAGCTCCAGGCACCGCTGACGAGTATCAAGAGTCAACGGCAGGATTTCGGCGAGACGAAAACTCACCCAGCTCGCGTCGTCATAGTGCCGGGAAACGTCGCCGTAGAGCATTTCATTCGACTCGAGCAAAGATCGCAATACAGTCGCCATTGGACTCAGCTCTTGTTCCCCAACGTCAGGTACTTCGTCCACCAGCCACGTCACCTCGGCGAGATTCAGCCCGTCATCCTGCTGGCGCACCGACTCCAGCTGGAATCGTCGTTCTCCGCGCCCCGTTATATACAGGAGCCCGTCGCTGCCCTGATTCCAGTCGACGATGCGCGCGCTGGTTCCCATCTCCGCCAGGCGCGCTACGCCTTCCTCGCCCTCAGACACGAGGAGCGCTACGCCGAAAGCGGCATCATCCCGGGCGCACCGTGAAACCATATCCACGTAGCGCGTCTCGAAAATCCTGAGCGGTAAAGGCCCGCCTGGAAAAAGCACGAGAGGCAGCGGGAATATTGGAATTTCCTTGTCGCTCACAAACAGCCTCGTCTCTCCAATGATGTGCGATACACCGGTCAATCCGCTCCGCAGGCGCGGGCATCGATTGCGCCCGCCAGTCGCGCGGGCAGCCCTTCAAAGCCACCGTTGCTCATGATGACCACGTCGTCACCTGAGCGCAGGCCCGCGAGCACCTCGGCAACAATGAGGGATGTCTTGTCGCGAACCACTACCTTGTCACCAAGGCCGCTGAGCGCCTGCGCGGGATTCCAGGTCAGGCTCTCGCCCGCATACACGTATACCTGGTCGGCATCCGCCAGCGCCTCCGGCAACACGGCGTTGTGTATGCCCATCTTCATTGTGTTTGAACGGGGCTCGATGATGGCGATCAGCCGCCCCTGAGGATGACTGGCCCGCATACCGCGAAGCGTGCTGGCAATGGCCGTCGGATGGTGAGCGAAATCGTCGTAAATCCGCACGCCATTCTTGTTTGCCAGCAGCTGCATGCGGCGCGCCACGCCGGAGAATTCGCCAAGCGCCTCCAGAGAAGTATTAACCGGCACGCCGGCGTGGCGGGCTGCCGCTACGGCTGCAAGAGCGTTGCTGACATTGTGCAGCCCTCCCAGAGTCCAGTTCACCGCGCCACGGACCTGGCCCTGGTAACTTATGTCGAAGGCCCGACCGCCGTCGCGAACGTTGCAGGCTTGCCAGTCTGCGTGCTGCACGCCCGCTTTCCCGGACGGCGGCAGACTAAAGCCCTCGAGCGGGGTCCAGCAACCTTTTGCTATAACGTCTGCGATATTTTTGTCCCGCGCCGGATAGATCACCCTGCCCTCGCCGGGCACCGTTCGCAGAAGCTGGTGGAACTGCTGCTTGATTGCATTCAGATCAGCGAAAATATCAGCGTGATCGTACTCCAGGTTATTCAGCACGACAGTTCGCGGCCTGTAATGAACAAACTTCGAACGCTTGTCGAAGAACGCCGTGTCGTATTCATCGGCTTCAACGACAAAAAAATTCCCGGCCGTGCTGCGCGCGGACTGGCCGAAATTCGCGGGTACGCCACCGATCAGGAACCCGGGCTCAAGACCTGCGTAATCCAGAATCCAGGCGAGCATGCTGCTGGTGGTGGTCTTACCATGGGTGCCGGCCACGGCCAGAACCCACTTGTCCTGAAGAATATGGTCCGCGAGCCACTGGGGTCCGGAGCGATACGGCAGGCCGCGGTTCAGGATCTCTTCAACCACCGGGTTACCACGGCTCATCACGTTGCCGATGACGACGCAATCCGGCTGCGGCCGCAAATGCGACGGCTCATAGCCCTCTCGCACAAGGATTCCCAGTGTCGCCAGCTGATCGCTCATCGGCGGGTAGACGCCAGCGTCCGAACCGGTAACTTCGTGACCCGCCTGCTTCGCGAGGGCGGCAATGCCACCCATGAACGTGCCGCAGATGCCGAGAATATGGATATGCATGACTACTTCAGGTGCCCAGGGGGAACAGCGCGCCTACTATCGCGAGGCTCGCAAGAACATAAAAAATTCCCAGTGCGAGGCCGGCAAGCGCGTGAATCTCCATCGCTGCGGCAAGAATGTGGCCCATGACGGCCGCGTACCAGGCGAGCATTACCACGTAGACCGCGACGGCGATTCTGGACAAAACAGGCAACTGCAGACCGGGATCAGAGTTCGTACCCGCCACATCGTCCACCGCCACGGGCTGCCCGGCAATGAGTATGAAAAGCACAGGCAGCGTATAGAACCCGATGATTGCGCCACAGCCAAGGGCTGCAGTCAGGGACTGCCGAAATCGCTTCGGGTGCCCCGCAACGCCGAGCATTACCCATATCCAGGCGCTGAGAAGTCCGGCATCAAACAAGACAGCCGCAGCGCTCGTGGTGAACTCGCGCAAAAGCGTGCCATCGATCAGCAAGCCGGTGAAGCTGACAGCAAGGTAAGCCGCGAGCGCAAACTGCAGCAGGAACGGGGAGGCTGGCAGCACATCGGGTCCGTCTCGCCGCAATAAAATATTTGTAAAAGCTCTGAACAAAACCTGCATCGTGGCAAGCGCGGCGCCTTGTATGGCGTCATTTGACGCGGCGGGGCTCATGATACCCTTGCTGCCGCAATGAATACATCAAACGATCAGGACTCTATGCATAAATTGCCGCCGCTAATAAGCGATCAGCCGGCGCTTGACGCACTTTGCGAGAATCTCGCGCGCGCCAAACGGGTCGCCGTCGACACCGAGTTCGTGCGTGATCGTACTTACTTTCCGAGGCTCTGCCTGATCCAGATTGCGACCGATGAGGCGCTGCATCTCATTGACCCGCTTGGCGGAATAGACCTTGCGCCGCTGTTCAGCGCACTGGCAGAACCCGGCCTCGAAAAGATACTGCACGCGGCGCGCCAGGATCTCGAGATTTTTTATCTCGAAACTGGCGATGTACCCCGAGGCGTTTTTGACACGCAGCTTGCGGCCGCCTGCCTGGGCTATGGCGAGCAGCTCAGCTATTCAAAACTGGTCGGGGAACTGCTCGGCGTTGACCTTGGAAAGAGTCATGCGCGTACCGACTGGATTCGACGACCGCTGGCACCGGCGCAGCTGCGTTATGCTGCGGACGACGTTCTGTATCTTCTTAGAGTGCATGATGAACTCACGAAGCGGCTGAGCCAGGCCGGTCGACAAGACTGGCTGGCCGGTGAGTTTGCTGCCCTGAGCGAAACCGGCCTGTATGCGCCCGAGCCGAAGCTCGCCTATCGCAGGATTCGGGCGCAGAAAAATCTCGACGCGACCCGGCGCGCGCGCCTGGCAGCACTGGCGCAATGGCGCGAGCAGATGGCTATTGACAAGAACTTGCCAAGACGATGGATCGTTGCAGACAAACCGCTTTTGGACCTCGCGTCACTGGATGGCTCAGACCCTGATGCGGTGCGCGGGGTTGCCGGGCTTCCGGCAAAACTCCTCAGCCGGGAGCTTGACGCAATTTGTGCTTTGCTGAGCACTGGCAGCGAGCAGGCAAATAACTTCCGGCAAGGTTCACAACGGCCCACTGCGGCGGAAAACCGCACGCTCAAAAAGCTGAGCGAGTTCGTGCGCAGCGAGGCCACAAGACTTAAAACAAGCCCGGCATTGCTGGCCACGCGAGACGACCTGCGGCAACTGATGGCCGGCGATCCTGAAGACTGCATCCTGATGCAGGGCTGGCGTCGCGGGGTCGTGGGCGAAAAGCTGTCACGCCTGTTGCAGTCGGAAAAACCAGCGCCTGAAACCAACGCCTGAAACTAACGCTTTATGGCAATGCGGGCGCCTGCTCGCCCTGGCAATCAGGGGTCGGGGGCGTCAATCTCGACGGTCATCGCGGTCGCGATTCCGTCTCGTTCCAGCGTCTCGATAGCGCTGACCAGGCGGCCGTACACTTCGTCGATGCCACCGTCGGCATCAACGCTCACCAGCTTGCCCTGACGATGGTAGTACTCCACAAGGGGCTCGGTCTGCGCTGCATAGACTTCAAGCCGCTTTGCAATGGTTTCTTCATTGTCATCGGTGCGCTGAAAGTAGTCATGCGGCTGCCCTGTCACTTCGCAAAGTTCGCGAGCGTCAAAGTCCGGCTGGTGAACGTTTGCCACCTTGTCGCAAGCTTTACAGGTGCGTCGGCCGCTCAGGCGCTTGAGCAGAACCCCGTGATCGACGTCCATCAGTACAGCAGAAGCAAGGGGCTTGCCGATGTCATCAAGCAGATCATCGAGCGCGCTCGCCTGCGCGAGGTTGCGAGGGAAACCGTCGAATATAAACCCGGCCTGCGCGTCCTGTTCCGTGATGCGCGCGCGAATCATGCCTATGACTACCGAATCTGCCACCAGCTCGCCCTTGTCCATGGCGGCCTTTGCCTTCAAGCCCAGTTCGCTGCCGGAGGCGACCGCCTGGCGAAGCAGGTCACCTGTGGAAATCTGGGGAATACCGTACTCGGCCATCAGGCGCTGTGCCTGCGTGCCTTTACCCGACCCCGGGGCACCCAATAGGACTATTCGCATAATAATTGCTTCGCTCGCCGCAGCGACAACGGTAAAAATCCGGCGCCGCCAGAAAACAGGCGCTAAAGCTAACCTCTACACCGCGGTGGGTCAATCAGCTGCCGGTTCCGGCGAATTCCGCTATGCTCGCGCAACACATTGACAGGGCAATGACATCAGGGGGGAAAGACCGGTGAGCAGCAAGAACGCATTTTATGCGCAGAGCGGTGGCGTCACATCAGTCATCAACGCAAGCGCCTGTGGCGTGATCGAGACGGCACGCAAGCACCGCAGGCACATTGGCAAGGTATACGCCGGTCGCAACGGGATCATCGGCGCGCTCACCGAAGACCTTATCGACACCTCCCGGGAGCCGGCCAGGGCAATCGCGGCCCTGCGACACACGCCAGGCGGCGCCTTCGGGTCCTGCCGCTTTAAGCTGAAGGGTCTCGACGAAAGTCGCCGTGAATACGAACGCCTCATCGAGGTATTTCGCGCCCACAATATCGGCTACTTTTTTTACAACGGTGGCGGTGACTCCGCAGACACCTGCCACAAGGTCTCCCAGCTCTCCCGTAAGCTGGATTTTCCTATCCAGGCAATTCACGTCCCGAAGACCGTCGACAATGACCTCCCCGTTACCGACACTTGCCCCGGTTTCGGATCCGTCGCCAAATACGTTGCGGTTTCCACCCAGGAAGCAGCGCTGGACGTGGAGTCCATGGCGTCAACGTCGACCAAGGTCTTTATCCTTGAAGTGATGGGGCGCCATGCGGGATGGATCGCGGCAGCAGGCGGACTGGCCGGCAACAGCAGCCGCGAGGCGCCGCACATTATCCTGTTCCCGGAAGTAGAATTCGCCGAGACCGCGTTCTTGAAGCGCGTAGACCAGGCGGTCAAGCGCTACGGATATTGCGTGGTCGTCGCATCCGAGGGCGTCCGCCACCCGAACGGCAAGTTCCTGGCTGAGGCGGGCAGCCGCGATGCGTTCGGGCATGCCCAGCTCGGCGGCGTAGCCCCCTATCTTGCGGCGCTGGTGAAAGAACGGCTTGGACACAAATACCACTGGGCGCTGGCAGACTACCTGCAGCGGGCCGCGCGTCACATTGCATCGAAAACCGACGTAGAACAGGCCTACGCCGTAGGCAAGGCAGCAGTTGAGCTGGCGATACGCGGTGAAAACGCCCTGATGGTGACCATAAAGCGCATATCAGACAGTCCATATCGCTGGAAGACGGGCGAAGTGCCCCTGGCGCGCGTCGCCAATCGCGAGAAAATGATGCCCGCGAGATTCATCAGCAAGGACGGTTTTGGCATCACCGCGGCCTGCCGGCGATACCTGGGGCCGCTGATACGTGGCGAGGACTATCCGCCCTTTGGTAAGGATGGCCTGCCGCGCTACGTGCGCCTCAAAAACACCCCGGTCAAGCGCAAGTTAAAGACCCGATTTGTGCTATAGTGCCGCGCTTTCCGCGCGCGGCAATTACTTAAGCAAGCGCCCCGGAAGCCGCCTCCCGGGCGGTGGTCGAGGGCAAAAACTGAAAGCATATGCAAGCTGGCCGCCGCGGAGTCACAATTTGTTTGCGCCCTGAGTGCGCCGGAAACCAGCGTTTCCGAACTGGGAGGATATGAAATGTCAGAGCAGATGGCACTTTGGTTTGCCATGGGGGCAGCGCTGCTCGCGCTAGCCTACGGAATCTTTTCGACGCAGTGGGTGCTCACGCGAGATGCCGGCAACGAGCGCATGCAAGGCATCGCTACTGCGATCCAGGAAGGCGCCAAGGCCTACCTCAATCGCCAGTACCTGACCATCGGCGTCGTGGGCGTAGTGCTTACACTGATACTTGCTGCATTCCTTGACGGATACACGGCACTCGGTTTTGCCATTGGCGCGGTGTTATCCGGCGCCGCGGGTTATGTGGGCATGTTTGTTTCCGTCAGGGCCAACGTGCGCACCGCTGAGGCCGCCCGCCACGGCGTTGCGCCGGCCCTGCTCGTCGCTTTCCGCGGCGGAGCCATAACGGGACTGCTGGTCGTTGGTCTCGGCCTGCTCGGAGTAGCCGGTTACTACTGGCTGCTGCTGAGCATCGGCCAGGCTGAGCATGCCCTCGAGGCACTTGTGGGTCTTGCCTTTGGTGGCTCACTGATCTCCATCTTTGCGCGTCTTGGCGGTGGTATTTTCACCAAGGGCGCAGACGTGGGTGCTGACCTCGTCGGCAAGGTTGAGGCCGGCATTCCCGAAGACGATCCGCGCAACCCGGCCGTTATCGCTGACAATGTTGGTGACAACGTTGGTGACTGCGCCGGCATGGCTGCTGACCTGTTTGAAACCTACGCGGTAACCCTGATCGCAACGATGCTGCTGGGTGGCCTGATGATCGACGAAATAGGCGCAAGCGCCGTGATCTACCCGGTTGCCCTGGGCGCGGTGTCGATCATCGCATCCATCATCGGCACGTTTTTTGTGCGTACCAGTGAAGGCGGCAAAATAATGGGCGCGCTTTACAAAGGCGTAATCGTATCCGGCGTGCTCGCCGCCATCGCGTTCTACCCTCTCACGCAGAGCATGATGGGTGATGCCGCAATGGGGGCCACAAACCTGTTCTTCGCGGCCCTGATTGGCCTCGGCCTGACCGCAGCCATGGTCTTCATTACGGAGTACTACACCGGCACAGAGTTCAGCCCGGTAAAAAAGGTGGCAGAAGCGTCGCTGACCGGGCACGCGACCAACATCATCGCCGGCCTCGGCGTTTCCATGAAATCGACGACCTTGCCGGTGATCTCGGTATGCGTGTCCATCTGGGGCGCCCATGAGCTTGCCGGCCTCTACGGCATCGCCATCGCTGCCACCAGCATGCTATCCATGACCGGCATGATTGTGGCCCTGGACGCGTTTGGTCCCATCACCGATAACGCCGGCGGCATCGCAGAGATGGCCGAACTGCCCGCGGAGGTTCGCAAAGTAACCGATGCGCTCGATGCGGTGGGCAACACCACAAAGGCCGTGACCAAGGGCTACGCCATTGGCTCTGCTGGCCTTGCTGCCCTGGTGCTGTTTGCCGATTACACCCACAGCCTCGAAAAGGCAGGCTTCGGGGTTCTTGCGTTTGATCTCAGCGATCACCGCGTGATCATCGGCCTGTTTATCGGCGGGCTTGTGCCTTATCTGTTCGGCGCCATGGCCATGGAGGCCGTAGGGCGTGCCGCGACTTCCGTTGTAAATGAAGTTCGGCGCCAGTTCCGCGAAATCGAGGGCATCATGGAAGGCACGACGAGGCCGCAGTATTCTCTCGCAGTCGACATGCTGACCAAGGCCGCCATCAAGGAAATGATCGTGCCATCGCTGCTGCCGCTGCTCGTGCCCGTCATCGTCGGCAAGCTGCTCGGTGCCGAGGCACTCGGCGGGTTACTGCTGGGCACGATCGTAACCGGGCTTTTCGTTGCCATCTCAATGACAACCGGGGGCGGCGCCTGGGACAACGCCAAGAAGTACATTGAGGACGGTAACTTCGGTGGCAAGGGTTCGGACGCGCACCATGCGGCCATTACCGGCGACACCGTCGGCGATCCCTACAAGGATACCGCCGGCCCTGCGATCAACCCGTTGATTAAAATTATCAACATCGTTGCTTTGCTGATTATTCCGCTGCTCGCCTAGCCGCAGCGGCACTGCCCTGAAAACGCCGCCAGCTGGCGGCGTTTTTTTTGGGCATTAGTGTATCGTTGCAAGCGGTCGCGGCCGCTCTATGCCGTAGCCCTGCACGTAGTCAACGCCCATTTTCCTGATGAGGCCCAGCACCGCCTCGCTTTCCACATGCTCCGCAATAACCGAGATCTCGAGCGTTCGCGCAAGATCCACCATGGCGTTAATCATCGCGCGATTCACATCATCATTTTCAAGCCCACGTACAAACGATCCATCGATTTTAAGAAAATCCATTTCCAGGTTGCGCAGATTGGCAAAGGAACCCAGTCCGCTGCCGAAATTATCCAGGGCAAACATGCAGCCCATACCGTGCAGCACCCCGATAAAGCGCTGCGCATGCTCAAGGTTGGTGACTACGGTTGTTTCGGTGAGTTCGAAGCACAGGCGATCAGGCGCCACGCCGGTGCGGTCCAGACAATCAACGACGAACTCGAGGAATTGAGCATCGCCAAGAGTCTGGCCGGAAATATTCAGGGAAAAAGTACGATGCTCTGGTATCCGAAGATCTCCATTGCGAATTGCTGCCAGCGCGGTTCGCACCACCCAGCGGTCGATAAGGGGCATAAGATGATAGCGCTCTGCCGCCCGCATAAAAGACCGTGGCGAAATCTCATCGCCCCCTTCGTCACGCAGCCTCAGCAAAATTTCCACGGCGGGGCCACGATCTCCGACGCGGGCAAGCGAGACAATAGACTGCGTAAAAAGCTCGAAGCGGTTTTCTTTCAGGGCACTTTGCAGGCGCTGTAACCACTGGATTTCACCGCGCTGGCGTGCCACCGACTCGTCGCGTGAAGAGAAAACGTGAACCCTGCCACGCCCTTCCCTTTTGGCCATGTAGCAGGCCGAGTCGGCCGCGCCGAGCGCGTCCTCAACGCTGCCACTCTCCTGGCTGATTTCCACCAGGCCGATGCTCACACCTACGTCAAAAATCTTGTCTCGCCAGACGAAACGATAGTTCCTGATGGCGTCGACGATGTCATCCGCGATTTGCGTCGCCTTTTCCAGCGGGCAACCTGACAGCAAGGTACCGAACTCGTCGCCGCCAAGGCGCGCCACCGAATCGGAGTCACGCACCTGCTCTTTGATCAGGCCGGCAACCTCGCGCAGCATATTGTCGCCAGCCATATGCCCGCAGGTATCGTTAACAGCCTTGAAACGGTCAAGGTCGAGATAGCACAGCACATGCCCGCCCCCGCCTGCGTGCGCATCCTGCAAAGCGTCGTTCAGGCGGCGCTCGAATTCGCGGCGATTCAAAAGCCCGGTCAGCGCATCATGCGTTGCCTGGTAAGTGTCCTGGCGAGCCAGCCCGCGCAATTCGGATACGTCATGCAGAACCACCACCGCGCCGTCGACGCGGTCGCTCGCGCCATTACCCCGCCGCTCTCTCCCGCGTATGGGTGACGCCGTAACCTCAATTGAGTACTCAACGTCGCCGGTTGCGGTAAGCAAAAGTGCACGCCGCCCGAGGTTTAGCCGCCGGTTCTGCTCAAGACAGGCTTTCACCGGATCGCGCAGCGGCTTGCGCTCCACCTCGTCAACCAGGCTTACAATTTCGTTCAGCGACTTGCCTCGCGCCTCAGAGGCCTCAATGCCGGTGAGCTGCTCGGCCGCAGCGTTCATAAATTCGATCTTGCCACGGTTGTCAGTCGTTATGACGCCGTCACCGATCGACTCAAGCGTCATCTGTGCCCGGCCACGCAAGTCCTTGAGACCCTTGGCAAGCCGTTTGCGCGCGCTGATATCGGCGGCAGATGCAAGAACCGCGGGCTTGCCCTGAAAATCAATTTGCGTGCCCGAAATTTCCACCCACTTGCCGCTGCCCTCGCTGTCAAGCAGCTTTATTTCGCAGGTTTCTGCCACTTTTCTTCCTGCGAGCTGGTCTTTAAAGCGCTCCCGCATCAGGTCGCGATACTCAGGATGGACGATTTCCAGAAACGGCATGCCAACGAGCTTGTCCCGGTGAATACCCGTAAACCGGGCGGCACTGCTATTGGCATAGATAATCCTGTTCGCATGCACCAGAACCATGGTCTGAGATGTTTCCGCAAGCTTCGGAAAAAGCTCCTGAATGGCCGCATCCGGAATCTGCTCCCGCAGCTGCGCCAGGGCGCGATTAACCGACCGCTCAAGTTGCCCGAACTCATCCTCGCCGGTCACGGCAACGTTGGCATCTGTGTGACCCGCTCTTACCATGCGCTCAAGCTCGCTGGTCAGACGCACAAGGCGCCGTCGGATTCGGCTGGAACGAAGTCCCACAAATACAAGCGCCAACAGCGCCAGCGCCGCAATACTTATGCTTATTATTTGGGCAATCTGCATGAAACACTGATCCATGGGCACACGGCAAGGCAATGCGCAGCCTCGACCCTCCGGACCATCCGGAGCTTTTCTGATAGTGACGTCATCCTGCCCCCCAGGGAACGGAATTACTTTGCCGGCCCCAGCCTTGGTTTTTTTCTCCGCAGCCATACTGCTGCAGGTGCCGTCAGGATATCCCAGGATCAGTGCGGAACCTGCACCGACTCACCATAATCTGCGCATCCAAGTCTTTGATTCCTGTAAGCCTCGGCTTGTTTACCGACGGCAAAGTACGTAGCATTTAGCGCCTTTCTCAGCCTCGAAGACTTCGACGAGTCGGGTGGTTTGGAAAACCTTCGCCTCAGGACATAACGAAATGAATGCTGAATCCGCACGCCATCAGATGGTAAAGCAGCAGGTGCGCGCCTGGGAGGTTCTCGACCCCCGGGTTCTCGAAGTGCTCGGTACCCTGCACCGCGAGGCTTTCGTGCCCGAACAGTTCAAGCCCCTGGCTTTTGCCGACACCGAAATCCCTTTGCCACACAAACAATTCATGATGGCGCCAAAAGTCGAAGGCCGCCTTCTGCAGGCCCTTGATCTGTCGGGTGACGAATCAGTGCTTGAAATCGGCACGGGCAGCGGCTTCCTGACTGCCTGTCTTGCGCGACTCGCGCGGCAGGTCAACAGCGTCGAGATTCACGCCGACATGAGTTCAACGGCTGCTCGTGTTCTCGATGAGCAGGGCATTCGAAACGCAAACCTCGAAGTGGCTGATGCCCTCGCCATTGAAATCGGCAAAACTTACGATGCCATAGCAGTGACGGCCTCTTCTCCGCGCCGCATCCAGCGCTTTGAAAAAGCGCTCCGGCCAGGCGGCCGCCTGTTTATCATCGTGGGCGAACCGCCGGCTATGGAAGCCATGCTTGTCACGCGGGTTGGTGAATCAAGCTGGACCAGGGAGAGTCTTTTTGAGACCAGCACATCGCCTTTACTCAATGTAGAGCAGCCAAGCCGTTTCAAGTTCTGATGGGCAGGCCTTTATGCAGGAAATAGATCCGGCCCGGGCGCAAGCAATGATGGAGGCTGGCACGGGAACGGTGCTGCTCGACGTGCGTGAGCCGTGGGAACTCAAGATTGCGGCGCTACCAGCAGCGGTGCACATACCCATGCAGGACGTTCCAGACCGGCTTTCCGAACTTGCCGCCGACCGCGACCTGATCGTTGTCTGTCACCATGGCAATCGCAGCAGGGTGGTTGCCCGTTATCTGGAACAAAACGGTTTTGGGCGGGTCTTTAATCTCGCAGGCGGAATCGATGCCTGGGCGCAGCAGCTGGAGCCGGGCATGGCGGAATATTGACCGAAACGTCGCTTGCTTGGCAGCCTTACTGATATAGTGATATAGTTAACTAAAACACCTGACGTATCGGGCTTTCGATGCAGGGATAATAAGGAAATGAAAATGCGATTCCCCGGATTTGTTGGCACCTTTTGTGCCTTGTTTTTAGCGGGCGGCACCGCACACACCGAGAACCTGCTCGACATTTACGAGCTCGCCATGATGAACGATCCGCTGATTCGCGAGGCCGATGCCAATCGTCTGGCAACAAGGGAAGCGCGGCCGCAGGCACTCAGCGCTCTGTTGCCGCAGCTGAACCTGACCGGCACGCGCAGCGACCGGGACAGTGACGGAACGAACGCGTTCTTCGACTTTACGACCGGCTCACAGCGGTCCATTCCGCAGCAATCTGAATCCGACTCCGACAGCTTCTCTTTACAGCTTGTGCAGACACTGTTCCGCTGGGACCAGTGGATCGGCCTGCAACAGTCGCAGAAAGTGCTTGCGCGCGCCGAGGCCGATTATGCCGCCGCGCGGCAGGACCTTATGCTGCGTGCGTCGCAGCGTTATTTCGACGTGCTGTCTGCCCAGGACGGGCTTGAATCAGAGCAAAGCAGTCGTGAAGCCATTGCCCGCCAGCTGGAACAGGCGCAAAAGCGCTTCGAGGTCGGGCTGATTGCGATAACCGATGTGCAGGAAGCCCAGGCTGCTTTCGACCAGGCAGTCGCTGCGGACATTGCCGCGCGCCGCTTGCTGGCGACTGCGAAGGAAAACCTGCGTGAAATCACCGGCGTGTATGTCGACAAGCTGCAACGTCCGGCGCCGGAGATGGAGCTGGTGCCACCGTCGCCTGCCGATCCCGAAGCCTGGGTTCGCGAAGCTATGGACCAGAACCTGGCGCTGGTTGCGAGCCGGCTCGGCGCAGATATTGCGCGGGATGAAATTCGCTCGCGGCGCGCCGGCCATCTGCCGACGCTCGACCTGGTTGCCTCGCGCAATGAATTTGATCAAACCTCATTGCAGGTCAATCCTGACCCGGTAACCAGCCTTCCCGTGACATCAACGAGCGACACAGACCAGACCACCGACACCATCAGCCTGCAGTTCAGCTTGCCGCTGTTCAGTGGTGGTTTCACGTCATCGCGAGTCAGGGAAGCGGTGTATCTGCACAGGGCTTCCAAAGAACAGGTTGAGCGCATCGCCCGACAAACCGAGCGTGAGACCAGGGACTCTTATCTCGGAGTTATTTCGGAGATCTCGAGAGTCAAGGCGTTAAAACAGGCCTTGCTGTCCTCGCAAACCGCGCTGGAAGCGACCGAAGCAGGGTTTGACGTAGGTACGCGCACGACCGTCGACGTTCTCGCCGCACGCCGCGCGCTTATCACCGCTCGCACGAATTACCTGCGGGCACGCTATGACTACATCATGAACGTCATGCGACTTAAGCTTGCCGCCGGCACACTGAGCGCTGACGATATCGAAAACTTTAACCGCTGGATGACCGATCCGGCGGGTTAGTTTCCGACGATTTCTCCTTTGCCTCGATCAGAGGCGTAACGAGATCGACGATGCGCTCAACGGTGCCGCGATTGGCGTCGATCACCGCACGGGCCCTTGCGCCGGTTTGACGGCACAGCGATTCTGACTGGAGAAAATCAAGTAGCCGCTTGGCGAGCTCGCGATCGTCGTGCACTATCGCGGCCGCATCCTCACGTATCAGTGCCTCTGCAATATCGGGCGAGTTGAAGTAGTGGGGGCCGGACAGAACCGGAATGGCCGCGGCGGCCGGCTCGAGGAGATTATGACCTCCCACCGGAACGAGGCTGCCACCAACAAAAGCCGCATCTACCGCACGAAAGAAATCCGGAAGCTCGCCGAGCGTATCGAGCAGAAACACCTGCGTGTCACCCACGCAGGGCTGCCCGCTGCTGCGCCGGACATATGTCAGGCCTGATCGGGCGACCCGCTGAGCGACGGCAGAAAACCTCTCGGGGTGCCGCGGCGCAAGCACCAGCAGAGCATCAGGCAGCGTGCCAATTACGGTCTGCTGAGCTTTGAGAACCTTCTCTTCCTCGCCCTGGTGCGTGCTTGCGGCAATCCACGCCGGCCGCGTCCTTGCATCCGGCATCAAAACCGTGAGCGGACTTTCCCCATCGCCTTTGAGCTCCAGGTCGAACTTAATGTTGCCGACGGTCTCAGTGCGTTGTGGATTCGCTCCCAGCGATATGAAGCGTTCAGCATCACGCGGACTCTGCGCCGCGATAACTATTCCGTGCGCGAGAGCATCCCGGAAAAGCGGCAGGAAGCGTCGGTAGCGTTTTACCGACCGCGGCGAGATGCGTGCGCTCGCCAGCACCAGCGGGATACGCCGCTTTCCGCATTCGTGAAAAAGATTGGGCCACAGTTCGGTCTCCATGACTATGGCCGCTATCGGCCGTTTGCGATCAAAAAACCGCTTGAGCACGCCAGGAAGGTCGTAGGGCGCATAGCAATGTTCGACGGCCTCGCCAAACGCGGCCATGGCGCGGGCACGCCCGGTCGGAGTGACCGTCGTAACCAGGATACGAAGGTGCGCAAAGCGATCCTGAAGGGCACGAACCAGCGGACGAGCAGCCTGCACCTCACCCACTGACACAGCATGGATCCATATTGCGCCGCCGGCAGGAGCCGCCGGCAGAAAACCGAAACGCTCACCAAGCCCCCGCCAGTAACCCCGGTTTCTGAAACCGCGCCACAGCAGGCTCGCCAGAACCACCGGCGCGAGCAAATAGGCGATGACGGTGTAAAGCGGGCGCACGAGCTGCGCTTCAGGCGCCTTGCTTGATCGCTTCGACGATTCGGCTGGTGGAGCGTCCTGCGCGCAGGGGCAGAATGCGCACCTCGCCGCCATGCTTTTTCACGCAGTCCCCGCCGGCGACCTCGTGCGCTTCGTAGTCGCCTCCCTTAACCAGCACGTCTGGCAACAACTCGCAAACGAGTTCGGCAGGCGTGTCATCACTGAAAGCGACCACCCAGTCAACTGCCGACAGACTCGCCAGCACCGCCATACGATCCGCCAGCGTATTCAGCGGCCTTGGCGCACCCTTCAGCCTGCGCACCGAAGCGTCGTCGTTGACGGCGACAATAAGGCGGTCACCCAGAGATCGCGCCTCGGCAAGATAGGCGACGTGGCCCGCGTGCAAAATATCGAAGCAGCCGTTGGTCATTACCACTTTCTGTCCTTGAGCCCGTGCCTCATCCATGAGTTTGCGGGCCTGCTCGGCCATCACGATGCCGGATCCGGGTATCCCGCGACGATGCGCGGCCAGCCTGAGTTCGCTTTCGCTGACGCTGGCGGTTCCGCGCTTTGCGACCACCAGTCCCGCTGCCGTGTTCGCAAGCTCTGCCGCCTGAGCGGGTGCGAGACCCGCAACCAGCCCGGCCGCCATCACTGCGATTACGGTATCGCCCGCGCCGGTTACATCAAAAACTTCACGCGCCTCGGCGGCCAGCCACAGTGGTTCCCCGTCGGCCGTAACGAGGAGCATCCCACGCTCTCCCAATGTCACAAGAAGTGCATCCAGCTCCAGCTCGACAACCATGGCGCGCGCACGGGCCGCAAGTTCGGATTCATCGGGGCAAACGCCGGCGACACGTTCAAACTCGCTGCGATTAGGCGTCAGCAAGGCGGCCCCGCGGTAAAGTGAAAAGTCCGCTCCTTTCGGATCCACCACGACCGGTACGCCCGCTTTTCTTGCTGCCAATATCAGGGCCTGAGGATCCGCGAGCGTGCCCTTCGCGTAGTCGGACAACACAACCAGATCGCAGTGCGGGAGCGATTTGGAAAAAGCGCGCGAAAGTGCCTTACTGTCCGAATCGGCATAGGATTTTTCGAAGTCCAGCCGGATAAGCTGCTGACTGCGGCTCATAACTCTGAGCTTGGTAATGGTCGGCGCAACATCACTCACAACAAGATCCGCGGTGATGCCGCCGCGCTCAATCACATCTGACAGCCGTTCGCCGGCCTCATCCTTACCTCTTACGCCCAGCAGACGGACGTCGATGCCAAGCGCAGCAAGATTGGCTGCAACGTTGCCTGCACCGCCGGCGCGCTCCTCGGTGTCGCTTACATGCACTACGGCTACCGGCGCTTCGGGCGAGATGCGTTCGGTTGGCCCCAGCCAGTACCGATCGAGCATGACATCGCCAGCCACCAGTACGGTTTTACCTCGGAAATCGGGAACCATTAGCGGCGAATAATCGGCAGGCATCGACTTGTCCTTGCGAGGCGACTCTCGTCGCGCGATCAATGGCGGCTCATTCTACACGAGGCGCGAATGACGGCCGCCTGTACGGCAGCGCACCGCATGGTTAGAATCCGCGCTCATCCGGTGGAGAGCGCTTTGCCCGAAGATCAACGACGCCTGAGGGAGTTCCTGGCCCCTCGTTTCTGGCCTACCTGGCTTGGCCTTGCGCTGATGCGTCTGCT
>JABDLF010000029.1 GCA_013003115.1 Gammaproteobacteria bacterium
TATCACACGGGCACAGGTTTTTATGCTTCCCAGGCAAACTGTACGCATATGTTCGCGCCACTGGCGCGCGGCAAGATCATCGATGACTGCCTTGTGCAGTGCCCGCTGCATCGCGCACGCTTTGATATCGCAACCGGTGAAGTCAGGGAGTGGGCTAACTTCCCGCCTGGCATCCAGCTGCTTGATGCCGTTCGTGGAAAGAAAAAACTGCAGACCTTCGTGGTGGAAGTCCGCGGCGAAGATGTCTTCGTAAGAATCTGAAGGAGCAAATCACCGATGGGAATATCTGTTACCGCTTTGTATGCCGCGTTGACGGGTTTGCTTGCCATCGCGCTCGGTTTGCGGGTGGTGGTGCTGCGCCGGCGCCACGGTGTAGGCGTGGGCAGCGGCGGTCACAATGACCTGTCGCTTGCTATTCGCGCTCATGGCAACCTGCTGGAGCAGGCCCCTATAGCCTTGCTGTTGCTCCTGCTGCTGGAACTGTCGGGCGCGCGCTCAGGCTTTCTGCATGCGATCGGCGGCTTGTTTGTTGTCGCGCGACTGCTGCACGCCTGGGGCCTGTCAGGCAAGCCGGGCTATTCTTTCGGGCGTTTTTACGGCACCGCGATAACGTGGGGCATGGTCATAGTGACCAGTGTCGCTTTGCTGGTAAAGCTCTTTATCCGCTGAACGCTTCGCGCTCACCGCGCAGGGTGCTGGCAGCCCTAGAAGCGCCAGGTAAACCCTATGGACGTCAGCTTGATGTCGAGGTCCATAGAGCGGTACTCAAGCTGCAGGCGAAACGGGTTAGATATATCGTAGCCGACGCCAACCCCGAACAGCACCTCTCTGGGTTTGGCTGCGCCGTCACCTCCCTGTCTGATACGCCACTCCTGGATGCCCAGGTGGCCGTAAATCGACAGTTCGTCATCAAGCCTGTAGGCAGGCGCGACGGAGACGCTGTAGGCGGTGCCGTAGTCGATGGCGCGATCCCGTCCTGAAAGGCAAACGAAATCGGTCGGTGCGCAGGTGCGCGTGGCGGCGGCGTCCAACAGGTACTCGTCAAGGCCCGCTACGAGAGAGAATGCCGGGCTGAATCGAAAGCCCGCACGAAGATTCAAGATGTCTTTTCCGGCCTGGAACGGGCTTGCCGATTGCTTCAGGAAGCTCATGCTGTCGTTGCCCGGCGCCGCAGTCGCCGGCACCTCGACAAACCAGGCAGGCTGTTCAGCCGAGGCAGCGCCGAAAAGGCCGCAGAGTATCAACGCTGGCAGAACTTTCTGCTTCATCCTTGTCTCTCGAATCAACTCAGAATGTACCCAAGCTATCCGCGAACCGAAATAAAAACAACGTGCCAGATCACACTTGCCAAAAATTGACATTGTCTATATGTAAACTTCCCTTGGAAGTCAGGCCCTGTAGCCTGTCAACTCTTTATCGCTGAAAGCAACGCCGAGCCCAAGCGCGACGCGATTCACGAAATTGAAGTAAGCGACGATAAGCGTGATGTCGAGAATATCCCGATCATCGAAACCGGCTACGCGAAGCGCATCGATGTCAGCCGCCGAAACTTCAGCCGGCGTTTTTGTCAGTTTGCGCGCATGCGCAAGCATTGCAGCAGCGCGTGCGTCCAGGCCCGCGAAACCGTTAGCTTCACGCAAAAGCTTCAGCGTTTCGGGATCTTTCTGGTAGCGCTTCAGCGCCTCTTCGTGATGGTTCACGCAGTAGTCGCACTCGTTGGCGGCCGAGGTGACAACGGCAATGCTTTCCCGCTCCCCTCGCCCGAGGCCCGAGTCACCAAACATCAGGGTCATGTACAGGTCAACATGATTCTTTAATGAGCGGGGGTTCAGGCTATGGATCTTGAGAATATTCGCGACCTTGCCGCGCATCTTCTGTAACGCCGCGTAGACCTCGGCCAGTTCGCCCGACGCCTCATGCTCGTCAATCTCTTTTATCCAGGACATGGGCCCTCTCTGCCAGGCGCTTTGATGTTCGCCCGAAACTATATGCCCGGCCCTAGCGGGCGAACATGCGTTCCGGGTCCTTGAAAGACTTGAATTCGAGCGCATTTCCGCTGGGGTCCCTGATGAAAAACGTGCCTTGCTCACCCGCCTCGCCGGCAAAGCGAATTCGCGGCTCGATGACGAATGAGACGCCCGCGTCCGCAAGTTTGCCTGCGAGGTTCTCCCAGTCCTGCCAGGGTAAAACGGCACCAAAGTGCCGTACGGGCACCTGGTCGCCGTCAACCGGGTTGTGCGCTGTCGCAGAGTCTGGTTCGCAGACATGCCCGGTTATCTGGTGGCCAAAGAAATCAAAATCGATCCAGCGGCCGGACTCGCGACCAACGCGGCAGCCGAGGGTGCCCGCGTAGAAGGCCCTCGTCGTGTCAATGTCAGCGACCGGGAACGCAAGGTGAAAAGGCACACGTTCAGTCATTCGCTGATTCTCCGAGCCAGTCACGAGCCGGTAGAAAGTCTTTGTAAAGAGACGCTTCCGGTGAGTCGCTTTGTGGCTGCCAGTTGTAGCGCCATTTTACCTCGGGCGGCATCGACATCAGGATGGACTCGGTGCGGCCGCGAGACTGCAGACCAAAGAGCGTGCCGCGATCGTAAACGAGGTTGAATTCGACGTATCGCCCGCGCCGGTATAGCTGAAACTCACGCTCACGCTCGCCGTAAGGCATGGCGTGTCTTCGTTCGACTATTGGGAAATAAGCCTGCACGTAGCGGTTGCCCGTTTCACGCACGAAGCGAAAACAGCGATCAAAATCCGGCTCGTTGAGGTCATCGAAAAAGATGCCGCCTATGCCGCGGGCTTCGTTACGATGAGCAAGATAAAAATACTCGTCACACCACTTCTTGTAGCGGGCATACGCGCCAGGGTCGAGCAGTTCACAGGCAGCACTTGCATGCTGGTGCCAGCTCACGGCATCTTCTTCGAAGCCGTAGAACGGCGTCAGGTCGAAGCCGCCGCCAAACCACCACGTACCGCTGCTTTCTCCCTCTGTTGCCGAGAAGAATCTGAGGTTGGCGTGCGAGGTTGGTGCGTAGGGATTGCGCGGATGAATAACGACCGAAACGCCCATCGCCCTGAAAGGCAGGCCAGCGAGCTCAGGCCGCCGCTGACTCGCTGACGGCGGCAGCTGGCTGCCGCGCACGTCCGAAAATCCCACGCCGGCTCGCTCAAACACCTCGCCGCCTTCAAGAATCCGGCTGATGCCGCCGCCGCCTTCGGTCCGCTCCCACTCGTCACGGCTAAATTCGCTGCCCGGCTCCAGCGACACCGCCGCAGCGCAGATATCATCCTGCAGCCTTAAAAGAAATTCGCGAACTTGTTTAATCGAAACTGTCATGGTGTTTATCACCGTCTGATCAGGCCACTCGAATAATACGGTCGGTTACCAGGTCACGAATCGGGGTTGGTTTTGCCGCACCGCCCGTCCTGCCACCCACCACGATGTCCAGCTTATCGCCAAAGCGCATCCTGCAGCCCAACGCCGAGCGGGCGGGCGGGTGGCCGCTGCGGTTAGCGCTCGTCGAGACGATTGCCATGTCGGCTTTTGCGCACAGGGCGCGGACCACGGGGTGTGCGCTTACCCGCACCGCGATGCCGTCGTGCTCACCCGTGAGCCAGAGAGGACAGGCCGATGATGCCGGTGCTATCCATGTCTGGGGCCCTGGCCAGCTGCGCCTCATGCGCCGTGCCAGGTCCTGCGGAATTGGTCCCAGGTAATCGGCCAGCTGTGCCTCGTGCGCGGCCACGAGGATGAGTCCGAGCCGCGGACTGCGCCGCTTAAGCCTGAGCAGGCGGTCAACAGCTACTCTGTTCAGCGGGTCGCAGCCGAGACCGAAAACGGCCTCTGTCGGGTACGCCGCGATGCCGCCGCTTCGCAGCACCTGCGCGGCTCGTCGAATCACCTGCCTGCCGGCCATCTTCTTAGCCGCCGGCGACCTTTCTGGTCGGCGCCTTCTTGCTCGCTGCCTTTTTCGCGGTTTTCTTTTTGGCTTTTTTCCTGGCGGCCTTCTTCTTTTTCGTCTTTTTCTTTTTAGCTGGTGCTTTGGCGCTCGCTGCTTTCTTGCCGGCGGCTTTCTTGCCGCGCCGACCACGCTCGGGCGCCTCGGCGATCAGTTTCTTGCATTCTTCCAGCGTCAGACTTTCCGGTTCGCGGTCTTTGGGAATCCGGGCGTTCTTTTTCTTGTCGGTAATGTACGGTCCGTAGCGACCCCTAAGAACCTGAATACCATCGTCCGGGAAATCAAGAATCAGCCTGTTTGCGTCTGCCTCTTTCTTTTCCGCGATAACCTCAAGCGCTCGCTCCAGCGTGATGGTGTAAGGATCATCATTTTTGATGGATGCAAATTTGC
>JABDLF010000051.1 GCA_013003115.1 Gammaproteobacteria bacterium
GCGGGAATGACAGAGACGCGTGGCCGACAGAATTTTGGAATACGTGGGTAAGCCAGCTCGCTTTGTTACCTTCGCCTATACTTTGGGGCCATCAGTAATCATACCGGGCAGCAGCAAGATTCTTCCCGCGGGTGACCTCCTATGCGAATAACGGCTGAGAACATCAATTGGCGTGTCGCAGCGGGCGAGTTGTTGCTCATCGTTGTGGGTATCTTGCTGGCGCTGGCCATCGATTCCTGGGCTGAACAGCGCAAGGAGATTGCCCAGGCGGACGTGTACCTCAAAGACATGGCGATTGAGTTGCGGGCTGAATTAGAGCACCTGGATATCAATCGCAAACAGCTCACGAGATTGAAAGTTTCGGCAACCGCGCTTTTGCAAACGCTTCAGAGCAGCGAATTATCCGCGGACGATCCGGGCGGCTTGCTGATAAGTTCCGTGATCGGGGAGGGGATAGTACGGGAGTCCGCCATCTGGCAGGAGATCCAGATGACGGGTGCGTTGCGCCTGATTCGTGACCCCGCCCTGCGTTCGGCCATTGTCAGTCATTATCTGACCCTGGCAGTCGGGTACCAAATCATCGATGCTAACTTTATGCCAGCGGTGCGCGACGTGCGCGCGCTGGCCTGGGACGTCATGCCAGTTGATAGTATCGGGCGCTATATGCGAACGAAACAGACCGGGGTACCGCCCGAAGTCGTGATGCAAAAGCTACGCGCACGCAACGACAGCGCCTATCTGCTCAAACGCCTGATCGCAACTTCCACGGTCGCAGGGATCAATATCGATGCGGCTTCAAAGAGCACGAGAGCGCTGCTGGATCGCCTGGAGTAGCCGAGGCGAAATTGTAGTACAAAGGTGTCAGACACCTTTTCCGTTCTCCGGAAAATAAATCTGACCCCTTTTAGACCCTTTTACTCAGGCTGATCTCGGCTCAGGGTGCCGGTGGAAAATCCTGGACCTTCACTTCGTCAGCAGCCAGCGAAAACTGCACGCCGTCGGCGGGCAAAAAGGTTATAACTTCGTCAGCTTCGACGTCATCCGCATCACATGTGAAAGCGGCGGTGTAATCGCCTGCCGCCAGGAAGCCCACTTCATATGAGTAGCTCACACCGTTGTCGTCGCTCGTTACCATGGCACTGGTCAGGGCATCGCCTTCGTCACCGTCGTAATCGTCCGGCGTGACGCTGCCTGAAAACACATACACGACCGGCTCGCCTGTAGTGCAAGAATCCGTTACGAGCTGAGGGAGGACGCCGCCAACCAGGCTGCCTGCCGCCGCGTTGTCCACCAGGCGCAAGGTCGGCCTCATCATGTAATCGGGGCTCTGGCCCGGTGGTGCTGTGATTGACTTACGCAGATCGAAATCCACGGTGAAACTGGCGTTGCCTCCTGCCGGCAGGGTGAAGCCACGATTGAGCTGCAGGCCAGATTGCGACCCGCTGGGAATAAACAGGTTGTGCACGACGCCGCTGTCGAGCTTGATATAGGAACCACCGGCTACGCAGGGCTCCCCCGCGCCGCTGTCATCGCTCAACGTTGGCGCCCCGCGCGGTGCGTTCACGCCTAAACGAATCCAGTTGTAGTTGCCGGCCGCCATTTCCTCGCCAAGCAACAGCGCTGCACTGTCAGAACCCTGCAAGGTCAGCAGATCTATTTGTCGGGGAGGATCAAAATCAAAGGTCGGGTTCGCGATCGATCCGTCCGAGTGATTGAACTCAGCGCTTGCAAATTCCACGCAAACCTTCAATGCAGAGTCCACGGGCGCATCAGTCACTGCGAGGCTCATGAATCCAGTGCCAACAGTTCCGGCGTCTGGTGCTTGCGGTGCTGGGTCATCGGATCCACAGGCCGCGGCTGCCAGGGTCCCCGCCAACACCAAAATCACGCTTCCAAAATTCGAGGTTTTTCTTGCCAACATTTCAATTACTCCAGATAAAACTCATGCCATTTGCGCAATGAACTTCCGATGCGGTTTTACTTAACGCAGCATCGACTTAACCGTAACCCCGAGAAAAGCGCTGCATGCAAGCGGCTGGCGGCCAGGACTGCGAGAAAGCTTTGGGCAGCGAATGCGCCTTACTGCTTGATTTTCCTGCCGGCAACCCCGCTGTCCTAGGCTTGCAGCCCTTAGACCGGTGGCTTTGCGTCCTCGCCTTTAGACAAGTTTGCCAAGTTCTTTTGATAACCGGGATAGATCAGGCTGTCAAGAAGCCGGGCAGTGATGAGCCACGACCAGGCTTATGATTCCATTTTGGAACACAAAGGTGTCAGACACCTTTTCCGTAAAATAAATCTTATCCCTTCTGCTAAATCTGGCTAGATTACTCGGGCAGTTTTTTCTTCACTGTTTCTATGCGTTGTTGCAGGAATCCTGCGGCACGCGGATTGAGCTCAATGGCTTTTTCAAAGCTGGCTAACGACTGCTCCCGGTTGCCGGCGATCGCATGTACTTCGCCTAACAGAAACCGCGTGTAATAAGACTCGGGAAAGTGTCCCGCATTGATGTCAAGCAAAGCCAGCGCGGCCTCGGTGTTGCCCTGCTGTGCCAGGCCCTGGGCATACATCGGCAGGGTCATTTCACTGAAATCAAAAGTGTGGCTGCCGTAATATCGCTCGCGCAATTCGGCGTATTTGGATACCGCCGCATCCACGCCGCCGTGGGCGAGCTGCTCTTCCATCACGTCTTCGATCAGCTCCGGGTGTGCCTGACCGCGATGGCACGTGACACAGCGAACTTCGAGATGATGATCTTCGGACGAATCATCATCCAGGCTGCCGACATAATTCTCGTTAATGTCATCGAGCATCTTGATCATTACGCGTGCTTTCTGCTTCATGGGATTGGCATCCGAAGCAAAATCAAACGTCGTCAGCGGTTTGCCTGCCACGCCCATGTGACACGTCTCACAGCGCACACCCAGACCCAGGGCAAAGCCCTTCATGGTCTCACTCAGTTCTCTAGAGCTGATTTCCTTGGGCAAAACCTGCAGGTTCTGCGGATCGGCATAAATATCTCGTTGTGGCTCCTGGCTTGCCACCATTGCCGGCACCAGCAGGCCGACCGCGAGCACCCCACGTAGCAAAGTTCTCATTTTATTCCCCCCTTAAGGCGCCAGCTTCGCCTCATTTCTTCGACTATTCGTTGTCTGAACCGTTCAGTCCGAGAGCCAGGTATCCCGGCGGTCAGCGCGCTTCACGGCAAATACTACCTTGATAGAGAAACAGGCGTCAGCGGA
>JABDLF010000066.1 GCA_013003115.1 Gammaproteobacteria bacterium
CTTTGTCTTGCTCAAACAGAGAGTAGCCGAGTCCGTTCAGCGCTTTTGCTTTCAAAATTTCCGCGTCTGGCTCGCCAACTGGCAGGGAAGCGGCAACCGAGATCGCTTCCTGGTAAAGCCCCTCAGCTCGGGTATGATCTTTGAAGTAATAATCCAGAACGTCCGCCTGAACAATCAGCGCATCGGACAGTACTGTCGCTCCATCCTCCGCGTCGCGAGCTGCCGCAACCGCGCCACTTGCCATGTCGATAGCTTGCTTGTATTTGCCACTGTTAAAATACGCCTCGGCCAGGACTATACTCGACGAAATCTCCCCTTTCGTCCCAGCTCTGCCAGCGTCCTTCCCAACTGCCAAAGACTTTGCAAGCAGCTCCTCGCTGTCCGCAAAAAGACCAAGCCCTTTGTAGACTCGCCCCATGCTATCGAGCAAGTTCGCCCGCACCGCAGGTTGGTCCTCAAGTTCATTCTCGATCTTGGCCGCTCCACGATCGAGAATCTCGCGCGCAGTAATGGTATTGCCCCTTGCCTCGCCAGGGTCGACCACGCTGAAAAGTGACACCAGGAACTCGGAAGTCTGACTCGCGGTTTCCGCTTGCTGCTCCGCTATGACCCGCTGCCGCTCCGCCTCGGCCCTGGCCATCAATGCAGCAGTTGCCAGAGCAATTGCTACAAGCATCCCCGCCACAGCGCCTGATGCTATCTGGATGAGTCGGCGCTGGCGTCGCTGGTTCTCGCGCTGGCGAATCTCATCCAGACCGACGCCCAGCAGGCCGGCGACTAACTTGAGCTTGGCGGCCTGCTTGCCATCACCCCCTGGCCTGACATCAGCAGCAATGGGCTCAACCTGCGCGTTCTCGCCCTCGCTCTCGGCGGCCTCCAGCAGGGCGGGTGGGAAACACTCGGCGCCATCCCCGGCTTCTTTGCCAGAATTAGGCTCACCATCGACTATCAGGCAGTAGACCTGGTCGGCCCGCCCAAGATTTTTAAAAAAACGAATCTCCTCGTTGACCCAGCGGGAGCGAGCCGCTGCAGGCGAACAAATTACGATTAATGCCTGCGAGCTTGCCAGCGCATTCTCAAGCACCGAGCCCAGATCTGATGCCGAGGCCAGTTCTTCACGATCGCGAAATATCGGGGCAAGGCGTTTTGGTATGGGCCCGCGAGGCGTGGCTCGCCCCACTATGTGCTTCGGCACCCGATACCACTCGAGGCTGCGGTGCAGCCAGCGCGCCCAGGATTCGTCCGAATGGCTATAGCTGATAAATGCCCTGTAGCGAAACCGTGACATCAGCTTTGTTACGCGATCAATCTCTGAAGGGCATTAAGGACTCTCCATTCCGAGTTCGCTGCTTGCCACCCAGCCAATCGGGGTTCTCTGGGCGTCACCGGTGAGAACAAAGCTCCACTGCCCGGCGACTTCTTTTACAGCCACAATATCACCGTAGGCCAGACCGCCAACGAGCCTGCCTTCCAGGCTCGGCAAAGCGCGCACCCGCAAACCGCTCCGGCTCAGAACCTTGTAGAGCGTGCCAGCGCTCGATGTTACTGGGGCAGCCGCGCCCTTTTTCTCCATCCTGGGAAGCGCCGGCCTGGCAGTGCCGGCCAGCGCTGCCGCAGCCTGCTCCGGCATATATTCGTCTGGATCTTCCAGCGCGTCAAAGGCGTCTTTGAGAACGGAGCCTGCCGTATCTCCGCCGCCCAATACCTGCAGCGCCATTGCCGCCTGCTCCGCGTCGGCGTAGTCATTAAAACGGCCCGAAGATGCTGCACTTTGAATGGCTGCAACAAAGCTTCCTGATCTGTTTGCGTTCTTGCGCAGCTGAGACCCAATGTCATTAATTCTGCGCCTGAGTTCTGACGCCGCCGCCTTGACGTCACCCCTCTCGGCAGAGGCAACGTGCAGGTTTCTCAAGCCCACCTCAGTGCTGGTCGTCTGCATGATCTGTTGCTCCAACAGCGCAACCATCCGCAGCCGGCTGTCCTCGAGCCGCAGCCTGCCTGGCTGATCCTCGCCAGAAATCTCCGAAGCCTGCCAACGCAGTTGCTCCATGGAGTGATGGCAGCTGTGACAGTCGAAAAGCGCAATCTCGGGGAACGCGCCGCCCGAGTCATAGTGGCCTTCGATTATGGCGAGGTTCTGATCGGCACCGACAAGCACGCCATCCAGCCATTCCTGTGGCGCAGTCGCGACCGTCTTGCGCTCAGAATAGTCAGCATCTTTTTTATAATGCGCCGGCTGCAGTTCAGTAAATGTCGCAAGCTCGAAGGACAGTCGTGGATGGCCGGCCCCCATTATCCGGTGGCTCGCGAACTTGTCGTCGGTCCCCAGGTGGCAGGAGAGGCAGAGTTTCGCACGCGCGACAGGTTCTTCCGTCGGGTACATGCCAGCGTCCACGTTCGCGGCGTGGCTCGCTGAGGCCGAAATATGCGGCCCGAGCCATTCTTCTGCGCCTCCGTGGCAGGCCTCGCAGCCAACGCCGTCCGAAATATTAAAGAAACTCCCGCGCCGATCCTGCTCAACGTTATCGGCATGACAGTCGAGGCATATCTTCGCCTCGTGTGCCTTGCCGATGCCAAGGTTGCGGGCAATGCGCTGGGAGCGCTCGCCGAGCAGCGTCTCGTAAGCCCGGGAGTGGCGGTCATAGCGTGTCCAGGTATGGTATTCATTTTGCAGAACTGAATACACGCTGCGCTCGGTGATAGATCCATGGCAGGTCGAAGCGCTACATGACTTCACACCAAGATGCTCACGCCCGTCGCTCTCCGGCAACGCCTGCGCCGCGAGCAAACCAGGACTTGCGATCCCGAGCACATAGAGCGCCGCAACGTATCGCCGGAAGGACTTCTTCCCGGGCGAAGCTACTGACATTCCATTACCTGAAATTCTGATTGTGTTATTCATTGCTCTGCCCAACTTGCTGGCTGTTCTTCGGTGAGTTTTCCACGTACCACGGCTTCCCATCTTCGTCGACGTATAGCCGGCGCATCTCTTCGTAATTCAGCGGGCGAGACCCAAGCCGCCCGAAAACGGCAATCTGCCCCCCGGTCTCATCCACGCCCCGATCACGCTCAATCCCGCGTGAAAGAGCAAGTGCCGGCGTTTCCGTCGCCCTCCACGCCACCAGTTCCGGCTTTGGCTCGGGACTGAAACCGTAAAAATTGGGTTGCGTATTTGGCGCGGTCAGCTGCACTACATTCAGGCCCGTGCGGCCATCGGCAACGTAGGCAAACAGTGACGCATTGGTCGAACCAATAACCACGTCATTGGCATCGCGAATCCGACCGTTGCCGTCGAACCTGGTGTAGACGGACGGTCGCTCGGGTTCCTCGATGTCCACGATGACGAGACCCTCGCTGCCCGCCGCGATAAAGGCGTAGGTACGCGACAGGTAAATTCGCCTTGCCTCCTTCATAGCAAGTCGTGCGCCTTCGACCTCAAGCGGGTTCGCGTAACTGGTGATATCAAACACCCGCATGCCGCTGGCGTCGGTGACAAACAGGTAGCGGAACTGCACGGCTGCGGAATGGGCTCCGCTAAGCGGCACGACGCGCTCTACCTCTGGCGCAAGCGGATCATCCAGGTTCACAACCGCAATGCCCCGAGCGGTAACAACGTAGGCAATGTGGCCCGCAAGCGCGAGATAACGTGCACCATCGAGCGCGCCACCGGGGTTGTAGGTAAGCGCTCGTGACAGATCGTTGTTGCGTAACTCGCCATCGGAAAGCGTGTTGATATCCACCAGGATCAGGCCCTCCTCCCGATCCGTTATGAGCGCATAGTTGTAGATCGGGTGAAACGGTTGCTCCTTGTTGACGTCGCGCATCAACTCACCTTCGTTACGCACCGGATGCACGGGCTGGTTGGCGGGCAGCACCACGCAGCTCGCGTCTTTCGTTTTCACGTGCGTGTCGTGTCCGAGGGGGCTGAAAGGCGCCGTAATAAACCGCTGGCTGTAGCCTTTGTTCGCGACGTTTGCAGCGTCGTAGACGCGGAAGCCACCCTTGCCCTCCGCCACGTAAAGGTACTCGGCGCGTAGCTGCAGGCACTCCACTTTGCCGCTGCCATGCTCAAATGATTCCGGTAACTCCCGATCTCGATCAAGGTGCGCCTGATAAAAATCCGGATAGGCGTAACGCTGGAGATAGCTGCCAATCACAGCCTGGGGCTCAGTCCATTCGGTCACCGGCACGGCTTCGATGTTGGACTCGCCGCCTACCCACGCGTTGAAGCCAATGAAGTTTGTGAAATTTGTGCCGAGCAGAAGCAGCTGCGCCATGATGGCATTGTTGTCGTTGCTTTCAGAAAGATGGCAGTCTTCGCACTCCTTCGTTTCAGTCTTGCGCACCGTGTGCGGGAAATGCGGATTCAGGGCCTGGGAGCTGTAGCCGCTGGCTGCCACCGGCGGCTGCTGGATGTAGATTCGCTCGCGGTTGGCATTGGTCGATGAAAGCACGAGCGCCGAGGATGACCGGACGGGCGCAATCTTGCCGCCTTTGCGATCACCGCGTTTTCCGAGCATAAACATCTGGTCGCGTACGACCTGCGGATTGTAGGTCGCATAGTTACGCGAGACACCGCCCTCGTAGTGATGACGCTCGGTTTTCCAGTTCGCCTCGATGGGCAGATGACAGCCTGCGCAACTAGTAGTCCATGATGTATGGCACGTGTAACATTCCATCTCGCTGTCTTTATGCGCGAGCTCGGACTCCGGGAGCACAGCGCCCCAGGTTTGATCTTGCGGGTCTTCCTTCATGAGCTTCGCGCGGGCCGCCTTGGCGTTGTATTCGTCATGTCCCTCGGTCACCGAGTCTTTGACCAGGCTCATCTCCCATTCCTTGCTCGGGTCCAGCACGGATCGTTGCAGGAGCTTTCCATCCACCCATTCAAACCGGCGGCGGCCGTCAGAGTTGCGGAGCGCCCGAAGATCATTGCCCGCCGGCGGCGCCGCCGGCCCAGATGTGCGCAGATTTGGGTAGCTGCTTGCTGATCCATGACAATCCTTGCAGTCAATCTCTACTGCGAGGGCGACTTCGCCATAAAGATGACCAGTGCCGTGGCTATCCTGGGCGAAGTGACAATCCACGCAGTGCATGCCCTTGTCGAGATGAATTGACGACATGTGTACGGCTTTGTCGAACTTCTTCGGGTCGCTGTTGGCGACTTGCTCACCCTCGGCGTCGAGCAGATTGCCCTTGCGATCGCGCTTGAAAATCGCGCGAAAGTTCCAGCCATGCCCATGATAATCGGCAAACTGCGTGTCGTTCAGTTCCGGGTTTAGATCCCAGACGTTTTCGAGAAACTCGAGATCCGACCACTTGCCGCGCACGACCGCGCCCTCGGGGTTGCGATCGAGAATCTTGCGCATCTCGGCGTGGCTCGGATAACGCTGCTCTTCCGGCCACATGGCGGGCGCGTCCGACTCGTAGTCCCACATCGTGTAACCGAGATAGGTATTAACAAACATATTGGGCTGATGCATGTGACAGGACATGCATTGCGCTGTCGGAATGGCCGTCGTAAACACGTGCTTGAGGGGATGGCCGGACTTTTCTTTGGAAATTGTCGGATCAATCGTTTGTGTCTTGCCTTTGTGCCCTGCGGCCGCGTACTGCCCGGAGTGACGCGGATCACGATCGTTGGCGTAAACGATGTGACAGGCCCCGCATCCCGACGTGCGGTAGTCGCCCGGCTGATCATTCGTACCGAGGAACCACATCAGCGGATCATTCAGGCGCGTCTT
>JABDLF010000074.1 GCA_013003115.1 Gammaproteobacteria bacterium
TGCACAACGGCCTTCGTGCCCAGGTGCTGGCCTGGGGAACCGGCCTGGTGATTTTCGTGGAGTCGAGCATCACGCTGCTCGTTGCCGGCTCGGTCAGCCGGCCGTTGTTTGACCGATACCGGGTTTCCCGCGAAAAGCTCGCCTACCTGATCGACGCCACCTCGGCGCCGGTTTGCGTGATGATTCCGTTAAACGCCTGGGGCGCGTTCATCATCAGCCTGGTGGCCTCGACGGGCATTGAAAACCCCTTGCAGACCTTCATCCTCGCCGTGCCGCTGAACCTGTATGCGATTACCGCAATCCTGCTCGCGGGGTTTGTCATCTGGAAGAACATCAACATCGGTCCGATGAAAAAGGCCGAGGAAAGAACCCAGGGCGGAGAGCTGCTGTGGCCCGGCTCGGTGGCGCTGGTCGACGTGTCTGCCGAGCAGCAGGATGAGGACGAGCAAGACATCCCGTCGCCCTGGCTGATGACCCTGCCTATACTCGCCATGATCGTGATGATGCCCTTTGCTCTTTACATCACCGGCGATGGCAACATTATCAAGGGGTCGGGTTCGGTGTCGGTTCTCTGGTCCGTGTGTTTCGCGATCGCCGTCGCCTGGCTCATGACGCTCTTGATGGGCGACAGCTCGGTTGCCGAACTGATGCAGGTCTTCATGAAGGGCGCGGGCGACATGCTGCCCATCGCCATCATCCTGCTGCTTGCCCTGGCGCTGGGCGATGTTGCCGGTGAACTTGGCACCGGCGTCTACGTGGCCAACCTGGTCAGCGGCAATATCCCCTCGGTGTTGCTCGCACCGCTGGTGTTCCTCGTCTCCGCTTTTATCGCGTTTTCCGTGGGCTCGAGCTGGGGCACCTTCGCCATCATGATCCCCATCGCCATACCCATTGCCGTCACCCTCGGCCTGCCCGTGCCACTCATGCTTGCTGCAGCCATCTCGGGCGCAATATTCGGCGACCATGCTTCGCCCATCAGCGACACTACTGTTTTGGCATCCATGGCATCGGCCACCGATCACATCGACCATGTGCGTACGCAGTTGCCCTATGCCCTGATCGCGGCGGCCATCGCAGCCGTTGGCTTCCTGGTCATTGGCCTCGTCAGTTAAGACGGTTTGAAACGTGTGGAAAAGCGACATCTGAAATGAACTCAGACGCTTTTTTGCCTGAACGTAAATGAGACACAGGGCCATAACGCAGGCCTTGCTCGCCACCAACTAACCTCTCAAAGTTTGATCATGGCAGGCGGTGATTGGGCACGACCTCAGTAACACCATTGGCATCTTTACGCTCTATGCCCGAAAGTCATGCAGCAAGAAAAGCAAACAGACCCCTTTGCTTGATTAAGATTCACCTGTCGGGGCCTTAAGCCAGACGATTGTGGACGCCATTTTAAAAACAAAAAAGCGGCCCGCAATACGGGCCGCTTTGATCAACCGCAGGTTCCAGGTCAACGCATCAGGCGCTCTGGAACAGAGGTTTTCTCAGTCGTCACGTGAATCATCGTCACTGGAATCATCGTCACTGGAATCATCGTCGTCGCCCTGGTCGCTGAGCTGACCGCGGATAGCACCGGCGGGATACTCAACGTTGTGGACATTAATGTAAAAGTCCTCGGGGTTGTCTAAAATCCTATCGACAATGCCAAATTCGCCGGTTGGGAATTTTCCAGTTTCGCCCTCGGTCAGGCAGTCAGCCGCATTTCCATCTTCAGGGCCAGCCAGTACTGCGACGATGGGACCATTTTCACCGAAGGCTCCCTCATGGATGTGCGCTGCCATTCCTTCGCCCACCGGGCCGACCGGAACCAGTTCGATTTTCTCAACGGTGAGGACGTAGCAAAGGGTGAACTCATCACCATCTATGCCAAAAACATAAGCCTCACCTTTGCCGTTGGGATCTCCAACTATGCGGCGGTTTCTTACGTCACTCGCAACCTCCTGGCGACCATCCAGCTCAGCTTCAAGCACGCTGTTCGTGTGGCCTGCATGCGCAGTCAGTGACAGACCCAGGATGCCAGCAACAGCAAGCAGTGGGGTTTTCATATCGATCGTTTTCAACATTTTGTGATTCTCCAATTGGTTTATTTGTTTCTCTCGATTGAGAGCCGTGCCCCCGACTTCCCTCGCCGCCTAACCTCGACTACTGCCTAATGAATTAACGAGACGCTCTAATGCAGGTTTTTAGGGCGAATCGCATATCAGCGGTCGATAACAAGCTGTCGTACTGTAAACCGAAAACCGTGAAAGGCGCGTGAAGACACGGGAGGTTGGCACACTTTTGCCAGCAAATTGGGGTTCCAACAGCTATTTCACAAGACTTTTGCATACTGGAGAAGGTCATTACCCGCATAATTAGCGAGCGAAGGCGCCGGGCAGCTGATAACACTGAGTGAATTATTTGAACGAATCTCGCAACAGTTTCTTTGCTTCGGCCAGAGAACGCCGCCTGTGGCTCCTGACCGCCCTGCTCGTGCTCGCCATCTATTCAACGCTGGGGCTAGCAGCGACTTTGGTCGCCTGGCTTTACGGCCAGGCATTGATGACCATCGCCTTCGTAGCCGCCATGCTGCTGACGGCACTCACCATCGTCATGGTGGCCCTGGGCGTGCGCCCGCGCGGCATCGAAATCGGTGCGTGGCTCGGTGTCGCGGTAGTTTACTTCCTGGTCCTCTTGCGCCTCGCCATCCCGGAGCGCAGCCACCTGATGGAGTACGGCATCGTGGCGGTGTTCATTCTCGAAGCGCTCAACGAACGCGCGGCCCATGGGCGACGCGTGCCACTGCCGCCTTTGCTCGCGATTGTGGCAGCGGCGGTGATTGGTGCCGTCGATGAAATGCTGCAGCTCGCCATCCCCAGCCGGGTTTTTGACTGGATGGACATGTTGTTTAACCTGCTGGCGGCGACGATGGCCGTGGCCGCTGCGGTATTCCTGCGCTGGGTCAGTGGGCGAGTCAGGCAAAAGAGTGTCTGACCCCTTTTTGTCCGGCCTCTCTGCAAGTAACCTCCAGGCATGTCTGAATTATTAGTAACACCCACGCGTGAAGCCGGTCTTACACAGGCGGAATCATTTCTTGGTCGCGCCGGCCGTGATTACGCCAAGTCGAGGAACTACGACTTCGGCGCTGATCGCCGCGGTAATGTCTCCGTGATGTCGCCCTGGCTTCGTCATCGGCTGGTTCTCGAAGAGGAACTGCTCGAAAGCGTGCTTGCGCGTCACGCGTTTTCATCGGCGCAGAAGTTCATTGAAGAGGTGTTTTGGCGGGCGTATTTCAAGGGCTGGCTGGAGCAGCACAGTCGCGTGTGGTCGGACTATCGTGCATGTATGAAAAGCGGTGTTGAGCAGCTTGATGCAAACGCCGAACTGCATGACGCATTCAAGCGCGCCATTGAGGGTAAAACGGGTATCGACTGCTTCGATTTTTGGGCGCGCGAGCTTACCGACACCGGTTACCTGCACAACCATGCGCGCATGTGGTTTGCCAGTATCTGGGTGTTTACGCTCAGGCTGCCGTGGCAGCTGGGCGCCGACTTTTTTCTTCGCCACCTGTTAGACGGCGACCCGGCATCCAACACACTCAGCTGGCGCTGGGTCAGCGGCCTGCACACGGTTGGCAAGACTTACCTGGCAAGGGCGTCGAACATTGAGAAGTACACGGAGGGCCGCTTCAACCCAGAAGGCCAGCTCGCGAGCACTGCGCCGGCGCTGACTGAGGAGCAAACTTATTCAGCGGAGCCTTTGCTGGAGGCCGTCAATCTTCCCGACGACCAGCCGTTCGGCCTGCTCATCACCGAAGATGACTGCGCGCCGGAGATAGATCTATTGCCGAGGCCGCCGGCTGCCATCATGGGACTTACCGCGACGCCCACCCGTTCACCAATGCCCGTCGCCGCGCATGCCTGCGAGTTCGCGGCGGGCGCGGTGGGTGATGCGCTTGCGCGCGCAAATCAGGCTTTCGGCGTTGCTAGTAAACTGGTCGGCCACGACGAGTGGGAAGCGCGCGTCATCGAATGGGCAAACGCAAACAACATCAGCGTAGTAGCCACACCCTATGCGCCCGTTGGCCCGGTGCGCGACTTGCTCAGTGCCGCCGGCGACAAGCTCAATGAGCAGGGGATCGAACTACGATACCTGCGCCGCGGTTACGACGATCTTTGCTGGCCCCACGCAACCCGGGGCTATTTCAAGCTTAAAAAGAAAATCCCGGCCATTCTCAAGCAGCTGGGGCTTTCTCAACAGTAAAGGGGTCTGACCCCTTTCTCCCTAATAGGCGATTTCCCCACCCGTTTATGGGTGTTTCTACCCATTTACCCTGCGGCGCTCATTTTCTACGCTGTTTGAAGAACGTGATTTGACCAATAAGGCGTAAAAAGCGTTCGTACTTTCTAAGAATGCGCCGGGGAGATTATCATCATGTTTTCATTTCGCGTTACAGCAAGATTAACGCTGTTGACCGGCGTCGCTCTGACCGCGGCGGGCCTGGCAATGCCGGCGTTTGCGGTAACCGTTACCCCTGCCATAGACAACGACGATCTTGCCGAGATTGCAGAGACGGTGCGTGCACCAAAAACAGAAGACCCGGTTCACGTCCTTTGTGAGACCACGATCGAATCGAGCGGCCGCACGCAGTATGTTATGTGCGTTTCGCGTCCGGAGGGCATGAAAGAACACGAGCAGGCAGCAATTCGCGCGCTGAAGAAAGTGCGTCTGACACCCGCCGAAGTCAACGGTAAGCGTGTACGGGTGGCAACCCCGATTTCGGTAGTTTTCATTCCAGGCGACGACACTAGGGTGATTGCAGTGCCCAATGACGGTCGGCAAGCTGAGAAGTACGGATTTGACTACACGTCACCGCAGCGGCTGGGCGACGTAAACTGGAACTGCATCAGTCAGGGATCGCGGCGCCTGGCGCGCAGCGGCAAAGACTGTAACAGCACACGCACAAAGTTTTTAATGGACTTTCACGTAGATGAATACGGTCAGGTCAGTGAGTGCGAGATTCATCGTGTCGCGCCCCTTGCCAGGCTGAGCGGCGACGTTTGTGCTCAGGTTGATCGTTTTATCCCGGGGATCGTAAACGGTGAACCAAGGCCAATGCGCTACATCGAACCTCTCTGGAGCGGAAGCTGACCTTCCTGCTGTACTAGCGTTCAGAAGTTAAAGCTGAACCCAATCGAGACGACCGGGTAGTACTTGTAGTCGTCGACGCTGTTCTGCAGCTCAAGACGCTCCGCTTCAAGCTGTTGTTGGAACTGCGGATCGCTGGCAGCTGAGCCATCGGCGGTGAGCGTGACCAGGGGAGAGCCCTGGCCCAGCACCCCCGCGTCAATGTGCAGTCCGAGCGTGTCGAGCAGCCGAAAATCGAAGCCGATCCCCGCGTAGGGTGCCCAGTCATCAAACGTGGCGCCCGCCCGCAGCGTCCCGACCTCGTCGGAGGTGTAGGTTTGTGAGCCCACCTGGTAGGTGCTGGTATCACGGCTCGTCAGCGAGAGTTCATTGCCGTTATTAAAGATGCCGGCCGTGACCCGAAAGGGGCTCAGGGGAACCCGCAAATTTGCGGTGGCGAAGACGGTCATCAGGTCGGCATTTCCCAGGTAATCAATGCCCGCTTCGGACCCGTTTTGGTCAAACGAAAAGCCGTTCACGCCAGCGCGCAGGTCCAGATAAGGAACCGGGCGCCACGAGGCTTCACCGCCAATGCCCAGGGTGCCGGCTTTCATGCCCAGCCAAAAATCGTCGTCGGCAGATGCCGCGCTGGTGCCCAGCCCAAGAAGCAAGGTCGCGATGAGTATTCGTCGGGTCATAGCCAGTCTCCGCATTTGTAGTGCGGGTTCAAGGCTAACCTCGGGGCATGTTCGTCAGCGTGACGCGTGTCACAGAAGAGCTGGAGACAACAAAAAAAGGTGTCTAACGCCTTTTTTATGTATCAACGCTAAAGAAGATTCCCGCCATTCTCAAGCAAGTGGGCCTCGCCCGGGCTTAGTCAGTCAGAAAAAACGGCATTTGCTGTCCGCAGCGAACGCGACACTTCACTGCGTTGCGGGTATATTGGCTATGGGGTGTGCCTCGCGTCTTGATACGTTGATGCATGCCAGTCGCCCAACCGCTGCAGGAGGGCAAAAGATGACTGGCAGCCGAGTCCGGCTTTATCTGCTGCTTGGACTCATCATGTTCGCCGTTTTTATCGGCGATATATTGCTGCCACTGGGCGTGGCGGCAGGCATTCCCTACGTCTTGGCCGTGCTCGTATCACTGCGCTCGCCACAGCGCAGGGTAACGGTCGTCGTTGCCGTCATAGCCACGGTGCTGACCATCATCGGTTACTTCCTCTCCACACCATCCGGAATGCACTGGATGGCCCTGACCAATCGCGCGTTGGCCATTTTCGTGATCTGGGTTTCGGCCTACCTGCTGATCGGGCGCAAAAAGGTGGTAAAGGCGTTGGTCGATGCGGGGCGTCGTTTCGAGGCGGTGTTCGACACGGTCCCCGACGCCGTGATCGTCATAGACGAGGGGGACTGATCGAGTCGTTTAATCCCGCTGCCGAAAAGTTGTTCGGCTTTACCAGCGAAGAGGTGCTCGGTAAGAATGTCGCAATGCTGATGCCGTCACCGCACCATGAGGCACACGACAGTTACATTTCAAACTATCTTACTACCGGGGAGAAAAAGATCATCGGAAGCGGGCGGGAAGTGGTGGCCAGGAAAAAAGATGGCGCCCTGTTCCACGTACGGCTCGCGGTGGGCGAGATGAAGCTTGAGGGTTACCATGCCTTCACCGGCATCCTGCATGACCTTACCGAGCTGCGCACGGCGGAAGAGGACAGCCTGAAAGATCCTGCAACCGGCTTGTTGAACCGCCGCGCGTTTGACAAGTATCTTGCTGCCGCGCTGTCGCGCAGCAAAACTTCTCTGCTATTTGTAGATGTCGACAAGCTGAAGTCCATCAACGACGAGCTTGGGCACCTGCATGGAGACGAGGCAATCAACACTGCGGCCAGGACCATCTCGGGCTGCCTGCGCAGCACCGACCCGGGCGCCTGTGCCCGCATTGGCGGCGATGAGTTTGCGGTGGTCTTGCCTCGCTCCGACGAAGAAATCGCCATGCTGGTCGCCACCCGGATACTCGAAGTTGCAAATCCGGCGCTCAAGAGCATTCACCCGCAGGCCGGCGTCTCGATCGGCGTGGCGACGGCATCAAAGGACACGCCATCCAGGAATCTGCTCGGTGCAGCTGATGATGCACTGTACCGGGCGAAAGAAAAACGCGGCGTTGTGAGCTGCTAAGCCCCCGCCGGCCAGCGTAAAAAGGTGTCTTATGCCTTTTTAAATCTTTGCCGAACTCGCAACCAGAAAGTTGAGTCTGAACAGAAAAACTTATGTCCAAATATTATCGAGCCCCCCGCGTCCGTAACCTGTACAAACCGGGTGCAGGCAAACCTTTTGCGCTCTCGCGCAGCAAGATCGATTTGTTCGTGGAGTGTCCGCGCTGTTTTTATTTAGACCGGCGTCTGGGTGTGGGTCGGCCGCCGGGTTATCCGTTTAATCTCAACACCGCGGTGGATAGCTTGTTAAAGGCCGAGTTCGATGTGCATCGCGCGGCGAGTTCGCAGCATCCGCTGCTTGAACGCTACGGCGTGGATGCCCGGCCCGTGGCCCATGACGAGCTCGATGTCTGGCGGCAGAACTTCAAGGGCGTGCGCGTGCTGCACCTGGACACCGGCCTCGAGGTGTTCGGCGCCATCGATGATCTGTGGATCAACAGCAACGACGAGTACATCGTGGTGGACTACAAGGCCACGTCAAAGAGCGGGTCCATCACGGCCTTAGACCAGGACTGGCACGCGGGTTACAAGCGGCAGATGGAGATCTACCAGTGGCTGTTGAGACAAAAGGGTCTCACCGTGTCCAACACCGGCTATTGGGTGTATGCCAATGGCATCTCTGACAAAGAGGCGTTTGATGCGAAGCTCGAATTCGAGCTCACCTTGATTGCCTATGAGGGCAGAGATGCCTGGGTGGAGGGCGTGTTAAGCGACCTGCATGCTTGTTTAGAGAGCGACGAAATTCCCGAGGCCGGGGCGGACTGTGATTATTGTTTGTATAGAACGGTAGCCGCGAAAGTAGAAAAGTAGGATCTCGCTCAGTTTTCGATGCGCGTTTTTGGCAGAACGATAGTAAACGTGCTGCCTTGCCGGTTGCCGTTTTCGCGGCAACGAATGCTGCGAAGAATAACGGTAACTACCCTCCGAAAACGCGCTTGAGAAGGTCTGTTGTGCGCTTGGCGGGATTCTGCCGGATGGCTGCTTCTTCCTTTGCGAGGTAATAGAAAACGCCATCCATTCCTTTTTCCACGACGTAATCACTCAGGTTGGCATCGACTTCCGGCGCGAAGGGGATGGCGTCATAGCGGCTCATTGCTGCGTCGAGGACTTTGACCGCGCCCGCGTCTGCAAGACTCTCGTCTACGACGGGCTTCATCTCCAGTGCTAAAGGCGCCGACATCTTTGCCCTGAAGTACTGCGTCGCCGAATCTTCAGGCCCGTTGTATATGGCCATGACGTCATCGAGGGTCATCTCGTTGATGGCGTCCATGAACAAGGCCTTGGCTTTTGGGGTTGCGATTTCCGCAGCGCGATTCAACCTGAGCTCCAGGTCCTCAAGCGTCGAGTCCATGCCGACTTTGCCCAGCAGTTTTTTGGCCTGTTCCAGCTGTCCCGGCAGGGGGATATGCACGGCCGGGTCCAGATTGAAGCCGCCTTCCTTGCCCAGCATCCCAACTACGTTCTCCGTTCCCACTCGCAGGGCATCCTTTAGTCCTCCGCCGACTTCGTCCGTGCTGAGTGGCTGCTCCTTTTTCTCATCATCGCCGCCAAACGTTTTCTTGAGCTTGTCGAGCCAGCCTGCGGAGGCGACCGAGCTGGTGCCGATGAGAGCAAGGCTCAGAAAAATGGTCAGGGAAAGGCGGGCGTGACGCCGTGGTGCGGAAACTGGAAACGCCATGGCAAAGCTCCTGCTGCGGATAGTGGTGAAGATTATAGGTGATCAAGAGGCTCGGCGTCGTAAACAAGTAATTCGTCCTGATTATGCAAGTAGAGGCCGAAACAGTGGTCTTATGGAGCGGCAGTTCTTACTGATTAAATTTTCTGGAACTCGTCAAGCCAATGATTGCCCTGGTCTTCAAGTGCTGCTGCGGCTGCTGTGTTGCCATCGCTTCGCTCAAGAGCGGCTAACTTGTGGCTGGCGCGTTGTGCCAGCCTCCAGTCAAGCATGTATTTGCCACCATCGGTTCTTTGGGCCTCTTGCTGATAAAATTGCACGATGCCCTGAAGACTTTCTTTGACTTCTTTCATTCTTCCCTGCATCTCCAATAGTTCAGTAAGCTGGAGCAGCATTTGGGAGCTATATGAATCGATTTTTCCCTCGTGGCCGCCGATGCGTTGGCAGGCCGATATGGCTTTGCGAAAACTTTCTTCTGCTGCCACGCCATGTTCATGACCGTTGCCGCATTCAAACTTCTCGAGCTCATCTTTTGCCCGTTCGTAGTGATGAACCATTTCTTCCTGCAAAGCGAAGATGACTTTCTGTTCGGGCGTCGGCACGTA
>JABDLF010000105.1 GCA_013003115.1 Gammaproteobacteria bacterium
CCCGAATAGATCTCGCCTTCGGCGCTGACGATATCGACATGTATGTTTGCCATATTCCGCTCGCGTCTGCTTACTGCAGCGTCTTGGCCTTCTCGGCCGCCTCGTCAATGGTGCCAACCATGTAGAAAGCCTGCTCCGGCAGCTGGTCGTAGTCACCATCGATAATCGCCTTAAAGCCGCGCACCGTGTCAGACAGTGAAACGTACTTGCCGGGGCTGCCGGTAAAGGTTTCCGCCACGAAGAAAGGCTGCGAAAGGAAACGCTGGATCTTTCGTGCGCGCGAAACTGCCAGCTTGTCTTCTTCTGACAGCTCGTCCATACCCAGAATCGCGATAATGTCCTGCAGTTCCTTGTACCGCTGCAGCGTTGCCTGCACCGAGCGTGCCACGTCGTAATGCTCCTGGCCGATGATCAACGGATCGAGCTGACGACTGGTCGAATCGAGCGGGTCCACCGCAGGGTAAATACCCAGCTCTGCGATCTGGCGTGACAAAACCAGTGTTGCATCAAGGTGAGCAAAAGTCGTTGCGGGCGACGGATCGGTCAAATCATCCGCAGGCACGTAGACGGCCTGGAAGGAAGTAATAGAGCCCTTCTTGGTCGATGCAATGCGCTCCTGCAGCACACCCATTTCTTCAGCCAGTGTTGGCTGATAACCCACAGCAGATGGCATGCGGCCCAGCAGCGCCGAGACCTCGGTGCCGGCCAGGGTGTAACGGTAAATGTTATCGATGAACATCAACACGTCGCGACCTTCATCGCGGAAGTACTCGGCCATGGTCAGGCCGGTCAACGCTACGCGCAGGCGGTTACCCGGCGGCTCGTTCATCTGACCATAAACCAGGGCAACCTTGTCGATAACGCCCGACTCAGTCATCTCGTGATAAAAGTCATTCCCTTCACGCGTGCGCTCACCGACGCCGGCAAACACAGAATAGCCGCCGTGCTCTTTGGCGATGTTGTTGATGAGCTCCATCAGGGTTACGGTCTTGCCCACGCCGGCACCACCGAACAGCCCGATCTTGCCGCCCTTGGCGATCGGCATAATCAGGTCAATCACCTTGATGCCGGTTTCCAGAATCTCGACCGAGGTGGCCTGATCTTCATAACTTGGCGCGTCACGGTGAATGGTCCAGCGCTTGTCGGTCGGGATCGCACCCTTCTCGTCGATGGGGTCACCCAGCACGTCCATGATCCGGCCCAAAGTGGCTTCGCCCACCGGTACCTGGATGGGCTGGCCGGTGTTGGTCACCGTCATGCCGCGCTTCATACCCTCCGAGGCACCCATAGCAATAGCTCGCACGATGCCATCGCCCAGCTGCTGCTGCACTTCCAGTGTCAGGCCGGTTTCTTCGAGCGTCAGTGCATCGTAAACGTTGGGGATGGCCTCACGCGGAAATTCCACGTCGACCACCGCGCCGATGATCTGAACCGTCTTGCCAGTACTCATATCTTGTTCCTCAACTCTCCGCCGGTAGTGGCTGCGTCAGACCGCGGCCGCACCACCAACAATTTCTGAAATTTCCTGGGTGATTGCCGCCTGCCGCGCCTTGTTATAGACCAGCTGCAGGTTGTCGATAATATCGCCGGCATTGTCCGTGGCGCTCTTCATTGCCACCATGCGCGCCGCCATTTCGCAGGCGATGTTTTCCAGCGAGCCGCGATAAACCTGCGACTCCACGTAGCGCATCAATATTCCGTCAAGAAGCTCTCTGGCACCCGGTTCGTAGATGTAATCCCAGTGGGTCTGCAGGTCTGTCTCATCTGTCGTTTCGACCGGCAACATGGTTCGAATTTTCGGCTTTTGCGACATGGTGGTTTCAAACTCGTTGTGCACCAGGAACAGCCGGTCGATCCGCCCCTCGCTGTAAGCATCCAGCATCACCTTGATGGTGCCGATAAGATCTGTAATGCGCGGCGTATCGCCGAGGTGCGTGGCAGTGGCCGCTGGTTTGCCGCCAAAGCGCCTGAAGAAGCGCACGCCCTTTGCGCCGATGAGGCACATTTCGAGCTCCACGCCCTGGTCGCGCCACTCTTGCATCGATGCGAGTACACGCTTGAACATGTTGACGTTGAGACCGCCACACAGACCACGATCCGTTGAAATAATAATGTAACCAACGCGTTTAACTTCACGCTCTACCAGCCACGGATGCTTGTAGTCCGGATTGGCCTCGCTAAGATGCCCGATCACCGTGCGGATCTTGTCGGCGTATGGGCGCGCCTCGCGCATGCGGTCCTGCGCTTTGCGCATTTTGCTTGCCGC